>DP000238.1:1729547-2045086 GCA_000200715.1 Cenarchaeum symbiosum A
CGTCGACCGTCAGCTCCAGCAGGCTGACTAGCACCTGCAAGGTCATCCCGTTGCGCGAATCAGAGATGATCTCGGTCCCCATGAGCATCCGCCGGACGGCCTCCTTTATCGAGGCCCGCTGCTCGGGCCTGAGCCACCCCTCTTTCGGCACCACGTGGATGGTCCTAAAGCCCAGAAAGTACAGCGAGATGAGCCTTCTGACTGTAGGCTGGGGATCCTCGTCCGCCCTTATCTCGATTGTCGCGTCCTCCTTGGGGGCGCCGCCCTCCCTGACCTGGGGCGGAAAGATCTGCAGGGTTGACGAGTTCCGGGTAATTCTGATCTGATCGCCCCGCCTCAGGCCCAGATCGGTCACCCAGCGCTTTGGCAGCGACACAATATAGGAGGAGTTGCCTGTAAACTGAATCTTGCGGGTCTCCTCTTTTTCGCTCATAGTCTATAGAATCCGGCCCGACCTATATAGATGTGCCCGGTGCCGGGGCCCAGAGTCCTCAGGAGGAAGGGCCGCATTATTCATGCGGGGGCCGCCGTGCACCGGGACGGGCTGCACAAAAACGCCGGGGGGCAGTGCGGCACCTGTGGCAAAGATGCGCCCCGGTGTGACGCAGCGGTGCATCCGCGCGCGGCGGGGGCGAACATGATTTCGATATCCTACACAGCGGGGGCCGGCGCCACAATGGACTAATATTTGGACCGGGCGCGCCCGGCATGTGGAGAACAGGGAGAAGCTGCTGCGCACGCTCGACGCGCTCTTTGGCAGGGGGACCTCGAGGAACGTGCCGGGGGGGCTTGAGTTTGTCCTGTCAAGAAAGAACGGTAGGATCAGGACCGTCAACCATGGAGGGAGGCTGCTCTGCACGCTCAGGACCGACGGCGGCCTTGCCATCACCCCGCACTTTGCACAGATGCTGCTGAAAGGGAAAAACTTCAAGGAGAGCTGCGTGGAGATAGACGCCGCATCGAGGCCGTTTGTAGAGGAGGGCAGGTCGGTGTTTTGCGCCCATGTGGTGTGGTGCGGCAAGAACGTCAGGATCGCGTCGGACGCGCCGGTGCTGTTTGACGGCAGGGTGGTGGCGGTTGGAAAGGCCGTGCTGCCAGCGGGAATGATCACCTCGATGGAGAGGGGGGTGGCGGTCAAGGTCAGGGATAGTTTAAAAGGTCAGCAGGCCGGGGATGAGATGCCTTGATGCGCGGGGGAAACCGGAACATGAGGAGGATGATGGACCGGATGGGCCTCGACATGAACGATATCAAGGACGTCCGGGAGGTGGTCATAAAGACCAATGAAAAGGAGATCATCATTACAAAGCCCCAGGTCAGCGAGATGAAGGGCAAGGACGGATCGGTCTTTACGGTCACCGGGGGCGACTATGAGGAGAAGGAGCTCGAGGTGCCGATATTCTCCGATGACGACATAGACCTGATCTGCGAACAGACGGGCGTGGAGAGGGAGCGTGCGATAGAGGCGCTCGGCGAGGCCAAGGGCGATCTGGCACAGGCGATAATGCTGCTCACCGATAATTGAAGGTTTAATTAGAAGATCCGGATCCGCGCCAATCATGAGCAGTACGTCCGGCTCCCAGGTGACGGGGATAATCGAGTCGCTGTCGGGTCTCGAGGAGGACCTCGACTCGCTTGATGCAAGGCTTGTAGAGATGAAGCGGAGGCTTGCAGCCAAGGCGCAGGCGGAGATCGACACGCTGACGGCCAAGGTGCGCGAGATGGCATCGCGCGAGGCGGAGGCGATCATAGAGGATGCCAGGAAGAAGGCAGAAGACGAGGCCGCCAAGATAGTCCAGGAGGGCGAGGGGAAGCTCAAGGATATCCAGTCCAAGATAGATACGGGCCTCGACGACGCAGTCAAGCACGTGGTCGCGTCTGTGCTCAAGGCATAATTATTATACAAGAAGGGGTTTTTCTGCGGCATCAGCCCCTTAGAGTACCTCCGAATAGGCGTTGCCACCACCCAAGGGAGGCCATACTATAGGTTTGTAAAAACACTCAGGGCGCTCGGAGCCGGCTTTGACTCGATCCTGCCGGAGGAGGTGCCCCGGTACAGGGGGAGCGTCGTGCTTACCACCAGGGAGGAGGCGCCCGCGGGCGCGCACATCCCGCTGCTGTACGAAGAGTCCGTTGAGGAGCACCCGACCGTCCTTGCCGGGCTGATCCTGCAAAAGGCCGGGGCGGGCGCGGGGGAGCGGGAGCTTGTAATCGGCATAGACCCCGGCAGCAGGACGGGGCTCTCGGTATTCTACCTTGGCAGGGAGATAGAGAGCTCCATACATTCCACGACCGAGGGGTTGGTCTCGCACATAATCACGGTGCTCGCGGGGCTGAGCACTAGGAGGAAGATAGTGAGGATAGGCAACGGCAGCATGCCCGCGGCCAAGGCGATAGGGGCCATGCTCAACCTGCGGTTCTGCTCCTCGTTTGAGCTGGAGTTTGTCGACGAGTACGGGACGAGCCCGAGATCCAAGAACAACAACCAGGCGGGAAAGCGCGACAGGCTATCCGCGAGGTACATATCGCAGAGGACGGGCCGCAGGCGCGTCGTGCTGCCGCATTCCATGACGGGCTGAGCGCTCCCCCCAGTAACTGCGCGCGGCAAACCCAGAAGGCTGCATCTTCCCCCGTCCTTATGCCACATGCGTGCTCCCTGTCCCGGTCCATCCTGTCTAGTTCCTTGCCCCAGTTCGTTTTGCAGACTCTTTTAATCAGGATGGTAAATCTGTTGACGAGGCGAGGACCGGCACGCGGGTAACCACAAAACAATTCTGTGTCCCCAGTCTTTGCCGATTTTCTTTTAGGTATGGATCTGTTATGGGTATTTGGGCGTGTTTTTTCACTATGCCCCTTGGCGGAGTACATGCGGCCGTTCGGTATAAAGAGATGGCATGGAAGGCATCCCTCTCAGGCCGTAGACATCCTGACAAATCTACGGTCATGCGGGGTCTGCGCCACCTAAGGAGCACGCCATCCGGCGGACAAGTCACGAGGCGTCATTATACGCATGCCAAGAAACCCATTATGACTCCTCAACTTCAACAGTGCAGTGTCTATTGTAATGAACTTGATGCATCCCATGTTCCGCGCAGCTTTGAGTTGCAGTACGTCCGCCGAGCCGGCTATCTTACCTATTTCGTAAAAATCCTCCTTGCAGAGACAGTGAATATCCTTGGCAAGTTTTTCCATTTCAAGCTCGCCTATATCATGCAAAGCCTGTCTACAGATGATGCCCAGATCGCCGCGTATTCCGTTAACGACATCGTTGTACTCATCATTTACATTCTGGAATAGACACGTAGTCTTTGCATTTTTCAATCCTCTGAATTGGTATTTGTGGGTTATATAGCGACGTATCTCGAGCAGGTTGATAGTGGATACCACCAGCTGAAATTTTTTCTCTCTGACCATATTGAAGATGCGCGTGAAATCATCATTTTTCTCGACGTACTCGCCGAGATAAATCATTGTGTCAAAATAAACCCTATCAGACAGATCCTCCTCGGATCCGTGCGTCGGGGCATTCTCCCCGGTCTTGTTATCTAACACTATGCAGGACTCCGGGCCGCATATGCCCGGCCAGTCCGCTGAGAGGCGGCCGCTGCCGATCCCCGGTGATGCTCACTAGCCTTGCCTCTGGTATAGGCGGGGAGAATTACATACTTGCCCTCGGCTAGTGAGACAGCACTCTCAGCATGCTCCCTGCCGCCAGAAGACGGAAACAGATAGCTGATGCTATCGGCTGTACGCCCTATCCCGCCTCTGAGCGCCGTCTGGGGAAAGTGCAGGTGCAGAAGGTCCCTTATCTCGGGGGCAGAATGGCTGCCCAGTACTTTGACGAGCTGCGCCATGTCATAATCTATGTCGCCATCCTCCATATCTGATGTGTGTGAATGAATGGCGGATATCCTCCAGTTGAGCGGCCTGAGATGAGTACCGGCTGCCTTGGATGACTCGCGCAGTATCTTGATGACCTCTTTGTGTTCTAGGCATGTCAGTGCCGCCGTTATCTCGGAATTTTGGCCGGTCCCGGACATTCCAAAGTAGAATGGAGGCATGACGTGCCTAGTCTCGAGGAACTTGCACGCAAAGTGCACAATGCCCCTGAGCTCCTCTAACATAACAACCCCGCCTAGGCAGGACAGCACCACCCGTATCAAGTCCTCCCGGGGCCCTGACGGGGACAGTCTCCGGCCCTTGTCATCGTAGTCTTCCCTGCTCCTGGCCTCGCCTATCTCGTACATGCACTGCGGGCACCTACCATCCTCTAACGAGTAAAACAGGACCCCGCACTCGCACTTCATGACAGGCATGGTATTTGGCCGGCCCGCAGGTATTTTATTATAACGCTGGTAACTTTGATGAAAACCACGAACATGTATGGACCATTATTCGAGTTTTACGTCAAGTGTAAGGAAGGATTTTGAAGGGTGCCCCGCCACAAGGATGATGCCATCCGCCCGGTAATTGTGGCAGTAATTGCCGCAGTGATGCTCTGGCCTATACTGTCGGCTGTTGCCGATGGTGACGGGGCCGGCATGCCGTCAACAGTGGACAACATGGCAACAAGCAAGAGTCTGCCGGATGGGGCAATTGCGGGGATGATCCCCAATGGTTCAGCCGGCGCGGCCCTGTCCGTTGTTGATCTTCCAGGAATGTCCGATGGAATAAACGTGTCAGTGAAAGCCGCAATACCGGGCATGCCTGCAGGTATCGATGGCATGAGTGACAGCGTGGCGGATGATACAGCGGATTATCCTGTGCGGGATTATGCCGGAGAATCACCATACAGCGGATTGAACGCGTCAGACGCACCGGGTGTTTTTGATTACTCCATTTCCAACCATCTTGTGCTGATTAATGAAGGTGGTATCACACCTGGTACAAGGAGCGAGCGCATGACCGAGTCTGAAATTCCAATAACAGTGCTTCACAGGGGCAACGGCACGGTCACGGTTGATTTCTCAAAAGATGTCATGTCGGCCGAACACGGGAGGATAGTGGCCAGGACCGACAAGCATGTGCAGTATGACGGGTTTGCCAACCCCGTGCGGTTTTATAACAGCAGCATCGGTGAGGATGACGGGTCTATTCTCACATTGTACATGGATGCCGGCAACAGGAGCAAGATTGCCCCTATCGACTTGGATGTTGCGATACTTTTTGGCGTGGATACGATAGAGTTTGCCGGGGGGGAGATGTGGCCAAAGATGAGAATCGGCGACGGATGCATAGGGGGATCAGACTGCAGTGATGCGGGTTTTGATTTTTTGAGGGCCACAAACCGCCTCGATGACACCCCCCGGAGCTCCAGATTCAATGTGCGGCATGCCCCCTATGACATCTATGAAACCATCGTGCCAATCGGGATACACGGGCATGAGGTATTTTTCGACGGAGCTGGCGGGGTTGAAAATGTCATGTATGGAATAAACGAACTTGGCCAAAACAATGACAAAATTGATGCATTTTCAGTTGACGACTCAGGTATGTTCGAGCTCATAGAAACAAACAGGCTCAGGGTAGATATCAGGTACATGGGCAGCGCCGGCGCTGGCTCAGACAAAGTCATAGTTGTGGACAAGCCAAAAGATGTGCCTTCCAAGTCATTCGGGGATGAGACATTCGATAATTTGCAGAGCCCGACAATTTTGCTGCGAGATTATAATTATGATGATTTCACACTCGGGGCTGCAAATGGCAGCATCACAGATCTCCACGGCTATTATAACAACAGGGATCTCACGGCGACATGCCCGACGCTTGATGTCAATGCGGCGACCTACTCGTCTGACGGGCGGCGCCTCTATCTTGCCGGCAGAGGGGGAAGCGATGAATGCCTGGGGTTCATAGTGAAATTTTCATATCTTGAAGGGTCTGAGCACAACATAACAGGCGAGCTTGCAGGAGCAACGACGCAGCCTGCAGACGGCGAGGAGCCGACCCATTTCATCTGGTCAAAAGAGGACCTGGCCGGGCAGCTTGGCGTGGACCCGGGTGATTTGAGGCCCAGGATGACGCCACTTGGCAACGTAAATCCGGGCGATGTGGACGACATATTGCTGTCACCCGACGAGGAGACAATATTCCTGCAATTCAAGGACATGGCAGTGTCGATAGAAAATGACGCCAAAAACGACCTGGCGGACAGCCTTGAGGTCATAGAATACCACCGCATTGACAGCTCATATCTGACACCGGGGGAAAAGGGGATTTACATGCTCAGCCAGGATGACAATATCCAGGATACCTATTACGGTGCAATGAATGCCTTCAAAATGGAAAGGCCGGCGTCGATCGATTATATCGACAGTGGCGGCGACACGCTGGTGTTTGAGATGGAGACGATGAGGAACGTTGCATCAATGATACCCGCAGGCGATGCGCCCGTTGTGGATGATATGATGGAGACCGGAGGCAATGCCATGTATGAGAGGGATCCGCGGGATGGGCCGCTGATAAATGACGGGTCGGGGCTTGGCCTGAAGCTGCCCGCAAACGACATGCCTGAAGTGGAGGAGATGGCAGATGCCGGAATAATAAGGGAATTTGAGCGCGGGACATCAGATGTGCCGGCCGTGATGGATAGCGTTTCAATTGGCGGGTCCATAGAGGCCGATGACAGGCCTGTCATAGACGACATGATGGATACAGAAAGAACAGGCATCTTCGAGCGGGAAGAGTCCGACAGTGCAGCCGTGAACGATCATGCAGATATTGGCCGGACGATTTACGCGGCAGATGCGCCGGTTATCGATGACATTATGGATACTAAAAGAGCGGGGAGCTTTGAGCGCGGGCCGTCAGATGTACCGGCTGTAAGGGATAGTGTCTTGATTGGTGGAATCATAGAGGCCGCTGACAGGCCGGTCATAGACGACATGATGAATACTGGAAGAATGGGGAGCTTTGAGCGCAGGCCGTCAGATGTACCGGCCGTGATGGATCGCGCCTCATTTGGCGAGATAATAGAGGCCGCTGATACGCCGGTTGTAGATGACATGATGGATACCGGAGGAATGGGCATGTTCGAGCGTGTACAGTCAGACAGTCTATCCGTGAACGATCATGCAGATATTGGCCGCACACTTGACGCGGCAGATGCGCCGGTTATAGATGACATGATGGATACAGGCGGCAAGGGCATGTTTGAGAGGGAAGAGTCCGACAGTGCAGCCGTGAACGATCATGCCGATATTGGCCGCACACTTGACGCGGCAGATGCGCCGGTTATAGATGACATGATGGATACAGGCGGCAAGGGCATGTTCGAGCGCGGGACATCAGATGTACCGGCCGTGATGGATCGTGTCACGATTGGCGGGATCATAGAGGCTGACGACAGGCCGGTCATAGACGACATGATGGATACCGGCGGCAAGATAATCCACATGAGAAATGCAGCGGACGCGCCTGGCATAATGGAGGGGACCGATGTGTATGCTGACGGGATAGTTTATGCAGTTGATATGCTGCCAGGCCAGGACACGGCATCAACCGTCCGGCACGCTGTATTATACGCGGTAGATGCCCCTGTATTCTCAAGCGGGACGCCTCCAATGGATGTGGATGATACGGATATTGTGGAGAGGGTCGGGCCCGTTATACAGCCTGCACCGCGCGGCGGAGGCGGCGGCGGAGGAGGAGGCGGCGGGGGCGGCGCCGTGGACATCGGCTCCCTGTTAGACGGCGAGACAAGGTACAGCCTGGCAGCATCATTCTGGATGGGCAATGAGAGGATATCGAGCAGCCCCATTGTCCTTACAGATATGCCGCTGGAGCTCAGATACGAGGCGACACCGTCGGCCCTGCCGGTCCTTGATGTTGAGATAAGGCTCTACTCGGATGACGGCCGCAACGCCACGATATACATGAGTGAGATAGGCAGGCTGGGCATCGCCCCGTGCGATGGAATGGTCCGCCAGGAGACAAATTTGTGGACATGCGACAGTGATTCGCTGCTGACAGGCAATGTATCGGCTGCAGACGGCGTCATTGAAATACCCATTATAGAGGACTATGAGGGGCGGCTGAGCATTGCCGCCAACAACATAAGGGGCATACCGCTCGAATACGGCACGTCTGGTTTTGACATAGTGCAGCCCCATGTTCCAGTGGCAGAGGCTCCGCCGCCCGCCGTGCCGGAGCCCGCTGCGCCGGAACCCGAAATCGAGCCCAAAGGCAGGGCAGCTACAGAGCCCGGGCCCGTGATACAGCCCCCGCCTGCCGCCGAGCCCGAAGCAGAGGCCGAGGAGGCGGAGCCGCCCGTGGATATACCAGAGCCTGAACGCGGCCTGTTTTCGCCAATAACCGAGTTCTTTAACAATTTAATATCAGAGATACAGAGGTCCATCTTGGGGGTTTGAGAATATGGATGTGCATTGTCAGGGAGTTTTGAAGGACGGTTTAATGTGCCGTGATTCCTTGCGGCTTGCGGTGTTTTATGCAGGGGTAGGTGCATTTACAATACTAGGCGCGCTTGCCCTCATCCCTGCCGGGGCCGATATCCCGCAGGGCGCCCAGTTGTACGGAATGGCGGAGGCCGTACATAGAAACGCCGAAGGCGACATTCTGGGCTCACACATAGCCCACAACAGGATTTTGGATCCCGGCGAGGATGCATTGATCAAGTCGGTATTCAAGGTCGGCTCCCCGTTTCAACCCAATAGAAGGCTCGATGCCCTGTGTCTTTATGGAATCAATGATGTCAACGCCCGCATGGGCGACGGGGAGTTAAAGGGACAGCCGCAATATTTCAATGATGACTCATGTGTTGACAGCAGGGGTGTTGGATATACCCCCGGTACCGGAGTCGTAACACTTGAAGGGAGGTGGACCGGCGGCCCTGATAGGGATTGTGACTGGAGTAATACTCTCAATCGCCCGTGTGATCCCGATATTAATTGCGGTGAGACCAATATCAGTCCCGAACGCCACAATAACTGCATCAGGAACGGCGGTCATGGCGGGGATGCCCCTGGGGGCAGGACTGTCGGAGGAATAGTCGTATGCAGCATATTAAACGGCGCAAATCATAACAACTGCCGCAACGTTCTTGACACCATCAGGGATAATGGAAGGGTCCAGGTCAACAGGCCCACCGTGCAGTTTGCCGCTGTTGTGCTTGAACCCACAGTACTGGCCAGGGGCGACACGCTTTCAGTGACTTATACATTCAATGCTTCAACCCCGAACAGCTGACTGCCAGGCGTGCATGCATCAAATGCATGACGCGCACCCGGCATTTCATTATCCGGCAGGGCTGCGCCGGGCATGCCGGCAGCGGCAGGCCCCGGATCCTTCAACATATTGTGGGAACATCGTTTTCACCAGATGTTGCCATGGAGCCGGCTTTCGCGCCTGCCGGTATTGCCGATCCGGACCGGCGGCCGTGATGGTGATGGCCCCAAATTCACCGCTGTCGGGCCTGCAACACCGGCCGGAGGCGGCACGCCTGTGGCAGGGCATGCGATGCTTCAACGCCTGATAGTCAGCTGTCAGGCGTGGATACATCAAACACATATTCCACATCCAACACATCGCCGTCTGAAAAAGTCACCGGGGTTATTTCAACAACGGCAAACCTGACTGACCCCTCAACGCCACAATGCCTGGTGTTTCTATTTTCATTGCATACCGTTATGGAGCCGGCTTCCGCGCCTATTTCCGCATTTTGTCCGCCGATCCATCTTCCGTGTATGCTGATGACGCCGGTTCCGTTTGTATATGAAAGATTTTCATCCACAACGCATGAATTTCGCATGTTAAACGGCGCTGCCGTCACAAAATCCTCCATGCTGGCATTTTCCCTGTTATTAAAATCAGGAGGGCCAAGACACAATGAATTAAACCTCTTGTCATGAAGATACTCGCCAATGGCGCGCAATGGCGTCAGACTGGCAGATTGGCCGCCCGCGTTAAACAAACCGCCAACAATCCAGTCCTCCCCCTCGTCTATCAGCCTGTTATGCACGGAATAAGACCCCAGCATCTTCCCTTCCGCGTCCATGTGTGTTATGCTGGCCATGCCGTATGGGATATCCGGCGCAACGCCGTCTGACGTGGGCGCCAGGAGCAGTATCGCAGGCAGTATGCAGGCAGGTATTGCCAATGCCATGATTGGCCTGTACATGAAAAACGGAATGTGGGACTGTTTTTAACAGTTTCCGGTTCTATATGGGAAGACGGCCAGGATGGCAGCCGATAAGACATAATAAGGGAGCGCCCCCCGACAGTGTCCATGAAGGCTGTAGTCTACGAGGAGTATGCACCGGATGATGATTACAAAAAGATACTCCGCGTAAAGGACATCGACGAGCCCAAGCCCCGGGCCGACGAGGTGATCTTTACCGTCAAGGCGGCAGCTTTAAACTACAACGACATCTGGGGGATGCGCGGCCAGCCTGTCCCGGTCCCGCTGCCGCACGTCTCGGGCTCTGACGCGGCAGGCGACGTGACCGCGGTGGGCGAGGACGTCAAGGACATAAAGATAGGCGACAGGGTCGTCTCGCACTCCAACATGTCGTGCAGGATATGCAGCGCCTGCACAGACGGCAGGGAGTTTGACTGCATCAAGAGGACCATCTGGGGCTTCCAGACGGGCCCGAACTGGGGCGCCTTTCAAGAGTCCACGCACCTGCCCGAGGTCAACGTATCGAGGATACCGGAGGGCGTAAGCTACGAGCACGCGGCGGCCGCATCAATGACCATACTGACGTCCTGGCACATGCTAGTCGGCAGGGCAAGGATCAGGCCGGGCCAGACCGTGCTGATAATGGGCGGCGGCTCGGGCGTGGGGAGCTTTGGCATACAGATAGCAAAACTGTACAACTGCGACGTGATAGCCACCGCCAGCCCCGACAAGCTCGACAAGTGCAAGGAGCTGGGGGCGGACTATGCGGTGGACCACCGCAAGGAGGACTGGCACAAGGAGGTCCGGGCGATAACCAAGGAGATAGCCAAGAGAAAGGGCGAGGCGCCGGGCATAGACGTCTCGTTCGACCACATAGGGCAGACCCACTGGAACAAGCAGCTCACCCTGCTGAAATACGGCGCGACGCTCGTCTCATGCGGGGCCACCACAGGATACGACGCAAAGACCGACCTGCGCCACATATTCTTCAAGGGGACAAACATACTCGGTTCCACCCAGGGCACCAAGGCGGAGCTCGACCAGGCGCTCTACTGGATGGGGCAGGGCAAGATCAAGGCTGCGATAGACTCGACATACTCCTTCGGCCAGGCGGCCGAGGCGCACGCCAAGATGCTCTCCGGCAAGGGCCTCTTTGGCAAGATACTGATGAAGCCCGAAGGCGCCTGAGCGCAGATGGCCCAGATATTTCGCAGCCTCATATTTGTGCCAGGCAACAATGCAAAGTTTCTGGAAAATGCCAAGACACTGCCCGCGGACATAGTATGCCTGGACCTTGAGGATTCTGTGCCCGGGCCCGAAAAGGACCAGGCCCGCAAGATGGTCGGCGGTGCAGTCACCAAGAGGGGCTTTGGCGCGTCCGTCTTTGTGAGGATAAACCCGTCGACGACGAGCGTCGCTGATGAGGACCTGCGGGAGATCACGCGGGAGGGGCTTGCCGGCGTGGTTGTCCCCAAGGTGGACCGGCCGGAGGACCTCAAGAGAATCGAGGTGCTCCTCGAGGGCCTGGAACGGGAGAGGGGCCTTGCACGCACGGACATCATACCATCGATAGAGTCGCCCGGGGGCGTTCGCAACTGCTATGAGATAGCGTCGTATTCCGAGCGCATACCGGCTGTCGTATTTGGCATATTCGACCTGCTTCATAACATGGGCATAGAGTACACAAAGAAGGGCAGGGGCGCCATGCACGCGCGGGCCCGGGTCGCCCTAGACGCTGCAGCAGCAAGGGTGGTGGCCATCGACGGGATCTGGCAGGACACAAAGGATGATGAGGGCCTGCGGGAGGACTGCCGGAGGGGCAGGTCCCTTGGCTACAAGGGCAAGAGCGTGATCCACCCGTCGCAGATAGATACAGTGCATGAAGAGTTCAAGCCCAATGCGGCCGAGATTGAATGGTCCAAGAGGGTCTGCGGGGCATACCTCGAATCGATGAAAAAGGGCAGGGGCGCCACCACCCTGGACGGCCTGATGATAGACGAGGTGCACTACAAGCGCGCCGACGCCCTCCTCAAGGCGGCAGGCGAGCCCGCAGAGGGCTGATTTTACATCAAAAACAAGAAAAATAAAGGCGCGGTGCCCAATATCCTTGCAAGCCAATGATAGACCTGACTGACCCCGTGGCCACCATCACACGGCTGTTTGAGGGGGAGAAATACAGCGAGATCATAAGGTACTGCAGGCTCATGCTCGAAAAGGACCCCCGGGACATGACCGGCCTGCAGAACCTTGCGATGGCCCACATCCGGCTAGACGAGTATCAAGACGCGCTGGATGCATGCGAGAAGGTGCTCGGGATTGATAGCTCCGATGAATACGCGCTAAAAAACAAGGTGCTCGCGCTTGAGGGCCTGCGGCGCTTTGACGAGATACCAGGGTTCTGCGAGAAGCTGCTGTCCATGGACGCCAAGGATGTCTGGGCACTCAACAGCATGGGAATGGCGCTCGGCCAGCTGGGAAAAGACGAGGAGTCGGCTGTATTTTACGACAGGGCGCTTGCCGAGGAGCCGAAAAATGTAACCTCGCTGATGAACAAGGCGCTCGCAATGTACCGCATGAACTATTTCGATGAATCCGCGGATCTATACGACAGGGTGCAGCAGGCCGATCCCGCGATAAAGGCCGCAGCAGCCGCAAAGTCCGATGCATACTCGAGATCGGGCAGAAAAGACGAGGCGTTCCTGGCAGCCCAGGGCCTCCTGGCAGAAGAGATGAAGGGGATCATCTCAAGGGCCGCAGAAAACAAGTGCACAGTCTTCCACCAGTTCTGCCAGGACGAGTTTGACGAAAAGGAAAAGGGCCGGTAGCGGCATGTTCACCGGGATAATAGAGGGGACCGGCAGGGTCGCGGGTGTGGCCAGGCCGGCGCGCCGCAGCGCGCTGAGGATGACCGTCGATCTTGGGCCCTACGCAAAGGGGCTAAAGCAGGGCCAGAGCGTGGCGCTCAACGGCGTCTGCCTGACGGTAACGGAGAGGACGGGCGTAAAATGCCACTTTGAGATAATAGACGAGACTGCCAGGAGGACCGACCTTGGGAGCCTCCGGAGGGGCAGCATAGTCAACATAGAGAGGAGCCTCCGGGCCGGGGGCAGCCTCGACGGCCACTTTGTCCTCGGGCACATAGACGGGGTAGGCACGATAAGGTCGATCCAGGAGAAAAAGGGCGAGATAGTCATGCAGGTAGAGATACCCTCCCCCCTTGCAAAACAGGTGGTCGAGAAGGGATCTATCGCCATAGACGGGATCAGCCTGACCGTGACGAAAATACGGAAAAACCGCGTGACCATCTCGCTGATCCCGCATACCATCGAGATGACCAATCTTGGGTCCAGGCATACAGGCGACAGGGTGAACATAGAGACCGACATACTCGCGAAATACGCGGCGCGAAAACCCTGACAACTATACTTGTAATAACAATTTTACTAGTAAACTTTATAATCAGAAACGGAGACATGCCCGGCATGCCCCTCGAGGTTGCCATTGAATCTCTAAAGAGGGGCGAGTTTGTTCTTGTGCATGATTCAGAGGGCCGCGAGAATGAAGTGGACATGGTGGCTGCAGCAGGGCTGGTGACGCCCGAGCATATAGCACGGATGCGCCTGCACGGCGGCGGGCTGATCTGCCTTGCGATAGGCCCCGGCCTTGCGTCGGCGCTCGGCCTGAGGTACATGCACGAGATGCTGTCAGAATCGCCCGGCTTTCCCAGGGGGATGATAATGGGACTTGCCCCGTACGGGGACCGGTCCACGTTCTCGATAACGGTCAACCATCACAGGACGTACACGGGTGTGACCGACCGGGACAGGGCGCTGACCATCTCGGAGATGGCCGGGTTGCACGGCGCGGCAGATCCCCGGGCGGAGTTTGTCTCGTCATTCAGGACGCCGGGGCACGTCCCCCTGTTGATGGCGTCAGGCGGCCTGCTCGAGGAGAGGCGGGGCCACACGGAGATGTCGGTATACCTTGCGGGGGCGGCGGGGCTCGCGCCGGCGGCGGCAATCTGCGAGATGATGGATGCCGAGACCTACACCGCGCTGTCCGCGGATAAGGCGCGCAGGTACGCGCAGGACAACGGCATTCCCTTTGTCGACGGCAGGGAGCTCATAGAGTACGCGGGGGTGCGCTGACTGAACATAGCGATAGTGGCGTCAGAGTTCAACGGCGAGGTGACCTCCCGCATGTTAGAGGTGGCCCGGGAGAAGGCCGGAACGCTCCAGCTGGAGATCCGGCATACATCGCGCGTCCCCGGCGCATTTGACATGCCGGTGATAGTCGACGCGCTGTTAAGGAGGGAGGATATCGACGGGGTCGTCACGCTTGGCGCGATAATCAAGGGCCGCACAAAGCATGACGAGCTGATAGCAAGGACCACGGCGAGATCCCTCTCTGATCTGTCCGTGCGGCACCAAAAGCCCGTCTCCCTGGGCATAAGCGGGCCCGGGATGCACGAGAGGCAGGCGCACGCAAGAATCAGGCCCGTGGCGGAGAGGGCAGTCGAGGCGGTGCTCTCCGTATATGACGAGCTCAAGAGGATCAGCCGGCCGTGCAGCTGACCGTAATCCGGATAACAGGCTACGGGCCCTGGACGCTGACTCTTGGCAGCGACAGGGAGCACGAGCTGCAGATACTCCAGGCGTCCCTTTATGCGGACCTGCAAAAGCTATTCTCGGAGAGGGGCTGCCTCGTCTTTCCAAACAGGCATGACGAGCTGTTTGCAGTGACCAGCGGGCTGGATGCGCAGGGGCACGCCGAGATACTGCAAAAGATCTCGGTGCGGGGCCCCGGCCTCACCATGGCGATAGGGCGCGCAGAAGAGCCGCTGGACGCCGACATGATGGCCCACAAGGCAAGGGAGGCAGGCGAGCTGCTCGGGGACGGGATATTTGGCCGGCCCGGCGGGCAGGATGGCCCTGTAACTATAATGCACCTTGATGTCGATGATGTCAGCTCGCAGGCAAGATCCCGGTCGCCGTACGAGGTCTCGTCGGCAATGTTCGGGCTGTACGCCCGGATGTCCTCGTTCTTTGTCGGGCACGGGGCGCTCACGTTCTTTATGGGCGGGGACAACTTTATGGTCGTCTCGGGGCCCCGGGCCAAAGGGGCGGTGCGGGGCTTTCTCGACGAGATGAACGGCACGGGCGTTATACTCAACTGCGGTATAGGGACGGGGGGCAGCGCCAGGGAGGCTGCCTGCCGTGCCACGGGGGCGCTCGACAAGATCCGCGAGATCAGGGATTCGGGTGGGAAGAAGCCGCAGGTATACGAGCTGCCATGATACTGCGAAATGTGGGCGCCCTTGTCGGCGGGGATCTCGAGTATGTCCAGTCGACTGACATACGTATAACCCGGGGGCGGTTTGGCGCGGTGCGCCCGGGGCAGGCGGGCCCCGGGGCTGCCGACTGCGAGGGGCTGCTTGCAATGCCAGGGCTGGTAAACGCGCACACGCACATAGGCGATTCAATAGCAAAGGATGCGGCGCCCCGCGGCACCGTAGATGACAAGATACACCCCGTACACGGCGCCAAGGCGAGGATACTGTCCCGCACGCGGCCCGAACACCTGGCTGCATTCATGCGGAACTCGTGCATCTCAATGATCAGGGGGGGCACCACGGCGTTTGCCGATTTCAGGGAGGGCGGGCCCGCGGGGATCGCGCTTGCAAAGCGGGCCCTTGCGGGGCTCCCGATACGGCGCCGCATCCTGGGCAGGGCGGGCCTGTACCAGGACTGGGGGCAGATCGGGCGCGACGAGGGGTTCCCGCGGGGCAGGAGGGCCGAGCTCGACAGGGTGCTCCGGGAATGCGACGGGCTGGGCATCAGCGGCGCCAACGAGAACAGCGATTCTGTGCTCCGGTCCTACTCCCGGACAAAAAAGCTCAGGGCAATACACTCGTCGGAGACGGAGCAGAGCATTGCCGCATCGAGGGCGCACACAAAGAGGTCAGAGGCGGCCCGTGCCCTGCAGCTCCGGCCGCACTTTATGGTTCACATGACGCATGCGTCGCGGGCCGACTTGCGCGCTGTGGCGCGGTCCTGCGGGATAGTGGTATGCCCCCGCGCAAATGCGGCGCTAGCCGAGGGGATCCCCGACATACACATGATGCTAAAGGAGGGCTGCCGCGTGGCGATCGGCACGGACAATGTGATGGTAAACCCGCCGGACATGTTCCGCGAGATGGACTATTTGTGGAAGGTCACCATGGCTGTGCACAAAAAGCGGATCGACCCGCGCGAGATACTCCAGATGGCCACCGTCAACGGGGGGAGCATGCTGGGGCTGGGGGCGGGCCCTATAGAAGCGGGCATGCTGGCCGACTGCATCCTCATTGAAAAGCACTCGATAGACCTTGAGCCTCTGCACGACCCGCATGCCGCGATAGTGCACAGGGCGTCGGCAGGATCGGTAAGGGCGGTGATCATAGGCGGCAGGATAGCACATGGCAGGATCTAGGGCCCGGGTGATCCTGGGCGCTGCGGCCAGCGTAGACGGGAGAATCGCCACGCGCACGGGGGACTCGGGGATCTCGTCTGCGCGAGACCTGCGGCGCGTCCACAGGCTGCGTTCGGAGGTCGACGGCATAATGGTGGGCAGGGGAACGGTCGTATCCGACGACCCGCTGCTGACGGCAAGGCACAGGGGGGGCAGGAATCCCGTGCGGATTATAATCGACCCGCTGGGGAGGCTGCCCCCGGAATCCCAGATAGCCAGGACCGCGGGGAGGATCCCGACTATAGTGGCATGTACGGGCAGGATCCCCCCCCGGAACCGACGCAGGCTCGAGGGGTTGTCAGTGGAGGTGCTCGAGGCGGGTACAGATGAGATGGACCTTTTGGTGCTTCTGCGCGCCCTTTACCGGCGGGGACTGCGGACTATATTGCTCGAGGGCGGCGCGCGCACAAACTGGGGGTTCATCGAGCGGGGGCTTGTCGACGAGATGATAATCACAATAGCGCCTGTGGTGATTGGGGGGACGGGATCGGTCCCGCTGGTGGGCGGCAGGGGGTTTGCAGGGGTGCACCGGCGGGCCTTTCGCCTGAAAGAAGCCTTGCGGCAGGGCGACGAGGTGGTCCTTCACTACGTGAAGAGGGCGCCCCGCCCGGCAAGGAATTAATACCAAGCGGGGGGCACCGGGCGCGTTGATCGACAAGTATGAGGATCCGTTCATCAGGATCGCCGTGATGATAGGCGGCGACGAGTACCTCAAGGTCGCAAGGTCGCTCCTCAAGGCAGAAGACGCCACCGACGAGGAGATTGCAAGCTCGACGGGCCTGCGGATCAACATGGTCAGAAAGGTCCTCTACGACCTGTTCGGCAAGTCGCTCATCAGCGGCGTCCGCGTCAAGGATGAAAGAAAGGGCTGGTTTGTCTACAGGTGGAGGTCCAGGCGCGAGGAGGTCGAGAGCTTCATAGAGAACCAGAAGAAAAAGATCATGGGCAGGCTGCAGCAGAGGCTCGACTATGAGAACTCGTCAGAGTTCTACCACTGCGGGAATGACGACTGCCAGCGGATCACCTTCGAGGGGGCCCTCGAGGAGATGTTCAAGTGCCCCTCGTGTGGCAAGGTACTCAACCTGAAAAAGAACGACAAGGCGAAAAAGGCGTTTGGCAAAAAGATAGACGAGATCAAAAAGGACCTGCAGCAGACGTTCTGATCAGCCGCTGCCCAGGTGCCCGGCCAGGTCGTCGGCTAGCTTCTCATAGTGCGCCCTGTCCTTCTTTACCCCCCTGAGCTTTGCATCCTCTATCTCGTGCACCTCGGCGTCGACCTTCCTTGCCATGTGCTGCAGGCGCGCCTCGGCCATCGGGAACAGCCGGTTGCTCTCCTTCCAGAGGTGCTCCGTCATGTGCTGCACGTACTCCTTCAGGTCCGCGACTAGATCCTTGCTGCCCCCGCCGGCGAGGTAGACGCGCGCCGAGGCCTCCATCCGGGCGCCTATCTCGCGCGTCTTTTCATGGTCCTGCAGCATCATGGCGACGGGCCCCTCCTCTGCCTCCATGCCCGCGCCCACCAGGGCGGGAAACAGCGAGTCCTCCTCCTTGCTGTGGTGGCAGATATCGGTAAAGTTTGTCGAAAAGTCGATCACCTGCATCAGTATTGTCCCGGGGACCTCCTTGCCCTCCTCGAGCAGGCTTGTAGTCGCCTCCATCGACTTGACCACCTTGGTTATCAGGTCGTGGTCCTTTTGGAGCGAGACGGTGGACATTCCACGGTGTATCGACCGGCAAATTTTATAATTGTTTGCGGACACACTTTGTGAGGGTTTTGGCTCTTACCTGTACCAATATCCCTTCTCCCATCCTACCGCGCGGGCAAGCCCCCTGAGCAGCGACGTGTTATCAGAGGCCATATGGATAATGCAATCCCATAACCAACAGATCCTTTGTACGGGGATCGGTTTTTGCGTCTGGCCTAAACTCTCAAGAACCAATGATCCAACAAGCTAAAATATGATTTCCTCCATTATACTACCATGCCCGATGTAGAATGCACCGTCTGCAAGATGCGGAACTATGTCCCAGAGGGGGGAAAATGCACCGAATGCCTGTACAAATCCGAAGGCAGGGGGGAGATGATGGGGCCGCGGGAGTACTTGATAGAGAGGGCCATCTCTTCTGTGCGCACCATCGTGGGGATAGAGCGCATGTCTGCCATACTAGAATATGCGTGCATGCTGCTTGAGGTGCACGGAATGTCGTCCCCGTTTGTCCTTAGAGAAGGTCGCATTGACAAGGAGGAGCTTTATCAGGCCCTGCAGGACCTCGCATGCAGGGGGCACATGGAGGTAAAGGGCCCCGTAAAAGATGACACCGGTACAGGGGTCGAGGCCCCGCAGGCCTCCAAGTACACAGAGCTTGTAAAGACGGGGCACCTTGACGGGTTGCCCGACAACATAGAATTCAGCCTGGTGGAGGAGCACTTTACCATCGATGATTCGCAGATAGGCCGCAAGATGGTACTTTTGGTAAGGGCCCTTAACTGCCATACTCCGAGAGATATACGCCGGCTTCCACTCAACCGCCACCCTCTCAAACTCACTAGAATCATGGCCGAAAGCTCTTTCAGAATTAAGGGGCTCCTGTCCGGCCCCCCCACGAAATCGCCCGAATGGCTTTGCCCTGGACCGTGGGTTGCTACTCCGTACCGGAAGGCCGGAGATGACACCCACATAAGGAGGGTTTATTGGAAGTCCAAGGGCAAGACGATGCCGTCCGTCCCTCTTGGGACACTTCATGATTTAAAGGGCATCCTCGAAAGATGGCCGGCCTTGGCCAAGCATGACTTCTCGGAAGCACATGAGGAGGCCAAAGTCTGACACGGGTCTACATTGATCCGGATCTGTATATGGACTGGATTAGAGCGAACACACCGAAAGAGAGTATCGCGTACAATACACATGGCGGAGGGGCACCAGGCGGCAGGAACTCGAATGAGCATGCGCGTGCAGCAGAAGATGTGTTTGGTATGGTTGACAGGGGGATGTACCAGCTTGCAATATCGTATATTGTCATAATGGACGTATACCACAAGCTTACCCGGCCCTACGAGCCTCCAAAGAATGGGGAAGACACGAGACCCCCGGAGGACGAGTTGAGCCGGGCCGTCGAGGAGAGCTTCAGCCTGATCGAAGATTATCTTTTTTCCCTAGGCGGCAATGCATACCGCTTCGGAAGTGGGCCTGACGGGGGAGGCGAGTATGGAATGACTGAACTGGCAAGACGGGGCATGAGACATCTACCCCCGCAACCCCGGTTAGACCCAGTAGAGGGGAGGAGTCTAAACAGCCTCCTGCCGGGAACCATGGACTATCTACACTTGCAGATTGCAGCGAAAGAATCATGTGGCATATTCTTCACACGAGACTATAAAAAACTAAACCAGGGCAGATCTTTTAATCACATGAGAATCGAGATGGTATAGATTCGAGCGCGAAAAAAATGTCCCATGGGGAATTCGCGCCCCAAACCAGCTCTTTACTGGAGACAAACTTTTGTTTCGGATGATACAGACCGGAAAATCATGGAGCCGCATGGCATTGAACAAAAGTGCGGCTACGGGATGGTGGAAACAGGATCATGCGGCAGATAAATGGGATTGTAGAACACCTGTACGAATGATCCGATATAATCATTTTTACGCCACAGGTACGGAGGAATGTGGGCAGGTCCAGGCGATCATGCCGGCGAGCTCCCGTGCGGGCGTACTCTTGGCGCAGGCGCCCGGAGCCGCATCCGGCGCAGCTTCCTGTAAGAGACCATGGGGCCGCATGCGTTCATAATGCATGGATCTTTCGGCCTGAGGTCGTCAAACCCGTGCGTGGCGCAAACACTGCAAGAAACTATCTGCGGTTTATCTTGAATTCCCGGCGGGGCTTTTGCATGGACTGGAGTATCTGCTTGAGGTGCTCGTCGGATATCTTCCCGGCCAGCCTCCCCTGTGATGCGGCGTTTATCAGGTGGCTTTCGAGCGCAGCAGCAGTCTCGGGCTTTACCATCCTTATGTTGGAGAGGCGCATCCTGGCCTGCGGCTCGAGTATCTGCTTGAGGATCGCCTCCTTCTGGGCGGACATCTCCGCCTCTCCGGGAACGTGCTCGGGCAGGGAGTCGTCGGGGTCCGTATAGCTCATCTCGTCATCAAGAGTATACCTTTAGCTGCGGGTTCGTGGCGGCCATCTCCCCGAGTATCTCGGTCGAGAGCCGGTCCAGCTTCTGCATCCCCTGCCTGGAGACTATCCTGCCCTTTTTGTCCAGCTTTTCAATGTAGCCTAGCTTTTCGAGCCCGTGCACCGCGTTGCGTATTATGGCGCCGCCCGCCTTCCGGTGGTTTGCCGCGCCGTATCCGCGGGGCTTGCCTCCCCCGTACTCGCTGCGGAGCCCGTTTATCCCTATGGGCCCGTGCAGGTAGATCTTTCTCATCAGCGAGGCGCAGCGCGTGTGCCACCAGGCCCTGTCCTGCGGGGGCTTGTCCGCGTGCACGCCCGTCTTTACAAAGGGCACCCAGTCGGGCCGGGGCAGCTCCTCCTTTTTGAGGATCTCGGCCAGCCTCCCTATGAGGACGTCTGCCGGCACGTCATGCACTTTTGCCATGGGACCGGGCATCCCTGCTAGTCTTATAAACCATCGATCCTTCGCGGCCCGGAATGCCGGCCCGGGGAAGCATCTTGCGGTTTGTGTGCCCACAAAAGCCGCACCT
The DNA here is from genome assembly GCA_000200715.1 of Cenarchaeum symbiosum A. NCBI lineage: Archaea > Thermoproteati > Nitrososphaerota > Candidatus Cenarchaeales > Candidatus Cenarchaeaceae > Candidatus Cenarchaeum > Candidatus Cenarchaeum symbiosum. The sequence continues at coordinate 1,750,895 of DP000238.1, forward strand.
CACGCGGACCGACCTCTCGGGGCCCCCCACCCTGATCCTCGAGTGCACGCCGGGCGCGATAAAGCTCTTGCACTTTCTGCAGTAGGCCATCCGGAGCTCGTACGGCATCCGGACCCTGTGCCGCGTGCTTATCCTGCGCGCCATCTGCGCGTGCCGCCGCGACAGGGCAGGGTCGGTCCGCGCCAGCATGGCGGCGCTGTGCACCAGTATCTGCATTCTCTCGACGGCGATCATCCTCAGGGCGGGCTTCATGCGCGGCGAGATCCCCGGGCCCGCTTAAAAACCCCCGTCATTAGATGCAGTCAGCGGGATTTGAACCCGCGTCGCAGGGTTGGAAACCCCGTATACTGACCAAGCTATACTATGACTGCAACAGGGTGCCCTGCCCCGGATCCTACATAACTGTTTTTTCATACTCGTAGAGGATCCGCGCCAGGACCACGTGGGATTCCAGCGGGCGGCCCCCCACTGTATACGATTCGCCAAACAGCGCCCGGGCAGACTCTGAAAAGTGCCCCTTCTGGAAGCCGCCCACGACAAGGCATGTGTCGCCGTCCATCCGGGACGCCACGCCCTCGCATGTAGACGGGCTCCCCGCCGTCGAGAGCCCGATGGTCCTCTCTGCGTCGATTTTTTGGATCAGCCCTTTGAGGTCCAGCTTCTCCACTTTGAGCAGCATGTTCTCTCCCGCCATTATGGATCCCTCGAGCAGCAGCTTCTCCATGAGGCCCGCAAACCGGTGGTAGGACCGCGGCAGCCTGACGCCGCCGCCCACGCGTATCACCCTGTTTCCCGCAGTGTGGACGTATACCGCCAGCATCCCCTCGGTATACAGCGGCACGGACGTGGCCTCCAGCAGCGCAAAGTGGACAAGGTCCGGGCGGCCGCGCCTCACCTCGTCCTCCAGGCCCTTCATTGCGGCATAATGCCACGAGTTGTCCAGCAGAATCTCCCGTGGCCTCTTCCCCTCCCTTCTTGCCGACGCCCTGACCGACGGGTGCCGCGCCAGGGACTGCGGGACCAGCTCGAGCGCAGACTCGGCTATCACAAGCGAGAGGGTCACAGGGGCGGCCCCGCCGCAAATGCATCCCACCCGGGCTTGGGGGCCCCGTCTGCTCCCAGCAGGCCGGCGCCGCATATGTACCCTTCAAGCCGCTGCAGAACAAACGTGCTGTTGCCTAATGTTATCGGGCCATCGTGCCCCGGATCCTCTATCCGGCATGATCCCTCCGGCCTGTCGTGCAATCTGTACCAGGTGACAAACTCCACATCATCCCTGTTCTCGGTATAGAACGAGAGCACCTCTTTTACGAACAGCGCCTGGTCCTCCTCCGAGCCGCCGGCCTCCCCGGCGGTGCTCCAGCTTACCTCGAACAGCGCCACCCTGCCCGGGGCGAGCCCCGACATCATGTCCAGGTCCGCCGCGGCTTCCTGTGGAGTCCTGTTGATCTCGTTTAGGGGGTCGGTGGGCCGGTACGTAAACGCCACAAAGTCGCCCCCGGAGAGCTCCGAGACGGTCCCCCCGAGGTTCTTGTTCAATACATTGTGCAGCTCAAACGAGTTGCCCATCTTTACCCCGGGGTGGGCCCCCTTTACCTTCCCGTATACCTCGTCAAAGAGGCCCGCATACGTGGGTATCTCCTGCTCCCTGTGCCGGAAATACTCGTCTGTTCCCGCCGCTATTATCACAGAATCTATTATGTGGTACCTGGAGAGCACGGTATCTAGGGTATCCGCCAGGCGGCTGCCCGGTATCGACCGCAGGCCGGGATCCCCCAGCCAGTCCGGGAACGGCCCGAGTGTCCTGCCGTTAATCACCGACATATACAATGTGACCCGCATGCCGTGCCTCTCGTTTAGGCCCATTAGCGCGTCATAGCCCTCCCAGTCGTACCCGCCGGGCTCAGGCTCCAGGAGGTTCCAGAACATGTAGACGTTGCTCCTGCCCGCCCCTGCAGATGCGGCTTCTCTATACGCTTCATCGAGCTCCTGCAGTGTGACCTCGGGGCCCGGCGTGTTGATGACGAGGCCAAGGCCCGGGTCGGGGCCGTCCCCGCCGGTGCCGCCAGCCAGTATCGCAAGGGCCGCGCCGGCCGCGGCTGCCGCCCCCGCGCCGGCCAGAATTCCCCTCCTCACCATGCGGCGGGGGGCGCAGGCCGTAAAAAAAGTTGTGATGGCTAGCCCGAGGTGCAGCCGCTAAACCCGCACTCGATGCAGGTGCTGCAGCCCTCGGAGAAGACGAGGTGGTTCTTGCACGTGGGGCAGAGGTCCTCCTCCGGCACCGTCTCGGTTATGTTGAGATCGACGGTGGGCGCCTCCTCGGTCGGCCCGGAGCTGAGCGCCGCGTTGACCTCCGTGCGCACGTACCGGTCCTGGATCTTCTCCACATATTCGGATATGTACAGGCTGGGGTACACGTCAAATGTCTTTTCCGAGTTCTCGCTTGCCATGTGGAGTACCTGCTTGTGCCTCGAGCCGTCCCTGTATACGGTCGTCCCCTTGAGGCCCAGCTCGTGGGCCAGCAGATACGACGCCTTGACGTCGTCTGCCGTGACGTCGTTTGGCATGTTGATGGTCTTTGCTATTGCGTTTCCGATCCATTCCTGCCAGACGCTCTGCACCATCAGGTGGTCCGACCAGTGTATGTCCATTGCTGTGACGAATATCTTTTGCATCCACTCCGGTATCTCCTCGAGGCCGCGGAGGGACCCATAGTTCTCGGAGATCCTAGCCAGCAGGTCGTCGTTGTACAGCCCGTGCTCCTTGAGTATCTGCGCTATGATCTTGTTTGTGTAAAAGAACTTGCCCACGGTCACGCGCTTTTCAAAGACCAGCGCAAACGAGGGCTCCATGCCGTTGGAGCAGTCGGCCAGCATGGAGAGCGTCCCGGTCGGGGCGACGGTAGTGGTCAGGGCGTTGCGTATGCCGTGCCTCTTTATCTTGTCTATCAGCGCGTCCCAGTCGTATGTGTGCTCGTCCCGGGCGAGCTCGTAATAGCCAGCGACAGGTATCTTGCCCTCGGGGTATTCCGTCTGGGGGCAGAGCGGGAACTCGCCGCGCGATTTTGCGAGCGCGACGCTCTCCTCCATTGAATAGTATGTCAGCGCCTCGGCGAGCTTTGACTGCAGGTCATAGCCCTCCTTGGAGTTGTACGGTATGCGCAGCTTGTACAATAGATCGGCCACGCCCATCACGCCGAGCCCGATCCTTCTCGACTCCTTCGACGCCCGGTCTATCTCCTTTACAGGGTACAAGTTGACGTCTATCACATTGTCGAGGAACCTTGTCGTCTTGCGGATCATCTCCTCGTACCTCTGCCAGTCGAACTCGAACTCGCCGTCGGCCTTGCGCTTGACAAGCCTTGCGAGGTTTATCGACCCGAGGTTGCACGATTCATACGGGTAGAGGCTCTGCTCGCCGCAGGGGTTTGTCGCCCGCAGGGCCCCGCCCATGGCCTTGGCAAGCACATTGTACTTGTTTATGTTGTCAAAGAATATCAGGCCAGGCTCGGCGCTCTTCCAGGCGGAATGGGCTATGAGGTCTATGAGCTGGTGGGCGCTTATCTCCCGCACGGGCTTGCCGGCGGTGCTCCTCAGCATGTACTTGCCCTCGCCGGGGCCCGCTAGCGCCTGCCAAAAGTCCTCCCAGACGCCCACGCTCACGTTAAAGTTCTCGAGAATGCCCGCCTCGGTCTTGTTGGTGATGAATTTTTCCACGTCCGGATGCCACGCCTCGATTATGCCCATGTTGGCCCCCCGGCGCTTGCCGCCCTGCTTTACCACCTCGGTGACCGTGTTGATTATGTTCATGAATGAGACGGGCCCCGATGCCACGCCGGATGTAGATGCCACGATGTCCCCCTCCTGGCGCAGGTCGGAATAGTTGATGCCGACCCCGCCGCCCGACTTGAATATCATCGCCGCATCGGATGTCGACTTCATTATGCCGCCCATGTCGTCGGGCATGTTCAATACAAAGCAGGCCGAGAGCTGTCCGAGCCTGCCGCCCGCGTTCATCATGGTGGGCGAGTTGGGGAGAAAGTCCTGCGAGGCCATCAGCTCGTAATACTCGCTTATCCTCTCCGCATAATTGTTATGGCGCTTTGCTATTATCTGGGTCAGCAGGTCCTTGAAGCCCACCTTCATCTGGCCTTTTCCGGCCAGCGTCACATAGTGGTTTATGAGGGCCCGGAAGTGGTACTTGTTGAGGTAGTAATTTCCTATCTTGAACTTGCAGTCAAAGCTGTCCAGCTTGTCAAGGTAGCCGCGCGCCTCGCCCACGTCCTGCGGGTGCCTCCCCTCCTTGTCAAACAGCTCTGAATCGTACAACAGATCGCCCACTGAAATCAGGACCGCGACGCGCTCGAACAGCTCGGAGGGCCCCTCGGTTATCTCGCCCTTGTTGTTTCTCAATAGATAGCGCGATGCGAGCACCCTGAGCGAGTTGAGGTCAAAGCTCTTTGCAACAGGATCCAGCGCCTTTGCGTTTAGCAGCCGGAGCTTTTCGTCGCGGATCTTTCTGCGCTCGTGGCGGTACAGTATGTACGCCTTTGCTATCTCGCTGTGGCCGCTCTCTATCAGGGTGGATTCCACCATGTCCTGTATGTCCTCGACGCTGGGGGGTATCGAGATCGAAAAGCCCTGCTGGACCAGCTTCTTGACCACGCCGTGCGCCAGCTCGCTTGCCAGATCGTGATCGGCCTCGGAGGTTGCCGCTAGCGCCTTGGATATCGCGTTGGTTATCTTGTCCATGTTGAAGTTGTCCAGCGTCCCGTTCCGCTTCCGGATTGCCCCGATCGTACTCCCTATGGTAGAATTATCCAACTATAACCACGCATGATGTGCCATCTATATGCATTATTAAGAATTACCATGATCCAAAGCTCAAAAAAAATTTACCGTCGGTTGACGCGCGCAACGTCACGGATTTGGTCCAATATTTTTGACACCGCTACTATAAAATCAGAGGCGGTCCCGCACGCACGGCCGATCAGAGTATGTTGGAGGACTTGCAGCGGGGGCACCTGCCCTCAAGCCTGCCGGCCGATCAGAGTATGTTGGAGGACTTGCAGCGGGGGCACCTGCCCTCAAGCCTGCCGGCCGATCAGAGTATGTTGGAGGACTTGCAGCGGGGGCACCTGCCCTCAAGCCTGCCGTCCTTGTACCCGCAGCCCCCGCAGATCGATACCGGCTTTACGGGCCGGAACCGGGCGATCAGGCCGGCGGTCCTCTCCAGGACCTCCCTGATCTTGCCATCATCCGCGTCCCTGTCCAGGGGCAGCATGACCAGCAGCCCCCCGTTGAGCATCTTGGAGAGCCTGTTGCACTCGGCTATGCCGTCGCTCTTTGCAGTGTACTGCTCGCCTGAGTCAAGCACGACCCCCTCTGAATAGGTCTCCACCGTCTTGAGGGCCGAGTTCTTGCCGTACTTTTCGCCGTCCAGGACGGCAAAGCGCGACGCGCCGCCGCCTTCCGTCATGGATATGCGCACGTCATCGCCGAGCTCCTTGCCCTTTTTCTTTGCCACGTCGACTGCCGTCTCGACCACCTTGTGCAGTATCTCCCTGCCCGCCTTGTCGTTTTCGTACCCCAGCACGTTAAAGACCGCCTCGCGCAGGCCCACCAGGTTGACCGTCAGGGTGACAGAGCCCCTCTGCATGTACTGGCTGTTCCTTGCCAGAAGGGGGTTGAGCCCGCGCCGCGTCAGGTCGGAGACTCCTTCTTTCTCATTGCCATGGCGGAGAGCGCCGGCTTCATGAGAAGGGCCAGCCTGGCGCGGAAATAGGTCTCGTCCTTGTTGGATTCGAGCGCCAGCCTTGGCAGGTTCACCGAGACTGATTCCAAATGCACGGATAGCGACTGGCCCTTGGTACCGCCGGGAGGGGAGCCTGCGTATGACGCGCCGCCGCGGGAGATGACGACCCTGCCGCCGGCGGATATTATCTCGGATAGCTCCGCCGTTACATCGGAGAGCTTGCCCTTTTCATGGTCTATTACAAGGCCTATGCGCGGGACGGGTGTTATCCTGGCGTATTCCTTGTATGCACGTATCACCGCGCTGACCATCTTGGGCTCTGTCCCGAGCTGCAGTCTGAACGAGACCGTCACGGGGTCGCTGCCGTGCCTTGGCACGACCGATGCAGCCGACAGTGCCCCCGCAAGTCTCTCCTCGAGTCCTGTTGTGCCCTTTGCGTGCCGGGCCAGCAGCGGCGCAAGGCCGTCAAGGATGACCTCTCTTGACGCCTCCCTGGATACCAGCATTATGACCATTGAGAGCGCGGCAGACAGCCCGTCGGGCGTCTTGATCGAGGGGATCCTGGATGCGCCGAACAGCTTGCCGCCTAGGTCCAGCCCCTCTTCCATCACCTCTCTCAGGTTTACAAACAGCGTGTCTGGAAGCAGCGACCAGGTGCCGGGGTTGGCTATGTGAAGGTCGCCTGCCAGGTGCGAATCGGCCACGTCCTTGGGCAGGATGTTGATGAGCAGGTGCTCGGCAAAGACCTCCCTGCCGGTCCTCGATAGCAGGCCCTCGGCGCCGCTGTCCATGTCGTCGACGCTCGAGAGCATCGCCTGTATGTCGTACGGGGGCAGGCCCAGCCTGGCCAGCTTGTTCCTGTACTCTTCGTGGCCGTGCTCGAGCAGCACCGAGTTGACCATCTCGCGTATCAGCGAGCCTGTAAGGTAGGTTGTCTGGTACTTGTAGATCCTGTTCTCCACCTCTTCTGTGATCTTTTGTGCCAGCTCCGACGGGAGGCTGCCCTCCCGTATCAGCGACTGGACGATCCTGTGCGAGTTGAACTCCTCGATGGTCTCGTGCGAGGTCCGCACGTACATCTTGCCGCTCTCTATTATCGAGCGCTCCTCTATCTGCCGGGCCAGGCTGAGGACCAGCTTGCCGAGGTTGGTTATCGTGTACCGCCTCTCCGACTTGTTGAGCGCCACGAGCGACTGCCGGAGCAGCTTGCGCAGGTGGTAGGCGAACTTGCCGCTCTCCTTCTTGGACCGGAAGCCGGCCAGCGACTTGAGCTCAGAGTATGTCAGGGGGCCCTTGGAGTTGAGGATCCGGAGTATGTCGATCCTGTTGGGGCTCGCCATTACCGAGAAGATCATCCGGACACGCCGCGATGTGGACTGCATGACGGGCCCTTTCTTGGGCTCTTCCATGTCCTCGGTTAATTCCATGCGGAATTGCTCAGGCGTGGAGCTAAATAAGACTTTTGTACCCGCGTTTCGTCATTTTTAATTACTAAATACTCCGGTTTGCGCCCATACGAAAACAGGTGGGCCGAAGACCAAACCGGGATCCGGGGGATTCCCCCACTGTTGACAAAAGACAAGGCGGCGCAGGTGAACCAGATAGTCAGGGAGATCGTGGAGCTCGTGTGAACCTGCGGGGCCGAGGTCAAGACTCTAAACGTGGCAGGCCAAGTCACGAACATGAAATGGATGTAGCATCTGCCCTGATTCCGGACCAACGGGGCCCGACCCAAGACGATTGGATAACACAAGATGCTTGATGCATTCTGGACATTCCTGTTTGACGCGGGAGGGAGACATCAAGGGCCCGCCCGTACATGTAGATTTGTGTAGCCTCTGTTCCAATATGGGCAAGAATTAGTACAAAATTAGCTGGCCCGCCCTATACTAGTCATCAAATTCCCGAGATCGCATATCCTTGTAGCATATACGTTCTTGGAACTGTTGGCCTCTGTCTTGAGTACGTCCATGCGCCTGCGCCCTTGGGACATGCCATCATAGAATGGCCCATCCGCTATGGCTACAAATACGTTGGTGAGTTTTTGTGATTTGTTGGCTTGGCGTATGAACGACTTTAGGTCGTTGTATTGGCTTCCTTGGGCGCCCCCTTCGTCTTTTGTGTACTTGTGGGATGCATAATACGTGTAACCGTTGCACTCCCAGCAGAAATCAATTGACTTGGCCTCGGAAGAACTGCCGGCTTCATTCAATTCGCTCTTTGTCATTATGCCACCATTGACTACGTATAATGCACTGTTGGATAGTTTCTCGAAGGATTCCACTGAAGGCAGTTCGCTTATGTAACGTCCCGCCAGCGACTCGTAGATGTTCTGCTTCTTGGGATCTTTGATAAAGTACCATCGAAATATCTCATCAGCTTTTACCTTGTTTTTTATTTCATCTTTATCAATACCGGTCATATCTGCGAAGTTTTCAATCTTCTCTTTGACATCGTCAATGTTGAAATTCTTGTAATTCTCCAATCGTGCCTTTTTGAGCTCGTTCTCCCAGTCAACAGGCATGCTTAGTAATCATTCTCCTGGCTAGCCCATAATCGAGCCTCCTCCTGTACAGACCATCCTTGCGGAGGCCCTTGAATGGTGTAAGGAATACGTCGTGTGTTTTTTTCCTGAATTTGGAAAATTTGGCGTTTAGCTCGTCTATTGTATCGCGGGTAAACTTACGGTCCCAGCTTATCCTCGTTATCGATCTGGAGCTGAACTTGATGTCGGCGCGTATAGAGCGGCCTGGCCTGAATTCAATAGAGGGGCCTATGGTGTTGTCTACGCCATACAGGCCGAGATCGCCATCCTTATCATTGAATCGTATGACGGGATCGGCGTAGTCTGGGAGGTGCCTCTCCAGTTCTTCCAGTGTACCTAGCGGGGCATCGTCGTTGTACAATCGTATTCTTCCGGGGCGACTCCTTCCATGTTTCGTGAAAAGAGCCATACAAACCGGGTTCTCAGTCTCTGTGAACATATACCGGTTGAGGAATATGACCGACTCTAGTCGGCCACGAAACAGTCCGCTTTGCAGGAACGTTGCAGGTATGATAAATGCCACGTTGTCACAGTTGTCCAGGGCGAGTCGAAGACAGTGCTTGTACAAGTCGTCATACTGTATGTGCGGCCATGAAATGCCACGCCTCTTGGCCGCATATTGCCCTAGCCAAGGCGGGTTGCTAATGCATATGTCATACTGTGTAGGAAACGCGGATAGTGTATCCAACCGCAATACGCCGGGATCCGCAGGCTGTATATCGTATGATTTGAATTTACCCACCATCCCAAGCTCCTCTAGCATGTGGATAAGGTTGTTGCTGCCTGCGAACGGCTCCAGTACAATCTGGTCTTCTAGTTCTACACGCCGGGCCCAGCTCCTGAAGGCCTTGTGTTTAAACGGGTTCTGTTCGGTATAGTATCTACCGTGAGACCGCTTTTCTCTGCCTGTAATCATACTGCTCGGTTCTGATTAGCAATTTACGGTATATTAATGATTCAAGGTTAAAGATGGTACAGTTTATCTGCTGACCTGCATATCATCTTTCCACGTACCAGTACGCCGTAATGGCTGTCCCGCCCACGCTTTAGAAAATATCAGATATATCTTCACGGCCTTGCCCAGATTTTAAAGATCGTGTTTACGGTCGAGTTTTACTCGGGGCAGCCGTCGCCGTCCATGTCCCCGTCGTAGTCCTCGGCGTTGAAAGGACAGACATCCAGGTCGTCTATCACCCCGTCAAGATCCCCGTCAGGTGCAAAGCGTTGCTGTTCCGGCACTATATCGGGGCAGCCGTCGCCGTCCCTGTAGTCATTCCAAGTCTCTGCGTTGTCGGGGCACCGGTCTATGTCATCGGGTATTGTATCAAGGTCAGAGTCGGGGACTATCCTGCTTGGCGCCTCCGAGGGCTGTACATCGGGGCAGCCGTCGCGATCAAGGTAGCCGTTGGGCGTCTCCGCCTCGTCCATGCACTGGTCCCACCTGTCATCTACACCATCATTGTCCGCGTCAGGGAATGAAAACTCGGCCAGCTGGCCCGGCACTGAATCGGGGCAGCCGTCATCGTCAAGGTACCTGTTGTATTTCTCGGGCATGGCAGGGCACTGGTCCACATCATCGGGCACTCCGTCCTGGTCCCTGTCAGTGGATGCCAGCCCGCTGTCGGGGCAGCCGTCATCATCCTCAAAGCCGTTGATCGTCTCCGCCTGGGTGGGGCACGTATCGAGCAGGTCGTTGAGCCCGTCTCCGTCTGTATCCGAGACCCTGCCCCCGTTGCTCACAAAGTCGGGGCAGCCGTCATCATCCTGGAAGCGGTTGTACCTCTCGGGGCTCTCCTTGCACTCGTCTACATCATCGGGGATCCCGTCGCCGTCAAAGTCGCCAAGCGTCTCATACTCTTCAAGGTCGGGGCAGCCGTCATCATCCTGGAAGCGGTTGTACCTCTCGCCTGCCAGCGGGCAGAGGTCGTCCTCATCGGGTATTCCATCGGAATCAAGGTCCGATGGCATCCCGCCCGAGACGCCCCGTATGTCTATGCAGCCATCATGGTCAAGGTATCCGTTAAAGTTCTCCCTCTCACCTATACACTGGTCCCACCTGTCATCCACGCCGTCCTCGTCTGTATCGGGAAAGTTGAACTGTGTTGACTGTACGGCCACACTGTCGGGGCAGCCGTCATCATCCTGGAAGCGGTTGAACTTTTCAGGCTGATTGGGGCATTCGTCAAAATCCCCGGCTATGCCGTCGCCATCGGGGTCTGTAATGTCGTCAAACGCATCAGGGCAGCCATCCATGTCCAGGATCCTGTTTACCACCTCGGGCTGGCCGGGGCACAGGTCCACAAAGTCGTTGAACCCGTCGCCGTCCGTATCGGCAGTAGGCGCCAGGACAGTTATGCTGTCGGGGCAGCCGTCGGTATCCTCGAACTTGTTGTAGGTCTCGCTGGTTAGCATGCACCGGTCCACGTTGTCCGGTATGCCGTCAAGGTCCGCGTCGCCCATGGATTCGAGTATCAGCACGTCGGGGCATCCGTCCTCGTCCCTGAACCCGTTGAACCTCTCGGCCACTGTCGGGCACTGGTCTGCATCATCTGGTATAGTATCAAAGTCAGAGTCAAGCGGGGCGGAGGCCTTGTTCCCTCTCACGTCGGGGCAGCCGTCATCATCCAGGTACGCGTTATAGTTCTCCTGCTCGTCTATACACTGGTCCCACCTGTCGTCTATGCCGTCGCCGTCCGTATCATCGAATACAAAGTTCGGCTCCTGGACCAGTACCGTGTCTGGGCAGCCGTCTGCATCCTGGAACATGTTGAACTTTTCTGGCTCGTTGGGGCACTCGTCGAGCATGCCGGCTATGCCGTCGCCGTCTGGGTCTGTAATGTCGTCAAACCTGTCGGGGCAGCCGTCAAGGTCCAGTATGCCGTTTATCACCTCGGGCTGGCCGGGGCAGAGGTCGACAACGTCGATTATGCCGTCGCCGTCTGTGTCGGCTGTAACCCTGTCGGATGCTATGTTATCGGGGCAGCCGTCGGTATCCTCAAACTTGTTGTAGATCTCGGCCGCAAAGGGGCACTCGTCAAGGTGGTCCGGTATGCTGTCAGAATCCGAGTCACCCATGGATACAAGGTTTGGTGTATCTGGGCAGCCGTCCTCGTCCTCAAACTTGTTAAAGTTCTCGCGCTCGGTAGGACATGCGTCTGCCGTATCCGGTATGGAGTCAAAGTCTGTATCCATTGCACCTGCTGCATCGTGTGCCTCCACGTCGGGGCAGCCGTCCCAGTCAAGGTATCCGTTAAAGTTCTCCCGGACATCTATGCACTGGTCCCACCTGTCGTCTATGCCATCACCGTCGCCGTCGGGGAATCTATAGGTGGAAGAGACCTCGGGCGCCGCGTCGGGGCAGCCGTCCGTATCCTGGAACAGATTGTAGGTCTCCTGCTCAAACTCGCACGAATCGGCCGTATCGGGTACGCCGTCCTGGTCTGAATCGATGGCCATCATCTCGTCGTCGGGGCAGCCGTCAAGGTCGAGCAGGCCGTTGAAGGTCTCGGGCTGGCCGGGGCACAAATCGGCGGTATCTATGAAGCCGTCATCATCGCTGTCGTGTGTGACCCTCTCGCCGCCTGGGGGCGAGTCGGGGCAGCCGTCGCCATCAAGGAACCTGTTGTAAATCTCCTTTACCAGGGGACAATCATCTTGGTGGTCCTGGACCCCGTCAAAGTCCGTGTCGTACCAGGGGACAAAGTCCGACGGGCATCCGTCCGGCTCGCCCTCATAGTCCTCTCGGACGAATGGGCAGAGGTCCACCTCGTCCAGTATCCCGTCGCTGTCAAGGTCGCCCTCGGCAGCAAAGGTGGTCATGGGGGCGGTGGTCATGGTAGCCACCATAAACAGCAGCATACCCAGCGCATAGCCCCTTCTCATTATATCACAGGCTCCGTCCAGAGTTGTTATTAAACGTCGGCCGGGCCCGGGGGCGCGGATGCAAAGCACTGTTCTAACTTTAACCTGTGGCGCGATCGCGCGCCCGGGATCAGGCCTCGCTGACATCCAGGGTAAACTCGGTGGATGAGAGCTGCTGGCCGCAGGACGGGCACCTGCCGCTGTAGGGCTTGAGCACGTCCTTGACCGGCTTGATCATCCTCATGATGGTGATCTTTTCACCGCACCTTCCGCATGCCACTTCCACCGACATGCGGATTCTTGGGGCCGGGCGATAATTAATGGTGCCATCTGATTTTTTTAATAAGCCGCGAAAATTATTTTACCGCTTTCTCTATTATGATCCCGCGCTCGTCAAAGCCCGCGACCCTTGCCGGAGTCCCCACGGGCAGGTCGCCGGGGCTCCCTATTCCGGCCATAAAGCCCGATATCCGCAGGTCCGACCCGTCAAGATCCATGACCACCCATGCATAGGGCGTGTATTTCTCAAAGCCCGCCGGCGGGACCGTTATTATCGTGTACGTGGCGATGCTCCCCCGGCCCTCTATCGGGTGGTCCTCAAAGCCGCGGGAGCCGCACTTGCGGCAGAAGTAGACCGTCGCCAGGTGTATGAAACCGCAGGAGGTGCACCTCCGGGCAAGAACCCTGCCCTGCTTTGCCTGCTCGACGAACTCTGTTTTGGCCGACATCTCAGACACTCTGGAATATGTGGACTGCGCAGCTGGCCCCTGTCGCGCCAAAATTATGGGTCAGGCCGGTTGTGGCCCCCTTGACGGTCCTCTGGCCGGCCTTGCCGGTAAGCTGGTCGTAGACCTCCACCACCTGGCCCACGCCGGTGGCCCCTATGGGGTGCCCCTTGGACTTGAGGCCCCCGGACGGGTTGATTGGGATCTCGCCCCCGCGCGATGTGGCATCCTCCCTTACGGCTGCCACGCCTTTGCCCTTTTCAAAGAACCCGAGATCCTCTGTATCCACTATCTCGGCTATGGTAAAGCAGTCATGCACCTCGGCAAAGTCGATATCCTTGGGCCCCACGCCCGCCATCTTGTACGCCTGCTCGGCCGCTATTCTTGTGCTCGGTATGGTCGTCATCTGTTCCCGCCCCTGAAGAGCGGCCGACGAGCCTCCGCGGCCCGAGCCCGTCACCCGGATGTATTCTCCGCCGTGCTCTTTTGCGAACTTTTCTGAGCAGAGTATGACGGAGCTCGCGCCGTCAGAAAAGGGGCAGCAGTCGTATAACTTGAGCGGGCTTGCCACAACCGCCGAGGCCATCACGTCGTCTATGGTTATCTTTTTTTGCAGGTGGGCCTTGGGATTGAGCAGCCCGTTCTCGTGGTTCTTGACGGCCACCCTTGCAAAGTCCTCCTCTGTAGCCTTGAACTCGTTGAGGTAGGCCCGGGCCATGGACGCAAAGAGCCCGGGAAATGACGCCCCCGCCTGCCCTTCGTAGAAAAAGTCCGAACAGTATGAAAAGTAGGTCGTGGTCCACTCTGTTCCTGTGTGGGTCACCTTCTCTGTGCCGGCCACCAGGACCGCGTCGTAAAAGCCTGCTGCCACGTTTGCAAACGCCTCCCGAAATGACGCCGAGCCGCTGCCGCACGCGGACTCTATCGAGAGCGACGGCCTCTCAGGGATCCCGAGGTTGCTCATTATTACAGGCCCTAGATGGACCTGCTTGTCCGCCACCCCGAATACGTTTGAGATGTACCCTGCTCCTATCTCCCGCGGCTCTATCCCCGCGCTGTCTATCGCGTCGACGGATGCCTGGACGGTTATATCGGAGATGCTGTCTTCAAGCTTGCCGTACTTTGTGCTCCCCGCACCTAGCACGCAGACCTGTTCCACGTGAGCGGGATCCCCTGCTCCCTATAAAAATCGCTATGTTGCCGGTCTCTATCAATATTCCCTTCAGGCCCGGCCAGAACAAGCCCGTTTTGGGCATATTTTTTCTGTCACCGGGCGGCTTGTATGATGGCAGTGTGCCAGAGGATGGTTGGCAGTCTGGGCTGTGAACGCACAATATGCCTGCTGGAATGCATCTCGCACGGGGACCCTGTGCTAGGTATCGGGGGATGAGACGTCAAAGGTGTATGTTATGGTAATCGTGTCCCCGATAGCAAAGCGCGTCCCTGTCACATCGAAGGCGGCAAAGACGTGCCCGGCGTTGTTGCAGGATATGTCATTGACTGAGCCTATCTGGGTGGAAGAACGCCGGTCGCACACCGCGACTGACTTGATGGGCACGTCGTCCTCAAAGTTGCTCTCAGAGTGGGGGAAAACTATCGGCCCTATGGTCGCCGTGCCGCTTGCAATCTCCACCGAGTTGTCGGCCTTGCAGGCGTGTCCGTTGCCCCGGTCGGGGTGGGAAAGGCCGACTATGTTGTTGTTCGTGCTGCCAAGGCCGCTGGCAGACGAGGTCTCATCGAAAGGCTGAGTAGTGGCAACAAGGCACACCGTGCTGACCCTCCGATTGCGTTCAAGCGGGTCTTCACTGGTGTCAAAGACAGCGTGGAGTATCGTCTCCTCGCCATCATCCAACACTTGATTATGAATTACCTGCGAGAGAACTATGCCGCTGGCGTCCCTCTGGACGATCTCGGCCATGCCGTACATCTGATACCCCCCCCCCTCGATAGCTTCGCCATCGGAGGGGATGGCGGCCAGTGCGAGGACAGCTGCCAGCCCTGCTGCTACAGCATATCTGCCCAAGTTCAGCCCCATCGAGGGCCGCACGGGCCTATTCTCTGACGTATCATTTGCCGGTTTCGACATATCCACGCCCCCGTCTAATCTGTTTATAAATTGTTTTAATATCAAGGCGCCGCCCGTGGCGCGGATGGCGCAAAAAAACACCCCCGCGCCGCGCCGCAGGGCAGGGCCGCGCCATACAGTCCGGGCGGGCAGGAGTGCGGCAGAGGCCCTGAAAAAGGAGATAAAACAGTACTATGATGCAAACGGATTCCTGTCCTGGTCGGCAGCCAGGAAGAAATACGTCATACTGGGCACCAGCGAGCCCACAAACGGGCTGGTCCGGTGCCCCGAGTGCGGGACCGGCCAGCTTGTAGTGGTCAGATCGCGCACGACGCGCAAGCGCTTTCTCGGATGCTCAAACTATTACAACGGGTGCGCGGCCTCTGCCCCCCTGCTGCAAAGGGCCAAGCTCCGGGTGCTAAAGAGGGCGTGTCCCGGGTGCGGGTGGCCGATCGTGATGTTCCGGTACTCCAGAAAGCAGTCCTGGACCAAGCAGTGCGCCAACCGGGAATGCGACACTAGAGGCTAAAATCAGGGTATACATCGGTCCTCCTGCTTTTCAGCAGGGGCATCGCGCGCCGCGCCTCGCCTATGATCTCGGGGCTGACCGTGGCGTATCCGAGCCCCTGCCGCTTGCCCATGTCCAGTATGATGCCCCCCCAGGGGTCCACCACGAGGCTCCTTCCACAGTAGATGTTCCCCACGTGAGCAGGGGAGACTAGGTAGCACCCGTTCTCCATGGCCCTTGCCCTGTTCATCGTTATCCACTGATCCTCCTTGTTCTTTCCCTGGACCCACGCAGACGGCGCGACTATCACCCCGGCACCTGACGACGCAAGCGTCCTTGCCGCCTCGGGGAACCTCAGGTCGTAGCAGATCAGCATCCCCAGGCTGCCCACGGAAGAGCCGGATGGCACCGTCATTCTGTCACCCGGCGCCAGCTTGGCCGATTCCTTGAACCCCAGGGCGTCATACAGGTGGATCTTCCTATACGAAGAGAGCAGGCTGCCGTCCCTGCCCAGAAGAAAGGAGGTGTCGTATACGCGGCCCCTCCGCGGGCTCCTCTCGTATATGGTCCCGACCACCTCTATAGAATAGTCCCTTGCCGCATCCGCCACCGATTTCACAAAGGGGCCGTCTATATTCTCTGCCAGGCGCGCGAGTTCTGCCGGCGTCTGCCCGGGGGGCGTATAGAACATCATAAACTCTGGAAACGCCACAAGGCCGGCGCCGCCGGCTGCAGCCTCGGAGACGTACTTTACTATTCTGCGCAGGTTCCGGTCCTTGTCGGTCGAGGCCCGGAGCTGGGCCACGGCCACCCTTGCCATGGCATGTTCACACAGGGATAAAATAAAAGACTATAGGCTCTCCCCCGCCAGATACCAGTGCTCCTTTGGCTTTTCGTCAAAGACCACTATGACATGGCGGGGTTCTGCCTTGAGTATCTCCACGGCCGATTTTGTGATGGCACGGGCCATCTCGGCCTTCTGCTCGGCGGTCCTGCCGGGAAACATCGAGATCGTTATCAGTGGCATGGCGGAATGCCGGAGGGGCTTGATTTATTCCTTGGGAATCACCGGTAGTCGTTCTTCCACCCGTACCTG
The DNA here is from genome assembly GCA_000200715.1 of Cenarchaeum symbiosum A. Lineage (NCBI taxonomy): Archaea > Thermoproteati > Nitrososphaerota > Candidatus Cenarchaeales > Candidatus Cenarchaeaceae > Candidatus Cenarchaeum > Candidatus Cenarchaeum symbiosum. Next base: position 1,767,449 of record DP000238.1, read on the forward strand.
GTCCCGTACGTGAACTCCGCCCCGTGCGATTTCTTGTACAGGTAGCCGGTCACAAAGCCTATGGCAAAGCCCCCTATGTGGGCCATGTACGCGACGCCCCCGCCGGCCACGCCAAAGCCGCCTATGAAGAACGGCAGCAGGTTCTGGAATACCAGCCAGAATGGGAGGAACCACCGGGCCTGTATGTGCATCATCCTCCAGAAAAAGCCCATCATCAGGAACGTGCTGATCCTGACCTTGGGGTACAGCGCAAGGTACGCCCCGAGCACGCCGGATATCGCGCCCGATGCGCCGACCGCAGGGGTCGAGCTTGCCGGGTCGATCAGTATGTGGGCCAGCCCCGCCCCGACGCCCCAGGCGATGTATATCAGAAAGAACTTTGCCCTGCCGAACTTGAGCTCTATGTTGTCTCCAAATATCCACAGGAACAGCATGTTGCCGCCAAGGTGCATCAGCCCCCCGTGCATGAACATGGAGCTTAACAGGGATACATAGGGCATATCGGGGCACGCCATCCGTATCCCCTGCGGCTCGATAAAGGACGAGCCCGTCACGCAGGCGGGGACAGCCCCCCACTCGTAGAACATTGAAGCAGCGCCCGGGCTGGAGAACTCCCAGAACTGCCCCGCGACCATTGCCTGGTATATGAAGACCCCGACGTTGGCCGCCATAAAGGCGATGGTCAGCTTGGGCTTGAACCCCGGGGGGTGGGGGTTGTCATCCCTCAGTGGAAACATGAATCACGCGGATCATCTGCCGTTCGTATAATAACATTATTCCGCGGTGCGCCCTCTACCGGCTGCCCGGGCTCTCCGCCCCGTCCGGGGCGTCCATCTCGGCCGCCCACGGGGGGACCTCGCCGAGCTTGTAAAAGTCCAGCGAGCAGGCGTTGCAGTGCCATTTGGGGTCGTGGCCTGTGACACAGCAGCCCCCGGGATGGTACCTGCCTGAATCGATCTTTTTGAGCCAGTCTTCCATGTCGGCGGGATAGCCGTACATGAACTCGGCTATCTTTTTGGAGCCGCACTTGGGGCATGCGCGCCTCATGTGTTCCACCCGGCCTCCGGGGGGATCTCGCCGAGCTTGTAAAATTCAAGCGAGCAGTCCTTGCAGTACCATTTGGGGTCGTGATTGGTGACGCAGCAGCCGCCCAAGACAAACTTGCCCTCGTCCAGGTCCTTCTTCCACTGGTCGCCCATCGGGGGCAGGCCGTACATGATCTCGACTACCTTTTTGGAGCCGCACTTTGGGCACTTGCGCCTCATCTGTTCCGCCTGTTTTGCACGGCTCGTGCACGCGTTTCTCCCTTAATAAGATCACTCCGGGGCTCCCGCATTTTCCGGCGCGCCTATAACACGTTGATGATATCCTCTATTCCGCCAGCCGGCGCGTCGAGCATTCCCGGATGGTAGTCCTCTATCAGCCTGTCGACGCTTGCCCTCTCGCTGATGAAATACCTCTTTTTGCGGTTCTCCAGGGCGACCTGGACCACGCCGTCATCGACCATGCGCGACAGGTACAGCGAGACTGTCGACGGGGACTTTGACGATTCATTTACTATCTCGCCGAACTCCAGGCCCTCCTTGTTGAGCATCAGGCTGCGGAGTATCTTGCGCGGCGTGCCCCTTCTCAGGCTCTTTATTATCTTGGATTCTGATTCCGAGATCTCCAGCGGGTAAAAGCGCGTCTGGCGCGGCTCCCTTACCGCCTGGACCGTCCCCGAGCGCTCCATTTTTCCCAGGTGGTGGCTCAGCACGCCGTTCTTGAGCCCCGTTGCCCGCATTATCTCGCGGAACTTTATGCCCGGGTTCTTTGTTATTACCTCCATTATCTGCACGACCCTCTCAGTCATTTCTGAAGACCCCCATTGCAAGCAGCCCCAGCGAGGCTATCATTAGCAGGTGGCCCACCTCCAGCAGGGCCAGGTTGCCAATATCGTAGAGCGACGGCCACGTGGCGTCAATCAGCGTGACCACTTCTGCCAGGACAAAGATGGAGAATGCAAATGTGGTAATCAGGAGCTTGTTTGTCCGCAGCCTGTGGTATGCGATCAGGCTCAGTATGGTAAGAAACGCGGCCAGCGTTATCCCCCCTATGTGCAACAGTATGTGCGCCATGTGGAAGCCGTGGAATACGTGCGGAAGTATCACCGGGACAGCCAGGATCCCCACCACGCCGGCCACCACCACGCTGAATAGCGCCGACTTTTTCTCCAGTATCTGCTCTGCCCTGAACAACGCGCCCAATATGCCCCGCGCTGATTTAAACCGGGTGGTACAAACGCAAAATGCCCTGTCTTACGTCCAGGAACTGGCGTCCTTCTTCCAGACGCGCTTGCCGTCTATGTGCATCTGATCGCCCTCCTCGAATACCGTGTGCCATTTGCCGTTGGACGGGAATATCTTGTTCATCTCGTCGACGCGGCTGCTCGTGGGCGGCTTGTTCATGAGGGCGCCCCACCGCATGTTTGGCACCTTGGGCAGTATGTCGTTTATGTCCTTCAAGGCGCTAGATCCGCACGGAGATTATTCCGTTGGTGATAAGGTACTGCAGGCCGGAGGCAAACTCCTCGTCGGATGTGTCCCCGTCGGCCCACCAGCCGGCGCTGGTCCTGAACCAGCCGGGGATCGCGCCGTCCCCGCCCTCCTGCTGCTGCGCCCCTGCGGGCAGTGATATGATCCCCTCTTTTATCATGAATTCTATCCCGGCCAGGAACGATGCGTCGTCAACATCCCCGTCGGCCCAGAACTTGGCGCTGCTCTTGACCCAGGATGGTATTGATACTTCGGCATCGGATGCAGGCACCGCCGGTGCAGTTGCCGCTGGCGCTGCTGGCGCCGCCGGCGCGGGCATGGCCCCTCCCGGCCCCACCTCGATCAGCGCAGAGCCTATTCCTGCATATTTGGGGTCATAAGAGATGCCGGTCCCTAGGACTTGGATGTCCAGCCGGTAGGGCCCGCCCGAGGGCAGCCTGATCGTCTGGTGGTCGATACCCTCTATGGACAGGATTCCCAGGCCGTCGGGGTTGCCGGGATCCGTCCCCCCCTCCAGCATGATATCATTGTTGCTTTCGTCGACCAGATAGTACGCATACCTTACGTCCTTGAGCAGCTCGCGTGTCTCGTCAAAGAATGTAATCTCAAAGGGTATTGCATCGCCTGCCCCGAACCTGCTGTCCCACGCGACGTTTATCGTCGTGCCCGTCTCCGCTAGCGTGTCCGGATCCACCAGGAAAAAGCCCACCGTGTTCTTTGCCACGCCCTCCTGCGGGACCAGCTCGAACTTCATGGTCTTGCTCTGCAGGTGCTCCTCCCCCAGCACTTCGTTTATCCTTGCAAGCTCGGCCCCGGAAACCAGAAAGTGGACTATGTTCTTGTCCTCTATCGAATACGGGTCCAGCAGGAGCACCCTCTGCTCGACCTCGACGCCGTCCACATACCCCTTGAACTGCTTGCCCTCTCCATAGGGTGCAAAGCTCTTGGGGAACTGGAGCTCCTCGTGCACCTGCGCCACCAGATCGATATACTCGGGCGCCCAGTCAAACGGCATCTCAAACGACAGTGAATCGTCGGCTGTATCATAGTCTACGTTGTACACTTCGTCATAGTAGGTCTTTATCACCATGGGGACCTCGGCGTTGGCGGTCTGCAGGGTGAACGGCTGCTCCTGCGCCACGCTGACGAATGTATCGTATATCAGCCCCGCGCTGTTGTCCACAAGTGTGCGGGGGCTGGTCGCGCCCACTATCTCCACTTTTACATTGTACAGCCCGCCCTTGTCGAAGATCGGCCCGGTTATCGTGGGCCGCCCGTTGCCGTATGCATACAGCGCGCCGGGGGAGCTGACGTGCTCCGAGCCCCCGTACTGGGAGCACTGGTGGAGCTTGGGCTCGGCGCAGTCAAGGACCGGCCTGACCTCTATGTTGAGCACGCCGTCGTCGTCAAAAAAGTGGTTCCTGGCCAGCAGGTCCCCGGACCTGTGCACCTCGAGGAGGTACGTCACGCTGTTGAAGGTGGAGTTGTCATCTGAATCGTAGAACCGGACTGCTATGTTGGCCGTGTTGATATCCCCCACGGTGAGGTCCGCCGGGTCCAGCTGGGTGCTGACCGTAACGTTGGATCCGCCAAAGTCTATCGGCGGCGCCACATCGCCCCCCAGGCCGTGGCCGTACGCGCTGCCGCCAACCGCCGTAGCGGATGCAGCCCCCAGCAATAGTATAATGTGAAATATGTTCAAAGACACTGTGGTACAATGGTCGATTTTCCCTATTTAAATATACGATGCAGTGCGGGGCGGGGGTCTGGGTGCGTGGAGGAGAGCTTCCAGGGCAGGATTCGTGCCTGAAATCCGGTTTTGAGTGGCCGGGGGCAGGCCCACAGCCCGGGTTGAAGCATGAGTACGCGGGGTAGGTGCGGGCTTAATCGGGCATCCTTTGACTCCGGGGCGATCTGTTGCATCCATATCGATCATGGCGGGCTCCCGGCATCCCGCAAGCATGACGAAAACCCGGCAAGTCTTTAATTAACCCGTGGGGGTAGTTGCGTTGTGAGAATTCTTGCCCTGCTGCTTCTGGCCCCCCTGCTTTTTGTGCCGGCGTTTGCCCAGACCAACTCGCAGGTGCTGCCCACAACCCAGGGGACCCTCAATGTTGATGTGTCCACGGATCCCGATCCCATAAACCCGGGCGACACCGCAAGGGTCGCGATAGACTTTCTCAATCCCAGCACGGACAGGATACAGGAGCACATAGACTACCGCATGACCGTCGTAAGGGACGGGGATTCGGTGTTCGGCCCGATCCCGCTGACCCACACCTCCACGGGTTCCGTCAAGATCCCCGTCGAGTTTGCCGCCGAGGGGGTCTACATGGCGCTGATCGAGGTGGAGGGGATACTCTTCCAGCCCATCCCGCTGGAGACAGTGTCGTTCAATATCGCAGTGGGCGAGGGCCAGATGGAGAGCCCCTCATCCGGAAGCGGCGAGGACGTCATGGGCGACGGGGGCGGCTGCCTCATTGCAACTGCCGCATACGGCTCGGAGCTTGCACCGCAGGTGCAGCAGCTCCGCGAGATCAGGGACAATACCGTAATGGGTACGGAATCTGGCAGGGCCTTTATGGGCGCGTTCAACCAGATGTACTATGCGTTCTCGCCTGTTATAGCTGATATGGAGCGGGAGAGCCCCGTGTTCAGGGAGGCAGTCAGGGTTGCACTCACGCCCATGCTGGCAACACTCTCCGTGCTGGATCATATAGAGATTGATTCAGAGGTAGACATGCTAGCATACGGGATTGGGATCATATCGCTGAATCTGCTCATATACGGGGGCATCCCTGCACTTGCCGTCATGTCCTTGCGCCGGTACGTGGGGTAGGACATGTCCGGGGGAACATTTGTGCGCGGGGGATCCGCGGCAGCTGCCTGCATGATTGTTCTTTTTGCGGCAGTCTCCGGTGCACACGCGGATTCCCAGTCCGCCGCGGTAACCATTGTACAGGGGGCGCATGTGCCCGGATGCGGGGGCGGCGCATGTTACGACCCTGCTGACGTGACTATTTTTGCAGGGGGCGAGATAACCTGGAGTAATGCCGACACGATCGATCCGGGGCATACAGTTGCAAGCGGGGAGCCGGGTGCGGAGGACTTTGGCGGCCATTTCTTTAGCGGGGCCGTGGAGCCTGGCGGCACCTATTCTGTGGTCCTCGGGGAGCCCGGGCGCTACCCCTACTTTTGCGTAATTCATCCGTGGATGCAGGGGGCCGTCACTGTGGTGGGGGATGGCACGGAGGAGATCGCCCCTGTAGAATCTGACGAGTCCGCGACGGGTGCCGGAGAGGAATCGGAGGCGGCGGGCCCGGCAGTCGGGGATAACGGCACAGCCGCCTTCCGGGTGATAGAGGCTACGCGGGACAGGGTGCCGGAGGTTGAAAGGGACGATAGTACAGGTGGTGCTGCCACTAGGAACGGCGGGGCAGACGGTGTCGGCGCGGGGCAAGACGCCGGGGGACCGCCTGCCGGCGATGGTGCGGGGCAGGGCCCGGAGGTACAGCCAGATGACGCTGGGCAGGGCCCTGAGCCGTCAGGCGGCGGCTGCCTCATTGCAACTGCCGCATACGGCTCGGAGCTTGCACCGCAGGTGCAGCAGCTCCGCGAGATCAGGGACAATGCCGTAATGGGTACAGAATCTGGCAGGGCCTTTATGGGCGCGTTCAACCAGGTGTACTATGCGTTCTCGCCCGCCATAGCTGATATGGAGCGGGAGAGCCCCGTGTTCAGGGAGGCAGTCAGGGTTGCACTCATGCCCATGCTGGCAACACTCTCCGTGCTGGATCATGCGGGGATTGATTCAGAAGGGGAGATGCTAGGTGCCGGGATAGGAATCATAGCGCTGAACCTGGCGATCTACATGGGGATACCCGCGGTCGCGGTTCTAAAGTTGTACCAGCTGGGCAAGAGACAGTCTGTGTAGAGAATGCGGACTCGTATAATCTGATTTTCTGCGGCAGGATGGAAGATTGTCAAGGTGTAAAACTGACGTTCTAAAATCGGACGGCGTTCCGGGCCCGTTCAGCGTGCCTAGTCCGGACTCATCGCCGGACCAAGTGAGGTTTTTATGTCAGCATAATTGTTCGATAACGATGAGCGGGCTGGTAACAGGATCGTTGCTGTTTCTTCTTGCAGTGGGGGCAGTTGCAGGCCCCGCCGTGTACGCGGCTGAACTCTCGGCAACTGTCAGCATGCCCCTGGGCTCGAGCCATGTGACATGCAAGGACAGGAATGATTGCTACATTCCGTCGGATACCTCAATCGCGGTAGGCGGCGAGGTGACATGGAGCAACGACGACCAGGCGGCCCACACGGTTACAAGCGGAACCGTAGAGCAGGGGCCAGATGATCTGTACGACAGCGGCCTGATGGCACCCGGCGCGACGTTCTCCTATACATTCGAGGAGCCGGGCGAGCATCCGTACTTTTGCATTGTGCATCCATGGATGATTGGAAGCGTTACAGTAGCTGGAGAGAGAAACGAGGACATGACGGGAGACGAAGACGACATGCCTAGAGAAGAGGACACCATGATGGAAGGTGATGATACCATGATGGAAGGTGATGATACCATGACGGGAGACGACGAAGGCGGCGGCTGCCTCATTGCAACGGCCGCATACGGCTCGGAGCTTGCACCGCAGGTGCAGCAGCTCCGCGAGATCAGGGACAATACAGTGATGAATACGGAATCTGGCAGGGCCTTTATGGGCGCGTTCAACCAGGTGTACTATACGTTCTCGCCTGCCATAGCGGATATGGAGCGGGAGAGCCCCGTATTCAGGGAGGCAGTCAGGGTTGCACTCACGCCCATGCTGGCAACACTCTCCGTGCTGGATCATGCGGGGATTGATTCAGAGGGGGAGATGCTAGGTGCCGGCATCGGCATCATAGCGCTCAACCTGGCGATCTACATGGGGATACCCGCGGTCGCAGTTCTGAAGATATACCAGCTGGGCAAGAAATAGAGTTTCACGCGTAAAAACCCAAGTGAGGTTTTTATGTTAGGCGTGAAGTGTAGATCTCAATGAATACATTGAATATTGGCTTGTTCTTTGTTCTTTCTGCCATTGTAGTGGTAGCGGTTACCGCTCCTGCTGCATACGCGGACCATCCCGAGGCGACTGTCATAATGCCGGAGGACTCGTACCTGCCTACTTGTGGAGAGACCAACGAGTGCTACATTCCAGCTGATGTCACAATTGATCAAGGTGGAGAAATAACATGGATCAACGAAGACATACTCTTCCACACGGTGACCAGTGGAACGGGACTAGGAGAAGAGGACGGACTCTTTGACAGCAGCAATGTGGAGGCAGGAGAATCATTCTCCAGAAGGTTCCCCGAGGCTCCAGGTGACTATGCCTACTTCTGTTCGGTACATCCGTGGATGACGGGAATGATTACCGTGGTGGCGACTGACGAAGATCACGATGAGGACTACGACGGGCACCACGATGATGACCGTGATTCGGAGAGAATAATGGACGCAGGCTCGGTAGACGGCATGAGCACAGATGACATGGACATGGGCGGCATGGACGACGGTATGATGGACGGCATGATGGATGACGATCACATGATGGCCGACATGCCTGAAGGCGCAGCTACTGCAACGGGTATGATATCCGACGGCACCGAAGTCATGATCTGGGCTTCCGAGCCCGTGGCCGGCGAACAGATGGAGATCATGATCGCGTTCGCGGACTCTGAGCACGTAAACCACGACATAGTGGCCATGCAGGACGGCGAGGTTGTTATGCGTGACGAGGGCGCCCACCATCACACCGGCGTCGGCAAACACATGACGGATCGACTGGCATCAGACGCACCACTGGACATCATGGTTACTTTCCAAGGCTATGGTATTGACGAAATCACCGGCCCTGTCGGCGATGAAGTCGCATTCACAGAGGTGGTCCCCGAGTTCGGGGTAATAGCAACCATGATCCTTGCTGTGGCAATAGTCTCGATAATCGCAGTGACTGCAAGATCAAGGCTCAGCTTCGTACCAAGAATATAGAACTATAATTTTTTATTTTCTTTTTGTCATGGCGACCACCGCCAGTACGGTGCCCGCAGCTCCGAGGGAGAGACCAAAGATCGCAAAGTCATATGCCGGACCCGCGTCAATCTCCTCTACATTGTCTACGCTGCCAAGCTTTGACTTGAGCACGCTTACATCCTGCTGGATGGACGAGAGCGCCGCCTTTACCGCCTCTGCATCCGTATCAGAGGATCCTGACCGGGGAGGAAAGTCCAGGATGGCGGTGGTCTCCACGTCTTCCACGGGGATCTCGATATCCACGGGGGTCCCCTCCAGATCGCCCTGCACCAATACGGACATAGATCCTGTCCTTGTGGGTATCACGTTTGAAAAGTAGTGCCCGGGGGATGTCTCGGAGTTGATGACGAGCTTCTTTGTGGCCCCGCCATACTTGACGGTAACGTCCATGTCGCTAAACGCATTTCGCACGCCCTTCTTGACGCCCTCGACCTCGCCGGGCACGCTGATCTCAAAGACGTATGCGTTCCTGAACCCGACCACCGGGGGCTCGATCTGCCAGCCCGCCTCTATGTCATAGTCGCCCACCCTTACCGTGGTATGCGCAAGCGCCGGGGCCGTACCTGCAGCCAGTATCAGGGTAAGCAGCACGGGAAGGATGTAATTCACTATATTATACAGGCCGCCAAGCGATTTTAACATTTCGCGTCTGGTACAAGTATCAAACATGCCGTGGACTGTTTAAATTGGAAGTGCGGCTCCATGATCCGGATGATAAAGATACTGGCGGTCCTTGCGCTCATATCTGCTGCCATGGTACTGCCCGCATCAGCACACCCGTTTACCGACGAGACCATCCCGCCGCAGTTCTCGAGCGCCCCCGTGGGCACCTCCGAGGTGGTGGTGTCATACTCGGAATCCGTCGAGATAAGCTTTAGCGAGCTGAGGGTCTTTGACAGCATCGGCGAGCAGGTGGACAACGGGGACACAAGCTACTTCGAGGGGGACAACTCGCTTGTAGTGACCACGGGGCCGCTCCAGGAGGGCGTCTATACAGTAACCAGCAAGGTGCTCTCAAGGGTGGACGGGCACCTTGTAGATTATGCGTTTGTCTTCGGGGTGGGCGACGTACAGATAGACCGCAGTGCAGTCGAGGGCGCAACGCCCACCGACTTGATCTTCTTCCCGGAGGCTGGCGCAAGGTTTCCCGGCCTGGTGGGGCAGACCGTGGTGCTTGGCGCGGCCATAGCCTCGCTCTTCGTCTGGGGAACACAGAGAAAGGACCTGATCGGCGAGGAGCTCGGCAGGTTCGAGAAGGCGTTCCACGGCAAATTCATGACATTAGTGGGGGCGGGCCTTGTGGCCGTCTTTGCGTCGAACATACTCATGCTTACTGTACAGACCCTGCGGCTGGAGGCCTCTGCGTTTGACGCGCTGCAGACCTCCTTTGGCATGACGTGGAGCATAAGGATGGGCATTACGGTGGCCCTGCTGGGCGTATGGTTTGCAATGGAGCGCGCGGGGCGCCTATCCCCCAGGGGCCAGGCCCCCCTGCTGGTCCTCGCGCTTCTCCTGATAGCGACCACGACGATGATGGGGCACGGGACTGCCAGCGGGCAGCCGTCGGCCATGGCGCTTGACTATGTGCACAACCTGGTCTCTTCTGCCTGGATCGGCGGAATAATATTTCTCGCCTTTGCTCTGCTTCCCGCGCTGCGCGGGCTCGGCGACAGGGCCCGGGAGGGCCTCTCGCTTGCGGCCATGCCGAGGTTCTCGATAATGTTCATCATCGCGATAGGGATAGTAATCATAACCGGCCCCGTGCTGATGTGGCTGCTCGAGGACGACCTCGGGATGATCGCGGGATCCACCTATGGAAGGCTCATCGTGATAAAGATACTGTTGGCATCGGCCATGATCGGTATCGGGTGGTACCACCAGTTTTCAATCCAGAAAAAAGCCGAGAAGGCGATAAAGTCAGGGGCCCCCGACGTCAACAGAAAGCTCGGCCGCTCCCTGCGGGCGGAGGTAATACTGGGGGTGGCGCTGCTAGGGGTGGTCGCCCTGCTAACAAACGGCACTCTGCCAGAAGGGGAGGTGCAGACAGCAGAGGCGCAGGAGGTTGCCTACGGCCTATCTACGCGCGAGTTCTCCGGGGATGCAAGGTTTGACGTGGAGATATACCCGTTTGCCCCCGGGGTCAACACGATAACTGTACTAGCAACGGGCACCGCGGGCGATCCCATTGCCGACCTTGATACAGTAAAGGTCAAGGTGGGCAACCCTTCAAGAAACATTGTCCCCGTGATAATACCGATGGAGGCGGCAGGCGAGTCCTCTGTATTCCAGGGAGAGGCCACATTCGGGTTCTCGGGCGACTGGCAGGTGGAAGTCGAGGCAAAGCGCACAGAATCCGCAAACGAGGGAGTAACGATGGACCTCCTGGTAAAGCCAAGACTGGAGAACCTGCGGGCCGAGATAGTCGAGTATGAGCTGCCCGAGGCCGGCGCGCCGCTCTACCCCCTGTATGACGGCGCGGGAAACATCTGGATCAGCGATTCATCGGGGCCCCAGCTGTGGAGGTTCTCGATAGCCGACGAGGAGTTTACAAAGTATGAATTTGAGGGCGAATCGAGCATCACCCTGGAGGCGGACAGGGGCAGGGTCTGGTTTACTGACGTGCCAGCAGGCAGGATAGGCTATGTGGATATGCAGACGGGCGAATCTGAAATAGTGGAGCTGCCCCCGCTTGAGCCCGCCGACGCCGGGAGCTTTCCGATAGCCATAGACGCCGACGCCGACGGGAACCTGTGGATATCCATAGCCAACAAGAACGTGCTGCTAAGGTACGACCCGGAGACTGGCGAGTTTGACGTGCATGAGCTTCCGACGGAGAACTCGGGGCCGTTTGCTGTCGCGGTGGATGATTCCGGCAGGGTCTGGTTCTCGCAGCAGACGGTGGGGCAGATAGGCTATATCGATCCTGAGAGCGGCGAGATAACCGAGATAGCGCCCCCCGAGCCACTATCCACCCCGGAGACCATAACTATAGGCGCGGACGGGACCCTCTGGATAGCCGAGCACCAGGAGGGCGGCGGCATAACGAGATATGATCCTGTGCTGGGCACATTTGAGAAGATATCCGCGCCGGATCCAGCTGCATTTCCCAACAGCGCCGTCTTCGACAGGTACAGAAATGTCTGGTTTGCACTGCATACGGTCGACAAGATAGCCGCATACGACCCGCAGAGGGGAGGAGTAATTGAGGTTCCCGTGCCCACTGCACAATCATGGGCCCAGTTTACCACGTCCGACGACAAAAAGAACGTCTGGTTTGTGGAACAAAAGCCCTCAAAGCTCGCCACCATAAAGCTCACCGAGGTTCCTGCCCCCGCCGCCGCCCCTCAGCAGGAGGATGTGCGCGGAGCCCGGTATACGGAGGTGGCCTCGCCGCTGATCGCACTCGGGATAATAGCAGTCTCGCTGTTCTTTGTAAAGGGCGTAAAGGACAAGCGCAGGATCAACGGGCTGGTCTACGGGGAGTAAATCCCCGGCAGCCTCCTTCCCAGGGCTGCCGCCCCCGCCATGGCCGCTGCAAGCGCCGGCAATACCACGCCGAACTCTGGGACCACAACCATGCCAAACTCGGTCTCCGCGCCGGTCCCCCTTATGTCCTCAAATCTTACTATGGTGGGCCCGGTCTGTTCCTCGTCAAACTCGTACCTTTCAAACCCGCCGCCTATCACGGCCTTGCCTGAAACGCGGTGTATCTCTTCTCCCGACTGTATTACTACAAAGTCGTATTCAGAGTTTCTAAGTGGCTCGCCCGTTGTCCCGTCCCTTATCGTGAATACAAAGTCGACCTCGCCGCCGGGCAGTATCTCCGGGGGCTCCCAGGACAGGTTCACCGAGAACTCCTCGCCTTCCGTAAAGGCGGTCAGGGGGAACTGGCTCTTGTTGCTCATGGTCAGCTCAAAGGCCATGTTCCGCGGGATTGGGGCATCTTGCTCCCGCAGCTGGTTCTTGATGAACTTGAGGTGGTCTGCGAGTAATACAAAGTGCACTATCCGCTCATCATCCGAGCTGTAGTCGTCTATTATCACCGAGGATCTAAAGAGGTCCGTCCCGTGGACTTTTCCCTCGTAGCTCACGCTGGTAAACTCTGCAAAGCCCTTGGGGAAGCGCACCTCCTCGTGGACCACCGGCACGTGCGAGATGACCCTGTCGTCCCAGTCAAACGGCATCTCAAACGAGACCACCCGGGATACAGGATTGTACGTAAAGTTCGATATGCGGTCAAAGTACGACCTTGTCCTGAATGGCACCTCGGCCCCCTCCGAGTCCTCCTGGGGAAACTCCGCCTCCTCTATCACGGTAAGGTCGGCCCTGTGTATCTCGCCGCCCCCGGCCTCCCCCGGGGCCAGCAGCTCAATATCAAAGGTGTACAGTCCGGGATCCCCGAGCACCGGCCCCTCTATGGCAAGGGGCTGCTCCGGCGTGCCGTACCAGGAGCCCGCATCATCCTGCAGTCCCAGGATCCTTGCCGTCTCTGACGGCCGCGTCTCTATAGATAGGATTCCGTCCCCGGCTAGAAACCTCTCCCGGAAGACAAGCTCGCCTTGATAGTGCATTCCCAGGATATACTCGAGGTCTTTTGCGGGAGCCCCGCCCCGGAACTCTGTAGCCGTGACTACGAGCAGGCCGGGACCCGCGCCTGCATCCATGGGGCCCTCCACCGTTACGGTCACATCCCTGCCGCCAGCCTCCGCCGAGGGTATTGAATCGAGCCCCTGGCCGTGCCCGTATGCAGCCCCCGCAGAGGCCGCCATGCACAGGGCCAGGGAGAGAATCAGTGGCGCGTCCCGTGACATCATACGATAGTAATGCCGCCACGATAAAATAAGTTGAACCCCCCTGCCGTGCGGCCCGCTCAGCGGGTCGAGTTGGCGGGATCCTGCCCGGAAGATACAGGCACTATCTCTGTCCCGTTTATGAGAAACTCCACCATCGTGCCGTTGACGTTGAGGAAGATTGTGGTGCCGCTGAGCCCCACGCGTATGTCAGTCCCGTTGAGCTTTGCAAGGACCTTGTCCGCGGGCGGCTCCGTGACAGGCGCCTTGGTTGAGTTGTCCGCAGGTGCGGCGCCCTCTGCTGCCTGTGTATTGTTTGCGGCACCAGTGGAGGTCCGGTTCCATGCATCCAGCACGGTCTGGTTCCCGTAGGTAAACGCCTCCATTACATTCCGGGGTATGGCGGCCCTCTCCAGATATGCCGCCCTGGCCTCCTGGTAGGTGCCGCCCTCTTCTAGCACCCTTGCCATGGCCTTTTGCGCTTCCTCGAATACGTTTATGGTAAAGTTCATCTGCCTCCCGACCAGATCCTTGATCTTCGGGTTGAGCCCCGATATGAATATCTCCTTGTTTACGCCGCTGAACGTGCCCGCTCCGGGGTTCTTTTCATCAATCAACCTCTGCTGTGCGAACTCTGACAATGCACGCGTCCTGTTCATCTCGTCGGCCTCCTCATCCAGGTCCCGCTGTAGCACCTCCTCCTTGAGGAACTTTGCACGAAGCTCGTGGTAGTAGTTGTAGAGCGTCTGCCCCACGGGATCCCTGTCAAAGTCGCCCTGTTCAGCGCCAAGGTACTTGCGCGCCTCCTCCGTCTGCAGCAGCCTGCTTGTGTGCGCCGAGGCGCTCAGATCCCCCTGCACGTGGAAGCTCGTACTGGACAGCCCCGCCTGCCCGTCGGGCAGCGAGGCCACCAGGTTTACAATGTGCTCGCCCGGCAGCAGGCCGAACCCGTCGATCTCGTACCCGAATATCCCGTATGTATCCGTCCGCACATGCACCACCTCCTGGCCGGTCCTTATCTGGACAGTGGCGTTAGACACGGGGTCCCCTCCGTGGTCCACCACCCTCCCCTCGAGCACGGCATTCTCGTTATGGGAAAGGGGCGCGTTTCTGATGTTGGAGGTTATTATGAGATCCCACAGGGCGGGCTCCGCATGGGCCGATCCTGTCAGGGCCAGAGCCCCCGCCACCACAAGCGCCAAAAATCCCGTACCTGACACGGGCCGGACTCGGGCCCCGGCTTGATAAGATCCTGTATCGAATGTTTTATCCAAATGGGTAAGGATTATTGATCAAGGGAATACGGGGGGCGTGCCTGCGGCAGGGGGCGGATACGGGGCGCCTGAAAAAACTTTTCAAGCTGTGAGGGCACGGTAAGGCATGATCTGCAGGGCATGCGAGAACAGGAAGCACTTTGAGTGCATAGACTGCCTCAACGGCCACAAGACGTACCTGTGCCGGTGCGACTGCCACGACAAGGACACCAAACCGCACGACGAACAGCCGGGATAGCGCGGGGCGGGCTCTCCCGCGGGCCATATAATACGTTTGCGCAGCACGCCGAAACAAATCAAGGTTCATAAGCAAAGCGGCCCTTAGTTGGGAAAATTGCGGAAATGTCAATGAAGAGCTTCGGAACACTCGAGTATGTGCTTGACAGGTACTCACAGTCCTGGAGCTGGAAGATTACGGGCCCGCGCGCCGTCAGCATGGTGTCCAGCCTGATACCACACTCCTGGTACGGCGACGGGCCGGACGAGGCCATAGTGCCGGACAACACCCAGAACATACAGCAGATCAAGTGGATGCACGACAGGTATCCATTGGAGATACTCTCAAAGAGCACGTGGCAGCGCAAGACCGTCAAGTTCAGGCCGCCCCGGGAAAAGCCGCACAGGCTCGAGAAGCTCGACCGCGTCAGGCCCGGCGAGCAGTTCCGCGGCAAGCTGCTCGACTTCCAGAAGGAGGGGCTTGACTTTCTGATAAAGTCCTCCGGCAACGCGCTGCTTGTCGACGAGATGGGCCTCGGCAAGACCGTGCAGACGCTGGCCTACCTCTCGTCGGAGCGGCAGGCGCTGCCCGCACTGGTCGTCGCGCCCCTTGTCACCCTCCACAACTGGCAGAGGGAGATAGAGAGGTTCGTCAAGAAAAAGAGCAAGAACGGGCGCATCCTGGAGGACCAGCCCCCCTCGTCGGTGATGATACGAAGGGGCAGGGGCGGCAAGATAGGCGAGTACGACTTTTACATAATCAACTATGAGCTGCTCGACAAGCGCCTCGACGACCTCTCGGAGCTCAACATAAAATCGCTTGTCTGCGACGAGGTGCAGAACCTCCGGTCCAAGTCCACCAAAAAGTACGCGGCAGTCAAGAAGCTGGCCGAGCTCGATTCGATAAGGCAGCGCGTCGGCCTGTCGGGGACCCCGATATACAACAGGGGCTCCGAGATATGGCCGATAGTCGACATACTCAAGCCTGGCCTGCTGGGGAGCTACTCCGAGTTCTGCGAGTATTTCTGCTATGTGAACGAAAAGGGCAAGGCGATAGTGCTAGAAGGCAAGCGGGAATCGCTCCGGAGGGAGCTGCAAAAGCACGTCATGTTGAGGAGGAAGAAATCGGACGTGCTCAAGGAGCTCAAGGACAAGGTCCGGTACAAGGAGGTGATCGATTCGGACACCGACTACTACCTAAAGGAGCTCGACCGGATATGGAAAAAGCTAGAAGAGGAGCAGAAGAGCGCCGAGAGCGGCTTTGACAGGTCCGCGTCTTTACAGCGCGCCATACAGAGCGAGCGGCAGGCGGCAGGTGCGGCCAAGATCCCCCACATAATCAACTTTGTGAGGAATATAATGGAGATTGAGGAGAGCGTGGTGGTCTTTTGCCACCACAAGGCGATCCACAAGATCCTCCACGGGGTGCTCTCCGAGTTCTCCCCGGTCTCGATAATAGGGGGCCAGTCGGACAGGTCGCGCCAGGACCAGATAGATTCGTTCCAGGAGGGCCGGTCCAAGCTGATGATTGCGGGGCTCAGGGCAGGCAACGTGGGGATAAACCTGAGCAGGGCAAGGTACGTGATATTCGCAGAGCTCGACTGGAGCCCCGCAATACACAGGCAGGCAGAAGACAGGCTGCACCGGATAGGGCAGAAGAACACAGTCTTTGCATATTACCTGATAGGCAACGGCACCCTCGACGAGCACGTTGCGAACATACTGGTGGACAAGAGCTATGAGATTGACAGCATAATGGACGAGACGGCCGATTCATACGAGAACAAGGAAAAAGCCGAGATGATACTGGCGCAGATCCGGGACAGGCTCAGCTCGCTGCCCCGTCCTGCAGCATAGACCGGATTCTTCCCAGCCGTGCAAGCAGCGCTGCCCTGAGCTCCCCGTCGGCCAGCCCGCCCTTTACAAGGCCCTCTATATCATCGAGCACCGCGTTCACATCCCCGGATGCGCCCTCCATTATCAGGTCCGTGTTTCCCGCATCGGCCTTTTCAAGCTCCTCGAGCCCCGGCGGCAGCATCTCGAACATCCTCTCGAGTCCTGCGGCCGTCCTCAGCGGCGACATCATCACGAGCCCGTTCTTTCGGAGCAGTTCCAGCTGGCGCGACACCTCCTCCTTGCCTGCGCCAAGGTACTCTGTTATGCTGGCCTGTGTAAACGGCTTGATTGATAGCACCCTGAGTATTCTTGCCCAGAGCGGCATCTCATTGTCCCAGATGAGCCGCCTCGCAGCATCGGTGATGCCAAACGAGTTGTCGCCGTTTTGCACGAGCAGCCCGCGGCCCTTGAGCAGCCCGATGGAATCGAGGACCCTTCCGACGCCCAGCTTTCCCAGCTCGGATCCCTCGATGTCCCTCTCGTCAAAGGAGCCCCCGTTTTTGTACCCCAGGTACAGGAACTCTAGATCCGTGGGACTGATGCTCTCCAATGTACACCCCCGTCCTTGGCGGAATAAATTGCAACCTGCGCCCCGCTGATCGGCCGGGGCGCCGCATGGGCCTGCCCCTGCCTGCGGAGGGGCCGGATGCCCTGTTGCGTGCCTAGAAGGCGGGCCCTGCACCGCCGGGGGCGGGCCCTTGCCGCAAAAAATTGAAAAAGTATTTTAAGTGAGCAGAGGCGGCCCCCTTTAATGAATAGAAAATTCAAGTATATTGCTATACTTGCGATGCTACCGCTGTTTTCAGTGGCGATAGTCTCCAGCTTTGAGGCTGCCGAGGCAGCCAAGGCCGAAGGCAGAGCTGCCTCGAACTATGGTTCCGACACACGGAAGATAGTCTGCGGGGACCGGCTCTGCTCGGATTATCCCGGCGGACGTGCAGCCTTTGAGGAGGCCCTGAGAAGCGGGGTTCCCGTAGGCGGCGAAGCCGAGGATGACGACCGCATGGAAGACGACAGACACATGGATGACGATCACATGAAGGACGGGGACCACATGGACCGCGACCACATGGATGACGGCATGATGATGGACGACGACCGAATGATGGACGGCATGATGATGGACGACGACCGAATGATGGACGGCATGATGATGGATGACGGCATGATGATGGATATGGATGACGGCATGATGATGGATGACGACCGAATGATGGACAAGGACCACATGAAGGACGGCAAACACATGGATGACGACCACATGATGGACAAGGACCACATGGACCGCGACCACATGGACGACGGCATGATGATGGACGGCGACAAGAAGACGGGCAAGGCAGTCCATCTCTCCAGAGCCAACGTGCCGGCGACAATACCCCTGCACCACGGCTACTATGAGGGCGAGGATGTGCACTTTATCATAACCGATTCCAGCGACCCGACCCACGCCGAGATAATCTCGGAGAGCCAGGGCTGGAATGTCGAGCTTGCTCCGCTTCTTGCGAACGCGCCCGAGTCTGCCACCTCAACCACATACATGTTCACAAATGGTGTAGAGGGCGGAGGCGTCCACGGATTCCAGAGTGAGGTATTCACCAGCACGCCGGCCCAGGAAGACGAGTACAGCGCGCTGACCAGCCACATCCACGTGACGTGGAACAGTGACAGGTCGAGCGTACTGACTTCCGAGCAGGATATCATGGATGCAGAAGCAGCAGGCGAGATCTTTTTGACCCCGCTTGATGTGGTGCTCAACATGCCGCACATAGTCTGGCCCGATGGCCAGATGATGGTCAAGGAGGATTCAACACTGACAGACCACACGCCATACGGCGGAGGCCAGGTATTGGATATTGACATGGAGGAGATGACCGTGACCTTTGTCGCGCACAGGGGCTGGGGCCCGGATGGCAGGACCATATATTACATCCTGACAGACCTGACGCCAGCTGCACCCGCAGAGGCCATGGGCGTGGTCAGCGCACCGACTGCCGCCAACCTCATGTCCAGCTCTGCAGCAGTGGACCTGTTCCAGTTCAGCAACGGCCTGTATGGCACCGGACCACTGGGTTTCCAGCCGGGAATAGCCGCAGGAGCACCGGGTGATGACAACTACTCCCCAATGTGGAGGATTCATCTGGTAAGCTGGGACGAATCATCGCATACCGCAGTATTAGAAAACCTGATGGACATCAGTGCCATGAGGGATTCGGGTGACATCACCACGACCCTTGCGCGGCCAGGCGATATGGACCACATCGTCAACTGCCCAATAATAGACCCATTCCAATAGTAGATCCCGCACAACCAGGATTCTCTCTTTTTATCTTTCGCTAGTGCTAAATATGCCGCGTCCCGGCATGCCGCGCATGGATTTCATGCTCGAAGAGGAGCTCTTTGACCTGATGGAGTTCTGCCTGAAGAGCCCCGATTCCCCGGAAGCAGGGGAGAAGAAGGGGCGCATAACGGAGATAGGCAGGGAGCTGTTCGATGACGGGGGCGCCGACGCCCTTGTGAACTTTTTCTTTGCCCTGAAGAACCGCCTTGTGGAGGAGACCGGCAAGAACCCCGACGTCTTCCGCCCGCTGTGGAACGGCCTTACAGAAGAGTGGAAGTACTAGCCGCACGGTAAACTTTTACCGCCTGCGCGCGCCCCAAAGCGCATGAAGGACAAGATACACAGGTATGCAATGACGCTGGGCCCCGGCGCGCTGTTTGCGTCTGCCGCCATAGGGGCATCCCACCTGGTCCAGTCGACTAGGGCGGGGGCCGAGTTCGGACTCGTCATGATCATCTTTGTGGTACTGGCCAACATGTTCAAGTATCCATTCTTTGAGTTCAGCACCAGGTATACTTCCGGGACGGGCATCAGCATAATCAACGGGTACGGCCTGCTGGGTAGGCGCTACCTGGCGCTGTACTTTGGGGCGACTGTCGCGTCCATGTTCTTTGTGACGGCGGCAGTCGGCGTGGTGACATCGGGCCTGCTTGAGAACCTGCTCCGGGTGGAATTTTTGGGGGAGTGGTCGCTGCCGATCCTCTTTGTGGTGTGCGTCGCCATATTGATAATAGGAAGGTATTCAGTTCTGGACAGCCTGATCAAGATGATCGGGGCGGTGCTGCTCATCTCGACTGTGCTCGCGCTGGCAGCCGCGCTCTGGAACGGGCCCATCGAGGCGGCGCCGGGCTTTGAGGTGCCCGGCCTGTTCACACAGGTGGGAATATTCTTCCTGATAGCGCTGATGGGGTGGATGCCGATGCCCCTTGACCTGTCAAGCTGGCAGGGCCTCTGGGCGATCGAGCGCATAAAACAGACGAGTTTCCGGCCCAGGATGTACGAGGCGCTGGTGGATTTTGGAGTCGGGTATGTTGCAGCCGGCGTGATTGCTGTTTTTTTCATCATACTGGGGGCATACATGTTCCACGGGATAGGAGAAGGCCTGCCCGACGACAGCGCGTCGTTCGCCGGCAAGCTGGTCGAGCTGTATACATCCACAATAGGGGAGTGGAGCGGCGTCGTGATGTCGGCGTCTGTGTTCAGCGTCATGTTCGGGACAGTAATCGCCGTGCTTGACGGGTACACGCGCGTGCTGGCGCACACTGCGCGCCTGCTGATAGGCAAGCGCAGCAGGTCCGCGGGCCTCACCAGGCCCATGTACACCCTAGTCGTGGCGATGCTCGCGGGCGGCGCCCTGCTGGTTGCGATCCAGTTCTCCGACAGCCTCAGCGAGCTTGTGGACTTTGCGACGAGCGTCTCCTTTGTGATCGCCCCGCTGGTGGCTGTGCTCAACTTCAGGCTGGTCACGGGAAGATACCTGCAGAAAAAGATGCAGCCGCCTGCCTGGCTCAAGACGCTTGCCTATGCAGGCATTGTATTCCTGACGGGCTCTGCCGTCATTTTCCTGCTGCTAAAAGCGGGGCTGCCACTCTGGGGCGTCAACTGACGGTAAACTCGAGCAGGACGGGCTCCGAGAGTGCCACCGCGTCTGCCAGGCTCTCCCAGACGTAGATCTCGGCGGTGTACACGCCTGCTTCCTCGGCATCCCACGACTGCGCCACGTTGAACGACTTGAAGGGTGCCAGTTCTGCGGCAATCGTGCCGATCGAGGAGACGCGCCCGCTCTCGTCCCTGATCTGGAGTATGTACACAAAGGGCTGCCCCCTGTTCTGGGTGTTTTCCAGGTCGACGGAGACCTGTAGCGTCTGGCCTATGGTTACGTGGTCGTGGATGGGGGTTCTGCTGGCATCGACCAGGGCCGCCGAGCTTATCCTGACTGCGTCCGTGTCGGCCAGTGCGGGTGCCGCGTATGCCAGCACTGCCAGCGCCAGTGCGGCCGCCACGGCGGCTGCGGTTCCTGCCATGATCCCGCCACAAAGGGATCGGTTAAATGGATTTGCCGGTCAGGCCTGCGTTATAACCGCCCGTGCGGCAGCCGGACTGCTCATCCGCCGAACAGGGACCTGAACCATCCCATGATCATGCCAAGCAAGTCGTCGGGCTCCTCGGGTTCCGCGGTGGGTTCCGTGCCGGCGCCGGGCCCTGCCGGCCCCGGCTGTCCGGGCTCCCCGCCCATGCGGGGCTCAGGGTCCATGGGATCTTCGGGGTCCATAGAGGCCGCCGCGGGATCCTCCGGGGGCTCCGGCGCGGGATCCCGCATTCCGCTGGGCCCGTCTTCGCGCACGACATCCCCGCCGGGCGCATCCCCGCGTTCAACATCATCCGGCGCATCCGGCTGTCCGGTGCTTAGACCGTATACCGCGCGGTCATGCGAGAGCAGCAGTATGCCGCGGCTGTCCTGCAGCATGACGCTCATTGTCCCCTCAAACTCGTCTTCGAGCGGTATCTCGAGGCTGAGCTGGTCCGATGCATCAAGCGTGTACCCTGTGTCCTCCTCCGAGATCACGGAGGATGCATCGCACGAGAATATGCGGTCCGATGTATGCGATTCGCCGGAGCACTGTTCCGAGTTGAGCAGCACGGGGACAGCCGAGTACCTGACGCGGGCATCCTCCTGTCCGCCTGCCCCGTACAGGATCACCTCCATTCCGAACACCCTTGCAGTAAAGCCGTCCGATTCTATCTCCGGGGTGATGACGAGGGTGCCGCCCGGCGCGAGGAGTATCCCCGAGGGGGATCCTAGCGCGTCCTGCCCGCCGGATGCGAACCCGAGCGAGGCGGATGATTCCACACTGGGCCCTGAAAGGATGGAGCCGCCGCCCCCGCCGCCGCCACCGCCCCTGCGCGGCAGCGGTGCTGGTGTTGGTGTCGGCGGGGAAACTGGCTCGAGCGTGGGTATGAACAGGCCGAACGTGGATAGGCCGTACGTCAATATTGTAAAGTTGTTGCCGGTATTGACCAGGCAGGCGCTGCCGTTGGCTCTATGTACGTCCGCCCCGTCGGGGCTGTTCCCATCGCAGCGATTTATCACCGTGGTCATGTTCGTCGAGTTTATGCGGTATCCGAGGTCACCCGGCACCCCGTCCAGCCCGATCTCTACCGGCATGCCCAGCAGCAGGTCCACATTAGGCAGGCCCACCTCCACGGATGTCTCCCGGGGGGTGCCGTTCACGTTAAGAGGCCTGGTTGGATCCTGTATGATTATCTGCTGCGTGTCATTGAATCCAGACAGGGTCAGGTTTGCCGGCAGCAAAAGGGTGACGTTATCCCGGTTGACATTCATACGGGTGACCGTTATATTCGAGGGAAGGGTTGCGCTGGCACCGTCGGAACTACGTACATTCTCAAGGTTCAGTATGAGCGGCTCGCCCCGTGTTTCATCCCCTATACGGACCACATCGGGCAGCCTGTCGTGTATGACAAGCAGGTTGCCATCATCGTCTATGACTACCTCCCTGCCGTCAAGCAGAGCCTTGTCGTTGTCGGTGAGGTTGTATTCATCCTCTGCAAGCGGATTCCCCGCGGGGTCCGTCACGCCTGTAAACTGGACCGTGATGTTCTGTGCATCAAGGAGCGTGCGGTTTGTGGTTATGAGCAGGTTGTTGCCAGCTACCGTATCCACCATGGTCGCATTGGCGGGTAACCCGTCTACCGCCAGTTCGATGTTCGTGCTGTTAATGTTGAGCGGCTCGCTCGTGGCGGCCTCCAGGATATAGTTCCCCGTGGCCAGTATGCGCGCTATCGATGGGAATATGGTGTCGATTACCACGTTTGAGCTGCCAGA
The DNA here is from genome assembly GCA_000200715.1 of Cenarchaeum symbiosum A. Taxonomy (NCBI): domain Archaea; kingdom Thermoproteati; phylum Nitrososphaerota; order Candidatus Cenarchaeales; family Candidatus Cenarchaeaceae; genus Candidatus Cenarchaeum; species Candidatus Cenarchaeum symbiosum. The sequence continues at coordinate 1,790,420 of DP000238.1, forward strand.
CAGCGATGATGGCGAGCCGGGCTGCGGCAGTGTTAGGTCTGCTGCCGCCCCGTCGTCTGCCGCCGATATTGTGCCATTTCCAGGGATCAGCGCGCCTGTGCCCGTATAGGCGAGGTCGGGAGAGTTGTGGCCATCTAGCACTGTATAGCTGAAGACAAGTTCGGTGGTGCCCGAGCCCGACGCATATTCCGCAGTCACGTTGTCCACTCCCACCTCTAGGAGGAGCTGCGGGGCGGACGTCACGTCTACGGGCTCGCTAAACGTGATGGTTATGGCGACCGTTCCGTTCTCTTTTTCAGCGGCGGAGTTGGCCGAGACCAACCTTACCGTAGGAGTGGTGTGCGCCGAGTCCGTTATGCCCGGCGCATCCGATGTACTCAGTAGAATCATGCCCATGCTAGTCTCCCTCTCAGAGACGGCGGGGGCGTCTCCCGTCCCGAGGGAGACGGAACGGACCACCGTCTCGATGAACTCGGGTGCAACGGTCTTTTGTATAATGCCGTCTTGCATGACTTCCGCGCCGTCGGAGACCATGGGCGCGTCTGCCGCCTGTGTCATGCCCATCCTCATGCCGTCGATTCTCTCAGATACGAGGGGTGCGTCTGCTGCAGCCAGGCCGGTTCCGAGGGACACCCTGTCCGAGTGCCCCGGTGCATCGGATTCCCTTATCTCGCCTGACAAGTCCACATCATTATTCTCGGATACGGTTGGTGCGTCCACGGCCGCCCGTACGGCAGCCAGTATGATGTCCGTACTATCGGAGGGGGATGGGGCATCGGCTGCTGATCTCATCACCGTTTCTGAATCGATTGTCCTGTCGGCTGATGCCCGTTCTGCAACCGTAGGTGCATCAGATACCGGTCTTGCCGCCATTGCAGATACTGCCACACTATCAGCTATCGATAGGGCATCGGCTGCTGATCTCATCACCTCTCCTGAATCGATTGTCCTGTCGGCTGATGCCCGTTCTGCAACCGTAGGTGCATCAGTTGCGGGCCTTGCCACCATTGCGGATACTGACACGCTGTCGGCGAGGGATAGGGCATCGGCTGCTGATCTCATCACCTCTCCTGAATCGATTATCCTGTCGGCTGATGCCCGTTCTGCAACCGTAGGTGCATCAGTTGCGGGCCTCGCCACCATTGCGGATACTGCCACACTGTCGGCGAGGGATAGGGCATCGGCTGCTGATCTCATTACCTCTCCTGAATCGATTGTCCTGTCGGCTGATGCCCGTTCTGCAACCGTAGGTGCATCAGTTGCGGGCCTTGCCACCATTGCGGATACTGCCACACTGTCGGCGAGGGATAGGGCATCGGCTGCTGATCTCATTACCTCTCCTGAATCGATTGTCCTGTCGGCTGATGCCCGTTCTGCAACCGTAGGTGCATCAGTTGCGGGCCTTGCCACCATTGCGGATACTGCCACACTGTCGGCGAGGGATAGGGCATCGGCTGCTGATCTCATTACCTCTCCTGAATCGATTGTCCTGTCGGCTGATGCCAGCTCGGCAACCAGCGGGGCATCCGATGCCGGCCTTTCAAATGTCGTATATATGACCGCGCCCTCGGCGATAGGCAGTGCATCCGACGCCGGCCTTGCCGCCGATGCTGGCTCTGCTCCAGATACTGCCACACTGTCAGATATGGATAGGGCGTCGGCTTCGGCGCGCACGTCCAGCGGTCCATCGACTATGGCGCCCACGCCCTGCGCCGTTCCGGGCTGCACGCTGGAATATTCATACACCCGCACCCGGTCCGTTAGACCCGATGTCAGGTCGGCGGCATACTCGGAGACAAACACGTGCGTCCCGTTGGATGTCACCGAGTTCACCAGATAGCCCGCATCTGGCGCCCCGAACTCCTGCACTATATTGCGGGAGTTATCCAACACAACCACTCCTGTTTCATGGGATACCAGCATCACATCATCAGATACATGCACGTCCGAGGGCCCTGAGCTCTCTCCATGCGAAGCGTTCAGTATCTCTTGCGGGGCACCGGTGGCATTAAAGACCTGTACCCTTCCATTGCCAAAGTCGGCCACAAATATGTGGGTCCCGTTGGTCTCCACGCCCGAGGGCTGGAATAGCTGTCCGGGCGCGGTTCTGTTGTCACTTCCGTCATTGCCGAAAGTGAGCTGGAGGTCCGGGCTGTTCAGATCGTACACGGCCACTTGGTTGTTTCCAAAATCGGCTACGACGATTCCGGGATTCAGATCCACATCTATGGGATAGCCTACTTCTGAAGTGATAATCACCCCGCTCTGGTTCCCGCTGCTATCTATGATGAAGATGCCGGTTGTCGCGGGAGTTGATACTGTTGCGACAACGTCTGTCCCGTCTATACCTACCCCGGTATAAGAGATGTTGCTGAAACCGATTCCGGTCCAGTCGACAAGGTTTAGCTCGTCGTCGTATATCAGCAGGCCGTTATAGAGCCCCTCGGTTGCAAAAAGGTGGGTCGAGTTGTGCTCCAGATCGGTTATGTATGCAAAGGGAGCCCCTTCCCTCCCGCTAAGATCCGTGCCGGGCTCGTCAAAGAATATCTCGTCGAGTATGGCCGCCTCTGCTGCCACCACACTCCCCTCGCTGTTTAGCGCAGAGATGGACCCGTACAGGATCACCATGGGGGGATCATCCGCCGGCGCGGGCTCGGCCAGTGTCAAGACCACCTCGTTCCCGGAGACTGCGGCCCCCGTGACGATGCTGCCCGGCACGCCAAAGGCACCCGCCGTTATATTTTCCGGATCCACATTGTCTGAAAAGGCCAGCGTGATGCTCCCGCCGTCTGCCGCCAGCTCCGCAGAATCCAGTGTGAACCCGCCGGTCTGGGAGTACGACGTACCCAGAGCAAACGTCACAAGCACGGTCGCAAGGGCCAGGTACACCGGGAGGCCCCCCAGGCGGACGCGGATCCGCGCTTTACAGTCCGGCCTGTTCCGTGATCCCGCTGCCGATCCATTCCGTGTTATACGGGACCCGTCCATGCCCTGCGGGCCAATGAATGCTAATTAACTGTAGGGAGTGCCCGCGGAGTCTTGCACCTGTCAGTGCAAGCCCGGCTTGGATACAGTCTGCGGCCTTTGCCGGGCTGCCGTGCATGGGCGGATCGCCGGCGCGGGCCCGTGCGCCCCCCACCGCCCGTCATGCGGCCCGTAGGGGCAGCACCTTGCCCGGGTTGAGCACACCGTAGGGATCCAGTAGCGCCTTGAGCTCGGCAAACCTGGCCACGGTTCCCGCACCGTACTGCGCCCGGAGGTATCCCGCCCTGGCAGTCCCGTCGCCGTGCTCGGCAGTCATTGTTCCGCCAAGCGATCTGACTGCTGCAAAGTACCTGCGCGCCATGCCCGCCGTGCCGCCCCGCCCCGCCAGCCGCAGGTGCAGGTTCCCGTCGCCTGCGTGCCCGTAGATTATGGGCCGCATCCCCGACCCGGCGCAGACCTTCCATATCGCACGCACCAGCTCGGGAAGCCTTGCCACTGGGACTGCCGCGTCCTCCATTATGTTGTGCATCCCGCCGCCGGGCGCCGCCCTGATGCTGTACGAGAGGGACCTGTCCCGCTGCCTCCACCACCGGTCGATCTCGGGCCCGCTGCGGGTCGATGCCACCACTGCCCCCCGGTGCCCCCGCGCCGGGGCCCCGCACGTCTCGACCATCAGCAGGCACCGGGTGCCCGCAGGAACGGGGCGCCCGATGTATCGCAGTATGTTATAGTCGATGATCTCAAGAGTCGAGGGCCCCGCGGCAGCAAGCCCGGCGCAGTCCGCTGCAGCGCGCAGAATGGAGCGGTACGCCAGCACCTCGAGGCGCCGCCGCCGGGGGGCTTCATGTGTCCGGAGCCGGACGGATGTTATGACCCCCAATGTGCCCTCCGAGCCCGCCAGAATCCTGGCAGAGTCTGCAGCCCCCCGCACGGCATCGAGCCTGTATCCAGACGAGTTCTTTGATGTGCAGGGAAATGCGGCAGAGTCAGTGCGGCGCGCCACGCCGAGTATCCTGGCAGACAGAGCCCCGTCCCCGGGCAGCCTCCGGAGCCTGCCCGTCCCGTCGACAAACTCGACTGCAAGAACGCTGTCGATCATCGTGCCGTACCTGAGCGACCTGCTGCCGGCGGCATTGGTTGCCAGCATGCCGCCCACTGTACAGTACGGCCCGACCGACGGGTTGGGCCCCAGGATCCTGCCCCTGCGCGCCAGCATGGCGTCGAGCCTCCCCTTGGAGGCCCCCGGCCCCGCTGTAACCGACGACCTGCCGCACCTTACACCGGCCATCCTCCGCATATCCATGACTATGCCGCCGCCCACGGCGCCGCCCGCCAGCCCCGTCCCTCCCCCGCGCGGGGTGACGCCTATGCGGCTGCGGCGCGCAAACCTTACCGTCCGGGCCACGTCCGCCGCATCGCGCGGCATGACTACCGCCAGGGGCCGCACCCTGCACGGCCCAGAATCTGCAGAGTATGCGTCAAGCGCCTCCCCCTCCACGACGGCCCCGGGCAGCCGCGCGAGGCCGCGGGGGCTCACAGGCGTATGCGGTAATAGTCCCATCTCTCGGGATCAAAGAGCGCCACAAACTCGGCCTCCTCGGCCTCGACGCGCTTCCTGATCACGTCCCTCAGTGAAAAGCCGGTAAGGAACCTGAACTTTTTCGAGTGCGCCTGCATTGTAAAGAGGTGCCTCATCTCGCTCCCGCCGTTCATGCCCCAGTACCCCATCTTGAGGGCAATCGGCTCCAGGAATATCGTGTTGTTCAGGCCGTTGTTCTCGTCGCGTATCTCGGGCCGCAGCTCATAGTCCTCGAGGGGCCCGCCCTTGGCAAACCCGACGATCTCGCCCCGGAGCCCCCGGAGCCGCAGCGTGTTCAGTATGGTGCCGGGGTCCCTGATTGATTCGTCGAACCTCTCGCTTTCAAACTGGAGCGGCTTGGGCAGCTCGTCGTATATTGCGCGGAGCGCCGATGCAAACTCGGGCTTTTGCCGCATGCTCATCTTTTCAATCACCGGGATCATCCGGAGGTTGGCGTAGAGGTAGTCGGCCTGTATGCGGATCTCGTGCTGGCGCAGATCAAAGAACGCCAGCACCGTGCTCATAAAGTTCCTCCTCATAAGCTTCGGCAGCGACGCGAGCACCCGCTGCAGCATGGGGCCCTCGTTGCTCAGCATGTACTCGAAATACTCGACCGCCCTGCGCACTATAAGCGAAGGATGCCACGCCATCGCGTGCGCGTTCATCTTTGAGAGCTCCATCGCCCTCGGAAAGCTGCCCAGGGAGTAGCCTGCCACCCTGTCCGCAATGGAAAGATACCAGCCGAGCTCCTTGTAGTGCTCCTGCGCGGGCGGGTCGTCCCGGGTTATCGGCGAATCAAGCAGGCACCGCTCCATCTTCTTCTCCGTCTTTTCCTTTATCCGCCCCGACCACGGAAAGGTGGTCCTGTGTATGAGGCATTTTATTATCTCAAGATCGATCTCCGCCTCGCCCAGCAGCCCCTGCAGCTGCCTGTCCAGCGAGATGAAGCGTATCACGTGCTCCTCGTGCGGCTTGTCCACGCTCTTCTGGGGGTCAAAGTCGTGGAAGAGCGCCGCCACGTAAAGATACTTGAGGTCCTTGTGCGGCAGGCCGCTGCGCGTCGCGGAGAGCAGGGTCACATAGGTGACCTCCAGCTCGTGCGATATGTTGTGGTATCCGTAATAGTCCTGCCCGAGGCCCTGCGACTCGAACAAGTCGATCGTATAATCGAGCATCCTGGTGTAGCAGTCCTGTGACATACCGTTGCCGTTTATGAGGTCCGCTATCCTGCCCCTCAGCGCGCTCGGCGCGGGCTGCTGCCGCATTATACACCAATTCCGGGCATGGTCTTTAAAGTTGTGCCGGAGCCCGCCCCGGCCCGTGCCTGCGCGCACCTGCCTAGGATTAAATTGGCTTCCGCGGCACGGCTCCCGTGGAGGTCGACGAGGGGCTCGTCATGGAGGTTGCCGGCGCCGCGGACGCTCTCGATGCCGAGCTGCATTTGCTGGACAGGACATTCCCCGTGGAGCGCCTCCGCATATCGAGGGAGTCGGTTCCGGTTACAAAGCGCACGCAGCGCGGGGGATCGTATTTTGCCGATGTGGATGTCTTCCGTGCAAGGGCCCGCATCCGGGGCGGGGGCGTATCGGACCTGGTCCCCCGGGCCATGCTGGGGCCGAGCACAGAGTTTGCCGACGTGATAGTCATCGCCGAGGGGCTGATCGGCGGCAGGAGGCGCCGGGTCATCCTGCATACAAACCTGACCAACGCGGTAGAGGGCCCGTCGTACGCGGAGCTGAGCCTCAACGTGACGGGTACCGAGGGCTAGGGTTCGAGCATCCCGTCGTACTGTTCCCTCTTGTCGTCGTCGGAGAGCACCTCGTACGCTTCATTGATCTCGGCCATGCGGCCGGTCGAGGGATCGCCCGTCCTGTCGGGGTGCTCCTCCTTTGCGAGCTCCCTGTACCTTTTCTTGATCTCCCCCCGGGTGGCGCCCCTCTCCAGGCCCAGCACCCCGTAATAGTCCGGCAGGCCCCCCTCGGGCGGATCCCACTTTGCGCGCTTTCTGCCCGAGCTGCGGGGGTACTCCTCCCCCCAGTCGGAGTGGTACTTTTCAAAGTCGCGGTCGCGCTGCGAGTCAAAGTCGCTCTTTTCATAGTCGGTCTTTCTGCCAAGCAGGGCCTCGCGGGAGATGTATATCGCAATGCCCGCGACCACCGCGACGGCCACCGAGAAGAGCAGCACAAGGTCGGACGGCGACGGCCCCGCCGCCTCCTGGGCCGCGGCCTGCCCCACCAATGCAGACGGGGCGGCAATCAGAAGGTGTGTCAGGCGGGCCATGGCCTATTCCAGCCGGAAGTCCTCCTTTACGGTGTTGAGTACCACATGCGTGATGGTGCTCTCCACGTTCCCTATTGTGGAGAGGTTCTTTACCAGCAGGCTCAGCTCCGCCCGGTCCCTGAACTTGGCCACTATGATTGTGTCGGTGCCGCCCGTCACGTCGTATACTGCGCAGACGTTCTCTATCGACGATATCTTCTCCTCGATTTCGAGCAGCTTGTCGTTTTTTGCCACCAGTTCTATGACCGCGGTCAGCGCATAGCCGAGCTTTTCGTCGTCGAGCCTCGCCGAGTACCCCTTGATCACGCCGGACGCCTCGAGCTTTCGGACCCTGGAGAGCACGGCAACAGTCGACATGCCCAGCCTCGCCGAGAGCTGCCTCGCCGAGAGGCGCGCGTCGACTAGCAGGTTCCTTATGATCTTCTTGTCTTTTGCGTCCAATCCGCTCTCATAAACCGGCACAAACGGATTTAAATTTTGGCGGGCGGGGCCGGCCTAGATGCTTCAAATAGGCGGGCACGCGGCAAAAAGGCATGGACGGCGGGCCGCACGCGGAGGGGATGAAACTGCTAGAAGAGGGCAGGTTCGACGAGGCGCTGGAGCTCTTTGAGGGCGCGCTGCGGGAGAGCCCCGACGATCCGGACCTGCTCAACGGCAAGGGCGTGTCGCTGCGCTCGCTGGGCAGGTACGACGAGGCAAACGAGTGCCTCGCAAGATCGCTGGAGCTGGACCCCAGGGACAGGATGTCATCATAGCGCGGATGGTTAATGTACTTGTGCACTAGGCAGGGCCGCATGAAACCGGAGGAGCTCATGGACAGGGCGGCGGGGCGCTGCGAGGACGGCGACTATCTCGGGGCGCTGGCATTCTATGATAAAATCCTGGACTCTGATCCCGGGTACGTTCCCGCGCTTGTGGACAAGGCAGTAACCGTGCAGAACCTCGGGCGGACAAGGGAGGCCGTGGCCCTGTACGACAGGGCGCTCGCCCTCGAGCCGCGTGAAGTCGACGCGCTGGTAAACAAGGGCTCCGCGCTGCACGCCCTGGAGAGGTACGAGGACGCCATATCCTGCTATGAAAAGGCGCTGGCCGCCGACGGGGCCTGCGCCATGGCCGTGGCGTACAAGGGCCTGGCGCTGGGGGAGCTGGGGAGGATTCCCGAGGCCGCCGAGGCCTTCAAGCGCGCGCTCGACATGGACGGCGGGTACGACCTTGCAAGAAAGGGGTACGAGACGGCCGCCGCCCTCATGGATGGCGGCAGCCCCTAAAAGACGCTGACGTCTCCGGGCGCAGGGCCGCGGTCCTTGCCTTCTCCGTGGGCCTCAAGGTGATCCTTGTGCTCTGTGCTCTGGTGCAACCTGAGCCCCTCCAGGTCCGCAAAGCCCCTGTGGCACAGGTAACACTTTGGGTTCGACTCGTCGACTAGCGGCAACACCATGCCCGCCGGGGCCGCGGCAGGGTAATTAATCCTTTAACGCCCGGCCTGCAGCGATTCCGGGGGGGGCCTTTCCCCATGAAGCCCCGCCCGTCTAAAATGTTATATTCAAGCCGGATTCCCTCTCGATCATGCTGGAGAAGCTCGCATCACAATCCCAGGCCCTCGACCGGGCGCTCGCAGGGGAGGAGCTCTCGCTTAAAGACGGGGTGGAGATCATGGAATACGACAACCTGCACATTCTCGGTGCGGCCGCCGATCTGGCCCGCAGGAGGCTCGTGGGGGAATCGGTCACGTTCGCTGCATCATACTACATGAACTATACAAACGTCTGCGCCGCGAGCTGCCAGATGTGCGCTTTCTACCGCAAGGGCGGCGAGGAGGACGCCTACACCCTGACGCCCACCCAGATCGAGGCGCGCGTGGCGGATGCCAAGCGGATGGGCGCCACCGAGGTGCATATAGTGGGCGGATTCCATCCGGACCTGCAGCTGGACTATTACGAGGAGATGATGCGCACGATAAAAAAAGAGCATCCTGAACTCAACATAAAGGCGTTCACCGCGGCCGAGATCTTCTTTCTCTCCAAGCTGACCAAGACCTCCGTCAAGGAGATCCTGACAAGGCTCAAGGAGGCGGGCCTTGACTCGATGCCGGGCGGCGGCGCCGAGCTGTTCCACCCCGACGCGCGGAACCAGATCGTAAGGGGCAAGTGCACGGGCCAGGAATGGCTCGACACCATAGAGCAGGCGCACAACCTGGGCATCAAGAGCAACGTTACAATGCTGTACGGGCACATAGAAAAGCCCGAGCACGTGGTGGACCACCTGATCAAGGTCAGGGAGCTCCAGAAGCGGACGGGGGGATTTTTGACAATCATACCGCTCAAGTTCAGCCTGGACAACACCGAGCTGGAAAAGGGCGGCAACGTCAGCCAGGAATGCTCCTCCGTCTATGACATAAAGGTGATCGCGCTGTCGAGGCTGATGCTCGCCGGCGTGCTAGACAACATATCGGTCTACTGGGTGGCGCTTGGCAAGAAGCTGGCGCAAGTGGCTCTCGCAAACGGGGGAAACGACCTCGTGGGCACCGCGTTCTCCGAGGAGATCTACCGGGCGGCAGGCAAGCCCACCGGCTCGTCGCTCGACGAGCTAGCCGGCATGGTAAAAGAGATAGGCAGGATCCCAATCCAGAGAAACACGCACTTTGGGACCGTCCGCACGTTCTAGATATCCTGCCCGAGATGCTTTTTGACAGAGCCCATCTTGTCATCCATTGACTGGGCCTTGTCCCTTCTGGAGTCCACCTTTAGCACGACCTCCACCCGGCCCACGCCAAGATTGTGCACAGCCTCGCACATCATGTCGGCCGCCTCAAAGATCTCCCCGAGCGTGCGGGCCTCGAGCAATGTTCCCATCGGGGTGATCTCGTGCCTTACGCCCTCGAGCCCCCGGATCGCCTCAATGGATTTTGCTATGTAAAAGCTGGCGCTGGTGCTCTGCGTCCCCATCGGGTAGATGCTGATCTCTGCGTGCACCATTGCACATGCATGGCACCGCCGGGGATAAAAATATTTGAGCGCCGCTATTCCGCGGGCTTTTTCTCCTTTTTGACGGGCCTGTCCCTGCGCTTTCTCCTTGCGCCGAAGCTGATCAGTATCAGCAAAAAGCCAAGGCCCATCATTATCCCCGAGAGCTCGCGATAGTCGTCGAGCACCCTCTGGTCCTGCTCCAGCTGCATCGCCGCATCCTCGGACATGCCAGGGGTCCCTATGGGGTATGTTGCGTTGATGTAAAGCACTATCCCAAGGCCGACTGCCAGCATGGCCACGCCGCCAAAGAGTATCCTCTTGTCAACAAGGACCATGGCATGGCTGCGTGGAGGGTGTATTTAGAGTATATTCGCACTGCCGTCAGGTGCCCAGCTTCTCCTCTATGCGGGAGATGTACTCGCGGCTGAACCGGAGATACAGGCGGATCTTCTCCTGCGAGAGGGCCATGGCGCCCGGCCTGCCGTTGATCTCGCCGTCGAGCCCTTTCTGCCTCTCCTTGAGCCCCGCCAGGCCGGGCCCGTCAAGCGAGTCGAGCCCCGCCAGCAGCCCGCGGAGCTCGGCCTCAAAGAGCCCCTCCAGCTCCCCGGGCGGCGGCTCGCTGCCAAACACCTGCTGCGCGGTGATGCCGCCAAACACCCTCTCCTTGAGGTCGATCATGTGATGCAGCCGGCGCCGCGCTATAAATTCAATTCCTCCCTGCGGCGGGCTCAGTATTCGTGCTCGCTAAAATCGGCGCCCAGGGGCACCGTCGCCACCACCGTATTGCCGGTTGTCTCGAACCTGACGTTCAGGGCAGGATCAAACGAGGCGAAGAGCTCCTTGAGGAGCTGCTCTGTAAAAAACGACCATTTGAGCCCAAGATCGTGCTGTATGATGAACTGGTGGTCGGGGCCCTCCACACGGTGGTCCGACTTTATGCCCGAGGCCCTCATGTAGTCCTCGAGTGCCTCGATGCACCTCCTCAGATCAAAGCCGCCTTTCATAAACATGACAGAGTCCCTTATCGCGGGCACCAGTGCGTCCACTATCAAGTTGATGTCGCCGCCCTGCATTCCCCCGCCCAGCACGGCGAGTATCTTCCGGGGCACGGGGATCACGCCGATCTTCTCCCCGAATCTGTCCCATTCCAGATACCGCTGCAGTATCTGCCTTACCAGGACGTTCTGGGATATGCCCCTGCCGGCAGCCTCCGTCTCAAGCTCCCCTAGAATGTCCTCCGGCAGCCTGTACGTGATGCTCCGGGTGCTCCCCTTCCTTGCTGTGTGCGGCTGCCTCTTCTGCCCCCCCGACGACACGTGCACGCTGCGCCGGCCCGTGTATTATATCTGGCTGCGCGGGGGCCCTGCATGCGCGGGCTGCTGCATCAGTACTGCTCCCCGTACCCGTGCTTTATCTCATCGCGGGTGCCTGCCGCCACAAACGCCCTTACCACGTCAAACGTGCTGGTCACGCCCGCAAGGCTCCCGTCGGGATCGGTCACGGGAAGTCCGCTGATCTTGTTGCTTATCATCAGGCCTGCCGCCGCGGCCAGGTCCCCCTCGCGCGGCGCAGTTACGGCCCCCCCGTCCGTAAGGCGGGACACGTCGGCCCCGGATTCCGGGAGTCCGCCAGAAAAGTATTCCGTGTGGTGGAGCAGCGTTCCCGTGGTGATTACGCCGACGGGCACGCCGGATTCGTCGGTTACCACCAGCCGCGACACCCTGTTCCTGTTCATCACATCGGCTGCAAACCGGACCGTGTCAGATCCCCTGCAGGTAAGGGCGCCGCGGCTCATAAACTCCCCCACCTTGAACCTGCCGCCGTGCGCGGCAGCAAACTCCCGCGTTATGTCGGTCTTGGTGACTATCCCTGTTATCATGCCGCGGTCATCGACGAGGACCACCGCGCCGATCCCGAATGCCTCCATCCTGGCGGCGCACTGCGAATGCCGGTCCCCAGATCCCTCGGGCACAGTTATCACGCTCTTCTGCATTACGTGCTTTACGGGCACCTCGTCGAGGGCGCCTGCGGTCCTGCCGTCCCCAAGGAACCGGGCCGCGTCCCGGGCCGTGACCACCCCCACGGGCCTGCCGTCAAGCGCCACCACCACGTGCTTTACGCCGTTTTCCCGCATCACCCCGAGCGCCTCCGAGAGCGACGATTCAGGGCCCACTGACAGAACGCTCCCCGGCCGGTCACCCATGCGCGGCAATGCCCCCTTTTTCATTTAAAGCGGCGCCCCGATTATCATGCATGGTTGCCAGCCGGCTGCCAGGGCTTGTTGGGGACCACCTGTATCTCAACGCATCCCCCGTTGAAGGTGCATGCGGCTGACCTCATCTTGCTCCTGTACAAAAGGTACTTTTTGCCGTCGTCGCTGATCGTGCCGGTGATCCCGATCAGCTTGGCTTCGTGCAAGGCCTGAAGCCGCCTGTATACGGTGCTGATCGGCACGCCGGATTCGGAGCAGATCTCCGCCGCAGACCGGGGCCTGTACATGGTGCACTCCAGTATGGCCCGGCAGTACCTGTCGGCCAGCACTCCGAGGACCGCGTCCTTCGTCTCCCCGCCGAGCCTGCGGCCCGCGTCTAGCGCCTGCACGGCATGCCTCTGGCCTTCCAAGATATAACAAGTGGGTGTTCATTGCAATGCAGTGCGGCCGCAGGTCCTACAGGACCGTGTGCCCGCACTCCTTCGAGCGGAGGTCCATTACCTCCTCTACATTAGATACAAAGACCTTGCCGTCCCCCTGGCATCCCGTGGATACGGCCTCGCCCACCGCCTTGAGCAGGGGGGCGAGCTTCTCTTCCTCGGCCACCGTGGTTATCAGGACCCGGGCGTGGAACTCGCCCACCAGGGGCTTCTCCTCGGCCCCCTGTCCTTGCACCTCGGATACTGTCAGGCCCCCGACGCCCACCTTCCTGATTGCCCGGATCGCGGCGTCACGCTTGTCGGTCCGGATTATAATATCGAGCCTCTTCACAAGGACTCTGGGCACGCGGGCGCCTTAAAACTCTCCATAGATTATCAAAGTTGGTTTTCAGGCGCGAATGGCGCCTTTCCCCCAATTAACCGGTTAAAAAGGGGTGTATTTTGGCCCGTCGTGCCTATGCAGCTTGGTTATAAGTGTTAGATGTGTATAGTAGGCATGACGTCGGCATATCCAAACGAGTATGACATCAGGTGCGATCTTGACGCCTGCCAGACCTACCCGATAATCACCGATTCCGAGAGGGGCGAGATGTTCTGCGGTGGCTGCGGGTCGGTCCTGGTGCAGAGAATGGAGGATGCGGCATACGGGGAGCGCGGCCACTCGTGGGAGGAGTTCTCGTCCCGCAGCAGGACCGGCCCCGGAACGTCGCTTGCCATGAACGACAGGGGGCTCTCCACCATGATAGGGAGGAATGTCGATTCGTCAGGAAACGCCCTTTCCGGGAGGACGAGGCAGACGTTCAACAGGCTGCGGGTCTGGGACCAGCGCAGCAGGTCCCGCTCGGTCTCCAATTTGGGCAAGGCCCTGATCCAGCTCAATGCCATGGGGATAAAGCTCGGGGTGCCCGAGCCGGCAGTCGAGAAGGCCGCATACATATACAGAAAGGCGGTCGGCGAGAAGCTCACGCGGGGCAGGACCGTCTCGTCGCTGATCGCGGCGTCCCTGTACGCGGCATGCAGGGAGAGCGGCATACCAAGGACTCTTGACGACATGGCGCGGGTGTCAAACGTCGAGCGCAGGATACTCTCGAGGGATCTTAGGACGATGCTCAGGAAGCTCGGCATGAGCCTGACCCAGTATGACACGAGCTCGTTTATCACAAAGATAGCAAACAACCTCGGCCTGAAGGAGAAGACAAAGCGGGACGCGGTGGATCTGCTCAGGAGGGCAGAAGAGATCAAGATAACCGCGGGCAAGAACCCTGTCGCCCAGGCTGCAGCTGCGCTCTACATTGCATGCATGAACAACGGCGAGGGGATCAGCCAGAAGAGCTTTTCCCGCGAGGCCGGCGTCAGCGATGTAACGGTGAGAAACCGGGCGACGTTCCTCAAAAAGAACCTGGGCCTCTGATCCATGAACACTGCACCGTTCTGGCGCGGCAAGATCTGTTCGGACTGCAAGAGGATCGGCTGCCGCGACGGGTGCAACTGCGACTGCCACTGGCGGAGGACCTAGGCGGCCGCGGCCGGCTCGGGCTCCATGGCCCCTATTATCTTGTCCACTTCATAGACGGCTATCTTGTCCCTGCCCAGCAGGTCGAACTTTTGCAGTATGGTCTCCATTTTCTTCTCCTCTTCTATCTGCTCGCTGACGAACCACTGCAGGAACGCAAACGTCGCGTGATCCTTTGCCTTTTGCGCCGCGTCCGTCATCTTGTCGAACGCGACGGTCACGGCCTGCTCGTTTTTTAGCGCCAGTTTGAATACCGCCTCGAGGCTCTTGAACGTGCCGGGCGGCTTTACCACCGACGGGATTACGGCGCCCGCCCCGATCTCGTTGAGGTGCTGCACTATCTTCATCATGTGGGCGCGCTCCTCGTCGGCCTGCATGTAGAGCTGCTTGGCCGAGCCCTCGTATCCGGTCGCCTCGCACCATGACGCCATGGACAGGTAATAGTTTGCGGCGTACAGCTCCATGCCGATCTGGTCGTTGAGCATCTTTTTGAGCCGGGGGGAGAGCCTCATGCCGTGGGTGGTGCGGGGCCGATTAAATACCATTCTAAGGGCGCGGCCCCGCCGGAAGCGGGCTCAAAAGTCGGTCAGCAGTGCCTGGTCCCCGCCGCCCTTCCCGAATACGAGCTCGATCTCGTCGGAGAGGGCGTGGATCCTGCCCCGCTGGTACGCCCCCACGTCATACTCGTTGACCAGCCTCTTTGCTAATTTTAGGTACTTTTCGACCGACGCCCGGGTTATGGTCTGGATGAGCCCGTTGCCGCAGGAGCAGCGCTGTGCAAGGGGGATCCTCCTGTAGCTCTTGCCGCATGCGGTGCATCGGAAGTTCTGCCTGGCGTACGCCCGGAGGTTCCCCATTATGTCGGGCACAAGGTGCGTGGATATCACGTTTGATATGATCTCGGCAGCGTCAACTGCGGCTATCAAGTTTGCGTTGCGGATCTGCAGGTCCAGCTTGTCGAGCATCGATCCGAGGGTCGAGTAGGCGCTGCGGGGCCTCGATGTGGTAAGCGATGACGTCCCGTGTGTAAAGTGATACCCCCCGAACTGCCCTGCCGTCTCCAGCCGCGACTTTACGATCTCCACGCAGCCAACCTCCGAGGCCTTTTTGCGCGCAGCAGCAGCCTCGTAGAACCCCGGCGGCAGCCGCTTTACAACCTCGATGTTGTGCGCCTGCGACTGGGACTCGTGCGGCAGCACCAGCGGCTGGATGAGCAGCGGCGCGTCCATGAGGCCGCCGATCCTGTCGGACAGATAGTGCCGGGAAAAATTCAGAAGCGCGTCCATGAGAAGTATTATGGAATCTGCGTCGCCGTCGGCGTCCCTCCTCTTTGCGGAATGCCAGTTGGGAGTCCCAAAGCAGACGTGCGTCTCCGTATACCCTATGATTCTTGCAGCCACGCCGACGGAGGTGTGGGGTGCGAGGCCGACTACAAGATGGCCGATCAGGCCCCCTAAATCCGGGACTTTGTAAAACGGGGGGGCGCCGTACAGCTTGTCCAGCTCCGCGTCGATATACCCGCAGGCCGACACCAGGTATTTGGCGCCCTCCAGGGGTATGACAATATCCTGCATCCTGAGCTCGACGAGCTGGTCGGGCCCCTCGAGTTTCTTTCCGTCGACGTCGGTCTCGTAGCCGAGTTCCCTGAGTTTCTCCGCGCTGGTGCCTATCCAGGACGGCTTGAAGTGCGTCATGGGCGAGTTGGTCGCATCGAACCGGACTGTTCCGTCCTTGAAGACGGTCAGGCTCCTGCTCTGCCTGATCAGCCCTTTCTCGAGGGGCTCGGCAATCCGGTCCTGGTGTGCAAGCTCTTTTACGCCCTTGAGGGGGTCGTGCGCCCTCACCCCCGTCTTTTCCTGCGCAGAGACAAGCATCTTTTTGAGCGGGAACTCGACGCGCGAGTGCGCCAGCCCCGGCCTGCCGCACCTCTCGCACTCCTCCCCGTCGACGTCCGTCCCGCACTGCATGCAGGTGCGCTCGACCGCGGTCCTCTCGCCGCAGGCCCAGCACCGTATGCTGATCGACGGCTCGCCGCACCCGGGGCACCGGCGGCTGAGTATGTCGGCGCTAAAGCCCGGCCGCGCCGCCGATTTGAGCAGGTTGTTGGTGGGGCCGCCCGTGCCCCCCACCGGGAACAGGCAGTGGGTCGGCGGCCGCATCTGCCGCGGGGCCGCCTTCTCGGGCCTGCCTATCCTGACCCCGATCGAGGTGGAGAACTTGTCGCGTATGGTTATGCCTGATGAGCGGGAGATCAGCTCAGGCACGGGGGCCGATGCGTCCGGGCCGGGGGGATTATCCAGGATCAGCTCGCGGAATATCCGGGCCTCGTCGCCTTCCAGGACGGGGCCCTCCGGGCCGGCCTTGTGCGGGACCCCGAGCTTTTCGAGTACCGGCTTGCAGGCGGCGGGGTACGATATCGCGTCCCCCTTATCCAGCGGGGAGAGCAGCATGGCCAGCTCCTCGTGCGAGATCTGGTCCCAGTAGTAGAGGTACCGGGGGTGCAGGGGCACCCCCAGCTCGCGGGAGATCCGCACCGCCTCGTCCGCCGAGGACGGGCTGCCTTGTGCGGCGCCCGCGGCCTCCATGTCCATCTTCCAGATCTCCTCTACATACCCCGAGGGCACGAGCTGCGCGTTGTTCTCGAGAAAGTCGCCAAACGATATGAGCATGTCCCCCAGGTGGAGGATCCTTTCTATGCTGCCCTTTAGCTCGATGCCGTGCGCAACGTCCCTTATCTTTACCACGTCGCCCCCGGCAAGCCTGACGGTGGGCGCCTCGATCGTATCGACGAATGCCACGGTCGCGCCCTTGCCGGGTATGTCGATCTTGACCTGGGTGCCCACGGCTATCGTGTGATCCAGGATCTCGGCCACCGCCGGGTGGAATCCCACCGAGGTGTACCCGGTGTTGCAGGCGCGGCCGTAGCGCAGCCGGAACCCCCCCAGCCTGTTCGGCATGGAGAGCACAGACCGGCCCGTTATCACCTCCCTCATCCTCTTTGCCGCGGCATCCTCCTTGTTCTCGCCGGTCTGGACCGCGCCCTTGAGTTCTGCGAGCCACTCCCAGCCGTCAAGGCCGTACAGCTCTATCCTTTTGAGCAGCTTCTTCGACCTGCCTATGAGTCCGTCGTTGAGGACCCGCAGGGCGCCCCCCCGCACCCTGTCCGTCTGGATCCTGCTCATCCCCTTGTGGTTGACCACCTCGTATGGGTCGGTGTCCACCCCGTCGAGCTCCACCGGAAGGTGGGAGATCACCGCCCGTATGTCCTCGTCTAATACATGGAACTGAAAGCTCCCCACCTCGCGCTCGTAGATCCTCAGCTCCTCTATGAAGCGCCCAGTCTCGTCGTCAAGCGAGTCCGCCTGGTACTCTGCAAGGCCCGCCTGCCTCCTTACATAATCGGCTATCAGCATGGTGACTGCGGATTCCGTGCCCCCGGCGGAGCGCATGGGCCCCGCTATGGAGACGGAAAGGTACTCTGAGCCGTCCTTGTTCTTTTTGGTGATGACATCGGCTATGCCCTGGAGGGGGGCAATCGTCACGCCCTCGGTGACCACGGCCAGCCCCACCCTTACGGCCGAGTCGATCCGCTTTTCTATATCCGCCTCGGGGAGGTACTTGCCATCCATTATCTCCTTGGCAAGCATCAGCGCCGCAAGCTCCTTGCCTTTGGTGGCGAGGAGCTCGCGCAGCGGCCCGGCTATGTCCAGATCGTGCATTTTGGCGACCCTGTCCGAGAGGTCCACAGCTATCTTGGGCTCGACCATGCCGGACGAATCGGCCAAGTTGGACTTTGCTGATGCTGCCTTTTCAAATATATCGTATGTGCCGCCCGACAGGGACGAATAGTACCGGCGGTACTCTTCTGGCATGTCGGCCCCCCTGAGATACTCTTCTACGTCACCCCCGGACATGCGGTCAGGTGCCCCCGATTGCCCCTGCTATCCGGGAGAGCTTGTCCAGGGAGCCGCCCCCCTCGAGCATCGTCCCTATCACTATCGCATCCGCGCCAGCCTCCGATGCGCGCCTGGCCGCTTCCTCGTCCCTGATGCCGCCGCCCACTATGAGAAAGCCGTCAAAGGCCTCGCGGACGGCCCTGATCATCTCCGGTTTCACGGGCGATTCTGCCCCCGAGCCTGCCTCCAGATAGACGAACCTCATGCCGAGAAACCTGGCCGCAAGCGAGTAGGCCGCGGCAATCCGGGGCTTGCCCAGCGGTATCCCGCGTGCGGCTCCCACAAACCAGACCGAGGTGCCCTCGCCTATCACAAGGTATGCCGTCGGGAGCGCCTCGAGGCCGAACTTTAGCACGCTGGGGGCCCCTAATGCCTGTGCCTGTGTGATAAAGTACGGGTTCTCCGAGTTCATAAGGGAGCTGAAGAGGATCGCATCCGCGCCCGGGGCCACCCCCGTTACATTGCCTGGAAAGAGGATCACGGGGATCGTGGTTGCCTCCTTGATGTCTCCCACTATCCGGGACGTCTCTGCCTGGTCTCCTGTGGACGATCCCCCGACCAGGATCGCCGAGGCGCCCGCCTTCTCCGCCCCCCTTGCCAGGTCCTGTGCTGACTTGGTATCTGATACCTCCGAATCAATCAGGGCGAATAGGAGCGTCTTTCTCTTTTTGAGCTCCGACCTGAGGCGGGCCTCCACCGCGCCCACCGGAACTGCATGCGCCCCGGGGGGGTCATTATCCGGGGCCATCAGGGGCCTCCAGGGGCGGGGCCCTTTCCGTTCGGTACGTGCTGTGGAGCCTCTGTTGTCCTTTCCATGTTCAAGTACACAGAACGGGGCTTAATGGTATTTCGCCCGGGGTGCATTGCACGGGAATGGCACCGTCCGTGCCTAGGGGCGCCGTGTAGCCAAAAGTCAGCCTCCGGGGCAGCTGCGGGATTGGGGCGGGCGGCCGTCTGTCAGCAGCTCTGTCCAGTATGGGTGCCATGGATCCAAACATGGGCAACCAAATGACATGAAAATCTTCCAAATTTTGAACCATCCCCCTGCCTGAATGATATGGCCCTCCGCCTGGACGGAATGCCGATGGATCCTGAAGGGTCGCATGCACTTCAAAGGCAGGCTGCCCAAATTAGGTGCCTGTGTGCATGGTACCTTGATTTCATGCCTCCGCCATCCATAGAGGAACACTCCGGAATATTCCAGTCAGGCGGCGGGTCAATGCGGACAAAAAAAGAAACGCAAGTTCTGGATGTTACTGTGATATAGCATCCTAGCATGTTTTTTAACACGAATGACAACGCGAGCTGGAAGGAAAGATGCTGGGATTTCATGGAACATCTCATTTGGTCTTTTCATAGAATAGACAAGCTGCTGTATCTGGCGCTTCCCGCCATCAGAATTGCTTTGTCGTATGAGCCAATTCCCCGCGCGTTTGGCTTTCTTGCATTTCTGCCGGGAGCACAAAATGTTTTTAAGCGGCCCGGGCACGTTTACACGTCTGTTATTTTTGCCATGGCACCCACGCCGGGTCTCGGCGATCCTGCGGGAGCCCACGCAGTCAAGGCTTCGACAGCATACCAGCGGCTATGCCGTATCTGATGCCGCCTGTATCGGGCCGTACACTGCTGTACCGTTGAGGTATGCGTCAAGTTCAGGCTCTTCGTTGTCGGCGGGTGGTGACTCACCACCAGCCAAACCAGATGTCTTGAGCATCCAAATCAGGTCCCGGCTTCCGCACCTCAACCCGGCCCTTCTCCCACGGATGGTCTATGCAGTAATACGGATAGTGCCCCGTTTCAAGCCCGCCGGTATCAAGGGTGTATGTTTCGCCGGGCATAATCGTCCCGGTCTCAAACGCGCCGTCCGGCCCCTTGTCGGGCAGTCCGCTTGCCAGTGTATGCGATACCGGGCTGTCGTTGTACCAGGTAATGTTAACACCGGGCGACGCCGTCACATGCGCCTTGTCAAAGCACTCTTCACACGTGCGGTCATGGCCGTCCCCCAGCATGTGGACGATCGTATCGTTCTCTGCATAGTGTCCTAACGGGACGGCCACCTCGTATGGCTCGCGCACCGTGTCTATCCCGTCGGATGCGGTAATCCGGAATGCATAAGTGCCCACACCCGCGGAGGATACGTCTATCAGTATGGTAGCCGTGCCGTTGCCATGGTCCGATACCGAGACCGCCGCCGGGGGTAGGTCGTCGGGTATTACGCCTATGGTGACGAGATCGCCGTCCGGGTCAGATGTCAGCACCAGCAGCGATACTGCATCTGATGCCGCCTGTATCGGGCCGTACACTGCTGTACCGTTGAGGTATGCGTCAAGTTCAGGCTCTTCGTTGTCGAAGATTGGTACGCCAGTCCAGATGGGCGCATTCAAATCGATTCCCGGCTTCCGCACCTCAACCCGGCCCTTCTCCCACGGATGGTCTATGCAGTAATACGGATAGTGCCCCGTTTCAAGCCCGCCGGTATCAAGGGTGTATGTTTCGCCGGGCATAATCGTCCCGGTCTCAAACGCGCCGTCCGGCCCCTTGTCGGGCAGTCCGCTTGCCAGTGTATGCGATACCGGGCTGTCGTTGTACCAGGTAATGTTAACACCGGGCGACGCCGTCACATGCGCCTTGTCAAAGCACTCTTCACACGTGCGGTCATGGCCGTCCCCCAGCATGTGGACGATCGTATCGTTCGTCGTAGAGATCCCCGCCGGATGCGCCGGGGTATCCCCCTCTACGGGCTCTGTGGTGTCCTGTGCAGCGGGCTCGTTCTGTGAGACAGGCACCGGGGTGTTTTGAACGTCGGATGCCGACAATGCCACATATCCTACTGCCGCGGCCACAATTATCACGACTGCAGCTGCAAGGTACGCCCTCCTCACGGGACGGCCACCGCGTATGGCTCGCGCACGGTGTCTATCCCGTCGGATGCGGTAATCCAGAATACGCGGGTGCCCGTCACATCAGGCCCCCGAGACTGGGAGTATGCAGGAGCAGCAAACAGGGCGATCAATGCAAGAACAGTCGCGGCGGCAACGATTTGTGCGTTCATTCGAGCCGCCACATCCGAAAGTGTATTTAAAGATGTGCGGCGGGACCTCATGGGGGTTTGTTCCAGGACTGGCAGTACAGTACCATGATCAGCGGCCCGATGCTATTCGGCGGGTCCAGCAAACGGAGGCGCGGTGTGCGAGAGAAGGCTTGTGTAAGCGGGCCGCCATGGGCACCTAATTTGGACAACTGCCCCCGAGAGACGCATGAACCGTCAAGGCCAGACCGCAGGGACGCCCGGCTCGTACAATGGGCGATACATACAGGTACTGAAAGGCCCAGAAATTTGGAAGATATTCCTGTCGCTTGGCTGCCCACTCTGATCCATAGCACCCATAATGGACAGGCTCTCAGCATGGGATCGGCAGCGGCATTAGTGCCGTCTAACTTTCGCATCATTGATAATTGGTAATGTATACAGATTTGTATAGCTATGTCGGGGCATGATAGTTCTAAATTTAACAATATAATGAAGCGAATCATCGATAACTCGCTGTTTACGGAACGCCAGATTGAAATTATTCTAAACTCACAGAACCGTCTGGAACTAGATACCA
The DNA here is from genome assembly GCA_000200715.1 of Cenarchaeum symbiosum A. Lineage (NCBI taxonomy): Archaea > Thermoproteati > Nitrososphaerota > Candidatus Cenarchaeales > Candidatus Cenarchaeaceae > Candidatus Cenarchaeum > Candidatus Cenarchaeum symbiosum. The sequence goes on from DP000238.1 coordinate 1,811,959, forward strand.
GGATCAGTAGAGGCGGATATTACAGGCAACTGGGACAGTCCAAGGGCAAGCTGGCGAAATTCCGCTATACGATGATCCTCCTGCAGGCACTGGAGATTATCGGGCCAGAAGAGGTTGATGTGATGTCAAAACTCTCCGAGCAGCTATCTGTGATAAAAGATAGTGATATACTCTCTGAAAAGGAGGAGGAAGTGATGGGTGTGATTGAGAGAGTAATCGAGCAGGCTTCGGGCGCATAATCTCTATTTTCACGCCTGTAAAACGGGTGGTGTGAAGCCCGCCTGTGATAACAGATTTCAGCCAGAGAGTGAAATTATATCATTCGTTAATGATAAATCACACACATATCATACACTTGTGATATTGGCTGAAGTGCTTGATCTGGGGGCCGTCCTGGCCATCATTTCCATGTCATTGGCGGGCGTACTGGGCTTCCTGCTCTATCACAGGACGCGGCCACGCACGGATTCGGCCAGAGAGATGGCAGAAAGCGACCATCTGGACCGCCTAGAGTACTACGAGAGGCAGTTGATCGATATGAAAATACGCATGGATGCCTTGGATATGACAGGGCAGGAGGAGGAGAGTGACCCTGCTGTGATAAATGACGATCCCGACCAGACTCAGAGTGATGTGAGTGATGTGGTTGATACTGCCAAAGTAGATATCGTGCCTGAAACCGTAGAAACCCCACCTAGATACAATAGCAATATCACAGAACATGTGCTACAACTAATCACAGAAAAACCTTTGACATCACGTGATATACAAATCACGATTAAAAGAACGCGCGAGCACACATCCAGACTGATGAAACGGCTCTCCGAGGAGGGCCTCGTCGAGCGCCACGTGGACAAAAAACCCTATATCTACTCGATTACTGGCAGGGGTAAGGAGAGGTTGGAGCGCGGTGAGTAGGGGGCGAAGGTTTGTCTGCAAGTGGAAGACTGCCGGTACTGGTAGGGCCTTGACCCATAGCTTTTCTGGTCCGGTCTTACACACACTTCCATTCTTATTTTAATGATATATGTTATTAATGAATAATGAATATAATTTGATATGATATTTATATTATATAATATTATAATCAGGCATGGAAGAAGATGGGCATATAGTCAAGATAACGTCAGGCGGCACGGTCTCCCTTCCAAAGCAGTACAGGAAATACATGGACATGCAGAAGGGGGACTATGTGAGGATAACCATTGAGGAGGACCGCTTGGTGGTCAAAAAGGTCACAATGAGCTAAAACGGCAGGGCGCAGGCGTGTGGAACGGCCAGGCTGTATGAGGCTGCCCAGTGGCGCCCCCCCCCCCAAGTGCCGCATTCCGCCGGCAGCCAGCCAGAACAGGTGCTATTGTCCGGTAATCTGGTTCGTCAGCCATTGACACCCTCCCCATCCAGCAAGGATGGGCCTCCCCGTACCCCCTGTACGATACGATAATCATGTTCGCTATTCATCGCTATCCTCCTCCATCCAGTGAGGATTGGTCTTCCGGAGCCCCTTGGAAGCTATCTTACGCCTGAAGGCCTCCAAGGGCATCTCGTATTGGCTGATGCCGGGCAAGGTGCGGACCCTCCGCTCGTCGTAATACCCCATGAGATCCGCTGCCCCGCCAAAGTAGGGCATCCCCCCTTGGAGGCCCGGAAGAACCGTTCCAGCTTGCCATTGGGTCTGAGGATGGCATGGTCGTGAGTTGACCAGGCATATCTTGTTCCGGATGAGCTCTTCCATGAACAGGGTGGGCTGCTACAACCCCGGGCGGCTTTCTGCCTCCGGCCCCCACAAAGCACGACCCGTTCCCAGAGAGGATGCCGGCAGGCCCTCGAACATGGGTGTATGCAGGCACCGATTCACTGCTGTTTATGGGGCATATGCCGTATATTTTTATAGATTATACAAAAAATGATGCCATTTTACCTTATATTATCAATTATGACTATAAGGTTTGAAAATTATAACCAATATCTAACCCAGACTATCTGGTTTGCTGGGTCATGCCTGCAATCTGGTAGGTCCATGACCTGCCGGATCTTGCCCTGTTGACCCTCCCCCTCTGGGCGAACCTGGACAGGTATGTCGATATTATGCTGAGCTTGATCGGGGCGTTGTACTCGTCCTCGTACTTTTCAAGTATGTCAGTAGAGGTGAACCTGCCTATGGGGAACTGTTTCTCCACTATGCCCCAGATCTTTGAGCCTACCGTGTCTGGTACGGGGGAGTCGGCCTCCTCGATGTTTATCATGTCTAGCATGTCGAATATCTTGATGACCTTTTCACGGTTGACCTTGCCCTCTATGCGGATGTCATACCTGCCCCCCTCTGCGTCCTCCACGTCTATCCGTATCCGCTTCCTTGTCATGCGGATCGTTAGAGTGGCCCTTAACAAATGAACAGATCCTATGAATTTTGTTAATTATCATGTCTGTTAATGTTGACTGCCTGTACAGGGCCTGCAGGAGGCCCCAAGATAACACCTCCGAGCCCCCTTCCACCTTATAAAGAGGGTATTTTGTGCGTGGAGTGGAAATGAAGGGGTCGGGAATCCGTCATTATCACTGTTAACGGCCACCTTCACGCCTAGAGTGGAAACAAGGGGGTCAGAAATCCCCCCGTTCCCATCCTCCTTAACCAGACCTTAACAGGACGTTAATCCCTGCATACCCACACACCTGTATTTCCACTCTATGTTTTTTTTATTTTTTTTTTCAAAGAGAGATCATACATACCAGACCACACCATACAACGATCCGGTTGTACAGTGGAAATGAAGGTGTGGAGGGGGTGGTTGATCGGTGTCAACAAACTTGATCTCCACTGTAAACAATATTCGTGTGATAACTTGAATTGGAACTATAGGATCCAAGATGATCCCGATGAGCATCACACTTCAGAAACAAGAGACCGATCAGGATCCAGTGGATGCGATCTTGGATACGGCCGAGAACGGCAAGTCGGTGATAAGAAACAGGGAGATGCTCAGGTTCACCTACATACCGGAGACCATCCATCATAGGGACGGCGAGCAGAGAAACGTGACCCACTCACTCTCCCCAATACTCAAGCGATCAAGGCCCTCCAACCTGCTTGTGTATGGAAAGCCAGGAACTGGCAAGACGCTTGTTGTAAAAAAGATACTGCAAAAGATCCAAGAGCGTGTCAAGCGGTCAGACTTTCCCATCAAGCTGGTCTATACAAACGCAAAGGATGAGACCACCCTGTACGGGCTATTGGTGAGCTTCGGCAGGCAGCTGGGCCTTGATGAGAAGGAGCTTCCGCCAACCGGCCTTGCCATCTCGGAGGTATTCAAGCGGCTGATCAAGGCGATAGATACAGGCAGGACCAACGCCGTATTTGTTATAGACGAGATAGACTACCTTGCACACCTGGTCTCAAAGACCAGAAAGGACGTGTTGTACCAGCTGACCCGTGCAAACGAGAGGATAAGGGAGGGCTCCCTTACGATAGTGGGCATCTCAAACGATCTGGCCTTCAAGGAGAGGCTGGATCCCCGGGTGCTCAGCGCACTCAGCGAGGAAGAGGTGGTCTTTGCCAACTATTCTGTCGATCAGATCAGGATGATACTAGAGGACAGGGCGGGGGAGGCGTTTGTCCCCGGGGCCGTCTCATCTTCTGCGCTCAACTTGTGCGCCGCAATGGCCGGCAGGGAGCACGGCGATGCCAGGCGCGCCATCGACCTTCTAAGGGTGGCAGGCGAGATGGCCGAGAGGGCAGCCGCCGACGGCGTGACCGAGGGCCACGTCAGGGATGCCGCGCTAAAGATAGAGGAGAACAAAGAGAACACGGCCCTCCGGTCGTACCCGCTACATGAAAAGCTGGTCATACTGGCGGTCATGAGGTCAAAGGGCTCGTCAACGGGGGAGATCTACTCTACATACAGGGAGCTTTGCAGGCTGACCGGCCAGGCGGTGCTCACCCAGCGGAGGGCCACGCAGATGCTCAGCGACGTGGAGCTCTCCGGGATGGTCTCGGGCCGGATTACCCACCAAGGGATACACGGCAGGACGAAAAAGTTCAAGCTGACCGTCCCTCCGGCGACCGTCCGGGAGGCCTTTGGGGACGACCTGATCCTGGCGGATATAATATAGCGGATAGATAACGGCTATTCCCCAAAGTCCTTGTAGTATACCTTGAATGTCTTGAGGTTGACCAGAACCGCCCGGGCAGGGGTGGGGGTCTGGCCTATGCTTGACTGGAAGGGGGTCTGGCCCTGCCAGGTTCCCGCGTTGACCAGCAGCACCCCGCGGTAGCTGCCAAGCTCCGTCACGTGGACGTGCCCCATGTGGAAGATGTCCGGCACCTCGTCTATTACCATCATGTCCTCAGTCTCTGGGGCGATGGGCGTCTGGCTGCCGAATATGGGGCTGTAATGCCGGACCTTGAGCAGGTGGCGCATGACGTCGACCGGCCTGTCGTAGCTCAGCCCGGGGGTGGTCTTTACTATGTCGTCTATGCTCTGGCCGTGGAATATGCCCACCTTTACACCGTTGAGCGAGATCATGGCGGGGTTGCCCAGCATTTCCACGTTGCCGCGCTCCCAGAGGCCCGCGTGGTACTTTTTCGGTATGGCGGGCTGCGGCAGGGCCCTCCTTCCGGGGTCGTGGTTGCCGGGCGTTATGAATATCTGCACATGATCGGGCACGCCCGCGAGCATCTCGTCTGCCTTTTGCAGCTGCTCCCCTATGGTCTGGTATGCAAGCTCCTTGTCCTGGTTGGGGAATATCCCCACGCCGTCCACCAGGTCGCCGCCTATTATCATATAGCGGACCCTCCTGGCCACCGGGTCTATGCCTGATAGCCAGGAGACGAACTCTGCAAACGCCCCCTCCAGAAAGTACTTGCTGCCTATGTGCAGGTCCGAAAGAAAGACCGCGTACACCTCGCTCTCGGACCTGTTGGGCTCGGATCCGGACCCGGGCACATCCGGCATGATCAGCTCCCGCGCCACAAGCCCGCCGCCCCTCCCCGCCACGACCTTTGCCATTACAAACTGGTCGTTTAGCAGCATGTCGGCCGCCTTCCGCAGGTCCCCGTCGTGCACCACCGCTTCCAGCGTGCCGGCGGGGTCGTCGAGCGCCACCTTGGTCACGTTCCGTTCGGAGGACCGGCCGGTGACCAGCCCGCAGACGTACGCCTCCTCGTCGTCCTTGACAGAGGCGGCAGAGGCGCTGCTCCTGAGGCGGGACGCCTCGGGCCTGGCAAGCACTATCTTTTTGAGCTTTGCAAACCTGCTTGCAAAAAGGGCATTGTACCCCTCTACCCCTTCCGCCGACGTGATCAATGGAGTGGGATCAAACAGGACGGAATGCTCTGCCGTGAGCTCGCCCTCGGGTTTTATGCCGAGGATCTCCTCCAGGTCGTCCCGGCTGATCATAAACGCGTTCTTGCCGGCCTTGGTCTTGACCAGGTCCCTGATCAGCCTCTGCAGCTCGGATGCATCAACGCCCTCCAGCACGTCCAGCGCGTCGGGGTGCACCTGAAAGCCCTTTTTGAGCGCGTAATCAAGGGCCAGGGCCACCTCTCGGTCCAACACCCCCCGGGGCAATGTGTTTTAATTAAATTTACCCGCGGCCGGGGGATCGCGGAGGACGGGGCGCCTGCGCGGATTTCGCGGCGGCTCTTACAACACACTATTATATCAACAGGGGAGGGGTAGCCTGATCCCATGAAGCGGGCCTATGTCTTTCTCATCTTCCTGGGGATCTTTACACTCGCCTACCAGATTGGCGCAATGTGGCCCGTGGATACCGACGAGGCCCAGGAGTTCATGGACGAGTTCAGGGAGCAGGTGGAGGGCATAGACGCGCTGGGCATATTCATGCACAACACGCGGATAGCGCTGCCCATGTTCATACCCGGCTTCGGGATGGCATGGGGGCTATTTGCAGCCTGGTCCACGGGGCACGCGTTTGCGTCATTTGCGTCGGTGACGCCGGCGCTGGCGGAACTGCACCCGCTGTCTGTCCTCTTCACGACGCCGTTTGGAATCATGGAGGTGACCGCATACTCGCTGGCCATCTCGAGGAGCTACCTGCTGGGCGTCCTGATGATCAAGAGCAGGCCCATTCGGCCGCACATCCGCATGATCCTCATTGAGATCGGCATCGTGCTGGGCCTCCTGATCGCAGGCGGCGTCATCGAGCACCAGATAATAGAGATGATAGGCGAGACGGTCCCCGCGGAGCCGACGATATGATCCCGATCATACATTCCACTGCCACTGATAGTTCATGTAAGAGTCCGGCCTGTGCTGGTCGAACACCATCACGCTGAGATCCGAGAACTCTTTGCCCTCAAGATTGCTGACCATCCCCTCAAAGGAGGCCTCGTCCTCCCCCGTCAGCCTCTCGAACACGCAGACCCTCATGCGGCCCGTATCAAAGCCGCTGCCGCGGAGGTACGCGGCAATCTCGGACGGCATAAAGTGCCTTTCGGGGCTGCGGGGCCACGGCCTCGGGACCAGTATGACACTCAGCCCGTCGAGCAGGGCCTTTTGCAGCTCCAGCTTCTTGCCCTCTATCGACGGGGTCACATGCATGGTGATCACCCGGGACTTGTCCAGGGGAATCCTGGCCCTCGCTGCCGCCACCTGGATCGCGCTGATTCCCGGCACGACCCGGACGTCCCCAAAGATCTCGACGAGCCGGTCGACCACCTCGGATTCTGAAAAACTGGCGTCCCCGGTAAACGGCACGGCCAGGCTCCTTTCGCCCAGCCCCGCGGCAATCCTCTGGTACACCTCCTCCTGGGTGGCCATGGTGATCCGGTGCACCTCCTTTCCCTCCAGCAGGCCGGCTATGGCATGAAGCGTATACTCGTGCCCGGCCACCACGCCGCAGGCATTTATCGCCTCCCGGGCCTCGCCCGTCAGGCACGCAGGCGAGCCGGGGCCGACGCCGACGGCGTACACCTTTGCCTTCACGGGGTGATCCTCCGCTCCCTGATGAACTCGACAAACGGCCCCCAGTCGACCTTTAGATATCTGGTGGGCTCCTTGAGCGGATATTTCACCCAGTCCCTCGCTATCATGTACCGGAACTTTGCGTCCTTGCCGTCCTTTGAATAGCGCAGCTCAAGGACGCTGCCCCACGCCTTCTCGGAGTATTCCACGTCCAGTATGTCATCAAATGCAATTTCTGTATTCTTTGTGTTCTCGAGATCCCTGCGCAGGTCCTCCTCCCCGTACCCGTCATGGAGGATCATGGTATCCTTGGACCTCATCAGCTTGAGCGCCTGCCTGTCCACCACTACGGTCCACCACCTCTTTTTGGATTCCGTCTTTTGTACAAAACAGAGGTGCCTATCCGTGAGCAGCAGCATGCCCTCCCTTCCGCCCACCGAGAACCTCTTCCTGGCCTCCCGCCAGACCGAGACCAGGTGGGCGCGGATCCTCTCGTCGTCGTCCATGCTTCAGGTCGTGGCGGGGCTTTTTTAAAAACTGATGGCCCGGGTGCGTGCCTCCCTCCCGGGGCGGGATCCGTGCCTGAGGCTGGGCCTTGCACGGCGGGCATGCCACGAAGCTTGGCTTTTATTTGGCCCGGGGCGGGGCACCGCGTTGAAGGCGCTCCTGTCAGCCATTGCCGCTGTCATTTTGGCCGCGGGCGCGGCCGATGCATACGCCGAGGACAGGCTGGTCGTATTGCACACAAAGTCCGGGGATATCGCCATAGAGTTCTTTGCGGATGACGCGCCGGGGCATGTAGAGAACTATATCTCCCTGGTGGAGTCGGGCTTTTACGACCGGACCGTATTCCATCGTGTAATAGAGGGCTTTATGATCCAGGGAGGAGACCCCAAGACCAAGCCCGATGGGTATGATTCTGTAGGCGAGTGGGGCACCGGCGACCCGGGATACATGATAGATGCCGAGTTTAACACGATAAAGCACAACCGCGGCATATTATCCATGGCGCGCTCGCAGAACCCCGACAGCGCCGGCTCGCAGTTCTTTATCGTCCACAGGGCATCCAACTTTCTAGACGGGCAGTACACCGCCTTTGGCAGGGTCGTCACACAGGAGGGCCTGGACACGCTTGATGTGATTGCCACACTGGAGACCCCGCCCGGCGAGACGATACCCCTGAGATGGGGAGAAGGGGAGATAACCTCGGCCGAGGTGGTCGACAGGTCCTCCGTCGATAACCTGCTGGATCTCGGCGAGCCGGAGAGGATGAACCTGCCCCCGGAGATGTCGGACCCGCCTCTGGAGATCGTCTCGGGCACCTATACCAACGATGATCTCGGGATCGAGTTTGACGCCCCCGACGGCTGGTCTGTGCAGAGCCCGGCAAAGACGACTGCCAGCGCGCCGGACATGATCTTTGTGGGCCCGCAGGTGGAAGGGTTCAACCCCGCAATCGCAATCACGATAGACCCGAGGGGCTCGATGAGCCTGGACGACAAGGTTGCCCAGAACCAGAGGCTGCTCGACGAGCAGGACGGGCCGGTGGGATTTGAAGTGCTCTCGGAGAACACCACGGACATCAACGAGTTTGAGGCGTTCGCCAAGGACGCAAGGGGCACGTTTCCCCTGAGCGGCGAGAACGTGACCATAACATTCAGGGAGGTGGTGCTCGCTACCCCCGACCTGTTCTACACGCTTACATACAGCAGCAGGGACAGCGCATTCAACGATTATCTGGGCGAGTTTAATTCACTGCTCTACTCGTTTACGGTCCTGCCGGGCGCCAGGGCGCAGACCCCGCTGCAGCTCGGCGGGCAGGAGGCCCCCCTCGATGCAGCCGAAGGCGGCATGTCCGACGATGCAACGTCCGAGGGCGGAGGGTGCCTGATCGCCACTGCCGCATACGGCACGGAGCTGGCGCCGCAGGTGCAGCAGCTTCGCGAGGTAAGGGACGGTACGCTCATGTCTACCGCGTCGGGCTCGGCGTTCATGTCGGCGTTCAACTCTGCATACTATGCATTCTCGCCCGCCGTGGCGGACCTCGAGAGGGAAAGCCCCGCGGTCCGCGAGGCCGTCCGCCTGCTCATCACCCCGATGCTTGCAACCCTGTCGTTAATGTCGCTGGCCGAGGAGGGATCCGAGCAGCAGGTGCTCGGCCTTGGCATCGCGGTGATATCGCTCAACCTGGGCATGTATGTGGCTGCCCCCGCGCTGGCCGTATCAGGGCTTGCTACCATACGTCGTCGACCTCGTCTAGGCCGCGCTGCTCCACAGCAGAGCTCTTCCTGAAGAGCTTCATCCTGGCAATATCCCGGTCAAAGAAGAGGTCTATCGTCCAGTCGAGCAGCACCCTGATCCGCTTCTCCATCCTGGGGATCTTTGAGAGGTAGACGTTTCTCCACAGGAACCACGCCCAAAAGCCCGCGATATTCGCGCCAAGAAACGACGCTATGCCCGTGCGCTTGCCTATTACCGCCATCTGCCCCTTTTGCTTGAACGTAAACGCCTTCATGCCGCCGCCCCTGATCAGCGCCTGCAGGTTGTGGGCCACCGTCTCGCCCTGCGCCTCTGCCAGCTGCGCGGTGGGGGGAAACGGGCGCCCGCTGCCGGGGTCCACCGAAAGGGCGCAGTCGCCCACCGCGAACACCCCGGGAAACTCGGGAACTGCGAGAAAGCCATCCACTACTATCTTGCCCTTCTCGGTCTTGAAAAGCGACCTCTTGATCGTATTGACGGGCGTCACCCCGGCGGTCCACACCAATGTGTTCGTCCTGATCGCATCCTCGCCGCCGCCGTCGAGCCCCTTGAAGGAGACCTCCGTGCCGTCAAAGCCGCTCACCGCTGTCCGGAGCCTTATGTCCATCCCTTTCTCCAGCAGCTTCTCATGGGCAAACTTTGCGAGCTTTTCATCAAACCCGGGCAGTATGGCGCCGAGCGCCTCGAGCACCACCACGCTAAAGTCGTCCTTGCGTATGTTGGGATAGTGCTTTCTTGCGTCGAGCAGCAAATCCAGGATCTCCCCCGCGGTCTCTATGCCGGCAAAGCCCCCGCCCACTATAACAAACGTGAGCAGCGTCCCCCGGAGTATCGGGTCGGTCTCGTTCTCCGCCTGCTCGAGCATGTCGACGACCCTGTTTCTCAGCACGACCGCGTCGCCCAGCGTCTTCATTGTATACGCGTTCTTTTCTACGTCGCTCAGGCCGAAAAAGTTGGTCTGGCTGCCGAGTGCGAGCACCAGAAAATCATAGGTGATGGAGATGCCGCGCTTCTCCCTTGTGCCCCACAGGTCGACGCTCTTGCCGTACGGGTCTATGTTCTTGACCCTGCCCTCGTAAAAGGTGGTCCTGTCGCAGATAGTCCTGATCGGCATGACGATGTGCCTGGTCTCGATCATGCCCGACGCCACCTGCGGCAGCATCGGGGTGAACAGCAAAAAGTTGTCCTCGCTTACCATGGTTATCTCCACGTCGGCGTCGCCGCCCATTGTCGACTCGAGCTCCCGCGCGCATTTTACGCCGGCGAACCCGCCGCCAAGGATCAGTATTCTTTTCTTTTTATCCTGCAACTGCGGCGCTCCCGGGCCCCTGAACCGTATCCATCAGGCGCTAACCCCTTGCCACCGTGCGGAGGACCTCGTACGCCCGGGCGGCGTCGTCCTGGTCGAATGTTATGATCATGTTCTCCCTGCTAAAGTACGCGTCGACAAACTCGACGCCGTTCTTGTGGAGCAGCTCTACCACATAGGATCCCGCGTCGGCCCTCTGCTCGAGCGGCATGCTGATCTTGATCCTGACAAGCCCCGTGCTGAACGTCTCCTGGCCCTGCGGCATAGAGCTCATTATCCTCCTTATGCCCTCGAGGTCTTCAGTCAGCAGCCGAAACGAGCCCGGCAGCTTGAAAAAGTCAAAGTCCTTTGTCACACGGGAGAACTTTTCAAGCAGGTCGGCAGGATACCCGTCATCGTACGCGTCCCCGGGAAGCTTGATGTCCACCATCCCGTCGGTCAGCGAGATCCTTGCATCCTTGAGCACAGTCTCGCTCCTGACCTCGTCCTTCTGGTCGAACGAATCGGCGTACCTCTTTATCGCCACCACTATCGTGTTGAGGTTGACCGGCCCCCCGAGATGCCTCTCCACCTCGGACTGTATCTTTACTGCAAGCGCGGTATAATTGATGAGGTCCATCTTCATGCAGTCATATACGGAGCGGTTCCGTGTTACTATCTCGCGTACCGCCTCTGGAACGGAGACGCCTGCAGCCTTCATATCAAATATTATATACTGTCATTTATAATGCTATCATGTAAGAAATCTACCCATAATAAGAAAGTTTTATATAATGTCATACACATTACATTGAATAGGTGTATATGACATGATCATAGATGACGAGTTCGACAGGCTCTTCAAGAGGATGTCCGGGTCTTTTTTCAACCTGGATGAGCTCTTGGAGGAGGCCCGGCAGACCGGAGGCCAGGGCGGGCCCGTATACTACGGGTACGCCATGACCGTCGGTCCGGACGGGAAGCCTGTCGTAAGGGAATACGGCAACATGAAGCCCGGCCTGCTGCCCAATGCAGAAAGGAGGGAGCCCCTCGTTGACGCGATAGTCGACGAGAAGGACGGCATCCTCAAGCTGGTGGCGGAGATGCCCGGAGTCGAGAAGGATGACGTCAAGGTCGTAGTCGAGGGGGCGACAGTCTCCATTGACGCAGAGAGGGGTTCAAAAAAGTACCATGTACAGGTACCTCTCGAGCACAAGGTCGACCAGGACTCGGCAAAGGCAAACTACAGGAACGGGATTCTAGAGCTGGCATTCAAGCTGGCCAAGCCGGACAAGCCGAAAGGCAAGACAGTGGAGGTCCAATAACCTCCTTTTTTTATGGTGATGAGTATGGAAGGAATAGAACTGCGGGTCGAAGAGATACCACGGCAGCACGTGGGTGCCGGGAGGGTGATAGCCGACCCGGTGGTTATGGAGCAGGCCGGCTGGAGCACGGGGCAGATCCTGGAGCTATCGTACAACAGGAGGACGCATGCAAAGCTCTGGCCTGGGGGCCCCGAGGACCGTGGCACCGGCGTGGTGAGAATCGACGGGCTGACCCGGCAGAACATAGGCGCGGGGATAGGCGACAGGATCAAGCTCTCTGCTGCATCGGCGTCTGACGCTGTCCAGGTGGTCCTCTCGCCAGCAGAGAAGATCAACGTGGGAGGCCTGCAGGAGTACATGGCCCAGAACTTTCTCAACCATGTGTTCACGGCGGGGGACACAGTAACGCTGGGCACCCAGATGGGCGGCAGGGTGCAGTTTGCGGTTGCATCCACGTCGCCTGGCGGCCCCGTTATCGTTGTCGAGGGAACCAAGTTCAAGCTGGGAGCCCCGTCGAGGGCCACGGACGCATCGCATCCGCGGGTCACGTATGACGATCTTGGGGGGCTTACAAGCGAGGTGCAAAAGATCCGCGAGATGGTCGAGCTGCCCATGCGGCACCCGGAGCTCTTTGAGAAGATCGGCGTGGACGCGCCCCGGGGCGTTCTTTTGTACGGCCCGCCGGGCACAGGAAAGACGCTGCTTGCAAAGGCGGTGGCGGGCGAGACCAACGCGAACTTCTCCTACATAGGGGGCCCCGAGATCATGGGCAAGTATTACGGCGAGAGCGAGGAGAGGCTGCGCGAGATGTTCCGGGAGGCAGAGGAGAACGCGCCGAGCATAATATTCATAGACGAGATAGACTCGATCGCCCCCAAGCGCGACGAGGTCTCGGGCGAGCTCGAGAAAAGGATCGTCTCGCAGCTGCTATCCCTGATGGACGGCATGACCCGGCGCGGCAAGGTGGTGGTGATAGCCGCCACCAACCGGCCGGACTCGATAGACCCGGCACTCAGGCGGCCTGGCAGGTTCGACAGGGAGATCGAGATAGGGATACCCGGCCGCGAGGGCAGGGAGCAGATACTTGGGATACACACGCGGGGCATGCCCCTTGACGGCGATGTCAACCTCGAGAAGATAGCCGGGGTCACGCACGGCTTTGTGGGGGCGGACCTTGAGGTGCTAACAAAGGAGGCCGCCATGGGGTCCCTGCGGAGGGTGCTGCCGGAGATCGACCTTGACCAGGAGAGGATCTCCGGGGATATCCTGCAAAAGATCAACGTGACCGCGGGCGATTTCCGGGAGGCGCTCAGGGAGGTCCGGCCGTCGGCGCTCCGCGAGGTGCTAGTCCAGGTGCCGGATGTGAGCTGGGACGATGTAGGCGGACTCGACGGGCTCAAGGAGGAGCTGCGCATGGCCATAGAGTGGCCTGTAAAGCACAAGGAGGCGGTAAAGTACGCGGGTGTGAGCCCCCCCAAGGGCCTCATGCTTCACGGCCCGCCGGGCACCGGCAAGACCCTCATAGCAAAGGCGGTCGCTAGGATGACCGAGTCGAACTTTATCAGCGTCAAGGGGCCGGAGCTTCTCTCGAAGTGGGTCGGCGAATCAGAGAAGGGCGTCCGCGAGATATTCAGAAAGGCAAGGCAGGCCGCCCCGTGCATAATATTCTTTGACGAGGTCGACGCGCTGGTGCCCCGGCGCGGCGGCGGCTCCACATCGCATGTGACGGAGAATGTGGTCTCGCAGATACTCACCGAGATAGACGGGCTCGAGGAGCTGCACGGCGTGCTGATAATTGGCGCCACCAACCGGCTCGACATAGTGGACCCGGCGCTGCTGCGGCCCGGCAGGTTCGACCGGGTGGTGGAGGTGCCCCGTCCGGACGCCGGCGCGCGCGAAAAGATATTTGCAATACACACAAAGAACAAGCCGCTCGACGGCACGGTGGACCTGGCTGCACTGGCATCTTCATCGGAGGGGCTCACGGGGGCCGAGATAGAGTCCGCTGCAAACAGGGCCGCAACAGAGGCGCTCAGGCGCCACGTGGAGTCGGGCTCGGACGACGTAAAGGGGATAAAGATAACGCAGGAGGACCTGCTGGGCGCAGTCCGCTCGATGCTGCCGCAGCATGCAGGCGCCGCGACGGCTACCTGAGCTTTACGTATTCGTAGGCGGGCAGTTTCTTGTCAAAGCAGTACTGCACCTTCTGAAAGGGCTTCCTGAACGATTTTACCTTTGATGCGAGCCTCTTTGGGTCCCCGCGTTCTGTTACCGCCTGTTTCATAAGCTCGGCTATCTCCGCCATCTCGCCTGTGCCCATGCCGAGCCTTGTGACCTCCGAGACGCCCAGCCTGATCCCGCCGGGGTGCAGGTAGTGGCGCCCAGCCTTGATATCGCCGGGTATGAGCTGCCGGTTTACTATAATGTTGGCCTTCTCCAGCCGGGCCTCGATCTTGCCCCCGTCGGAATACTCCAGCACGTTGACTGCCACCTGGTGCGACTTTGTAAAGCCCCCGTCCTCGCCGAGCACCTTGAAGCCAAGCCCGCTTAGTGACTCTGCCAGGGCCTTTGCGTTACGGACCACGTCTTTTGCATACTTTTTGCCAAACTCGAGAGCCTCGGTGAATGCCACAGCCTTTGCCGCCATGTGGTGTATGTGGTGGCTGCTCGTAAGCCCGGGGAACATCGCCTTTTTGATCCCCTCTGCGTGCTCATTCCGGCCGAGTACCAGGCCGCCCTGGGGGCCAAAGAGCGTCTTGTGCGTGCTCATGGTCATCGTGTCTGCGCCCTCCCTTATCGGGTCCTGGAACTGCCCCCCCGCTATCAGGCCGGCGACATGGGCGCCGTCGTAGTTGATGTGCATGCCGCGGCCCTTCATGAACTCTGCTAGCTCCTTTACCGGGTGGGGGAACAGGAACAGCGAGCCCCCGAACATGGCTATCTTGGGAGTGCGCCCCGCCTTCTCCAGATCTATAATCTTGGCCTTTGTCGCGTCTACATCTATGGTCATGCTCTTGGCATCAAAAGGATAGAACTCGACCTCGAGTCCGTGGACGAGGCCCGCAGTGCCGGAGTGCTCCTTTCTGCCGTGCGATATGTGCCCGCCTGCTGGTATCGAGGGGGCGATCATTACATCGCCAGGATCTGAGAAGGCCGAGTATATCGCCAGGTTGGCCACCACACCTGAGACGGGCCTGACGTCGGCAAACTCCGCCTTGAAGAGCTTCTTGGCGAGCTTCATGCATTCGGTCTCGACCATGTCGATGTAGGTGCAGCCTGCATATACCCTCTCGCCGGGCCAGCCTTCGGCATAGCGGTTGCCAAAGTCGGAGATCAGCGCCTCGCGCACTGCGGGGCTGGGTATGTTCTCGCTGGCAATCAGCGGGATCGAGTTCTCAAACCACTTGTTGTGGTCCCGGAGCAGGGTAAAGATTCTCCCGTAGGACTTTCTGCTGGTACTGGCTCCGGCCATGCGGCGGCAGATTCTTCTCCCAATTTATAAACACCGATCAGGTCCCTGCCGGCGCCATGCGTTGGGGCTCCGCAGACTCTGGCGCAGGTCTGCCGTGCAAGCGCCCCGGGCTGTTCCCATTCAATGTCTGGGCCGTTTCCAAGTTGGCCGGACCCATCAAATCAGGGCGGTCAAGTACTCGCATCTGCAGTATCTTGGCGGCGGCCCACTTGGCATCATCATGTTCGCATACGTTGCAATCTGGCTGGCCATGGCCCGAATCATAGCCTGGCCAATAACTCGCTACCAGAGAAAGGCGCGGAGGGCCGCCAGGGCTGCACAAAGGGCGGGGCTCCGGCGCAGGCCCCCCGCATAGGCGCCCCCGGGCCGATCCCGTTCAATATAAGGCCTGCCAGGCAACTGCCGGATCCCTCAAACCAGGGCTGTCCAGCACCTGCAGATCTTGCAGATCGCCCTGCCTAGGGGCCCGGATCTGGAAGATTCCAGCACGCGGCTGTGGTAATGAATGCCACTGCTTACCACTGCAATCCGTGTGTCGGAATAACTTACCAGAGCCCCGGAATAAGATATAAAAAGGGATTTTAGGGCCAGCCAATCTATGAGCAACGTCCAGGCCTCGTCAAAGGGCACCATGCCGGTTGTACTCCTCAAGGAGGGGTCCAGCGAGACCAAGGGACGCGACGCGCAAAAGAACAACATAGCGGCCTCCAAGATAATAGCCGAGATAGTCCATTCCAGCCTCGGCCCGCGGGGCATGGACAAGATGCTAGTAGACTCGCTGGGCGATGTAACGATAACAAACGACGGGGCGACCATTCTCAAGGAGATAGACGTGCAGCACCCGGCGGCAAAGATGCTGGTGGAGATATCCAAGACCACCGACAACGAGGTCGGCGACGGCACGACATCGGCAGTGGTCCTTGCGGGGGCGCTTCTCGAGAACGCCGAGACGCTAATAGTCCAGGACGTGCACCCGACCGTGATTGTAGACGGGTACAGAAAGGCCGCAAAGAAGGCGGGGCTCTACCTCAACGAGATAGCCGAGAACGTCACGGCCGACGACAGTGTCGTGCTCAACAAGGTGGCCAAGACCGCCATGCAGACCAAGCTGGTCAAGAAGGAATCGGACTTTCTCTCGGGTATCATAGTAAAGTCGGTCCTTGCGGTTTCTGAAAAAGACGACCAAAAGTACAAGGTAGACGTGGACGACATCAAGGTGGAGAAGAAGGCGGGCGGCTCGATAAAGGACTCTGTGCTCATACAGGGCATAGTCCTTGACAAGGAGATAGTGCACGGCGGGATGCCCAAAAGGACCGGCGGCGCAAGGATAGCCCTCATCAATACGGCGCTCGAGATAAGCAAGACCGAGACCGATGCCAAGATCAACATATCGAACCCACAGCAGCTCAAGTCGTTCCTGGATGAAGAGAACAGGATGCTCAAGGGAATGGTGGACAAAGTGATAAACTCGGGCGCAAACGTGGTCCTGTGCCAGAAGGGCATAGACGACATGGCGCAGCACTATCTTGCAAAGGCAAACGTGGCCGCGGTCAGGCGCATAAAGGAGAGCGACCTGGCAAAGCTCGCAAAGGCCACGGGGGCCCGCGTTGTGACCAAC
This sequence comes from Cenarchaeum symbiosum A, assembly GCA_000200715.1. NCBI lineage: Archaea > Thermoproteati > Nitrososphaerota > Candidatus Cenarchaeales > Candidatus Cenarchaeaceae > Candidatus Cenarchaeum > Candidatus Cenarchaeum symbiosum. Next base: position 1,828,844 of record DP000238.1, read on the forward strand.
CTTGACGACCTGCATGAGAATGACCTCGGCAGGGCGGAGGTTGTAGAGGAGAGGAAGATAGAGGAGGACCGCTGGGTGTTCGTAGAGGGCTGCATGCATCCCAAGTCGGTGACACTGCTGGTGCGCGGCGGATCCCAGAGGGTAGTCGACGAGGTCGAGAGGTCCGTGCACGACGCGATAATGGTTGTAAAAGATGTGATGGAGCTGCCCTCGGTGGTGGCCGGCGGCGGGGCGCCCGAGATATACGCGGCGACCAAGATCCGCAACTGGGCAAAGTCGCTCGAGGGCAGGGAGCAGCTTGCCGCCGAGCAGTTCGCCGACTCGCTCGAGGTGATCCCCCTTACCCTTGCAGAGAACGCGGGAATGGATCCAATAGACACGCTCACGTCCCTCAGATCCAGGCAGCTCAAGGGCGAGAAGTGGAGCGGCATAGACGTAATCAAGGCGAGCATCGCAGACATGAAGAGCAGCGACATCATAGAGCCGCTGGCCGTAAAGAGGCAGGTAGTCTCGGCGGCAGCAGAGGCGGCCTGCATGATACTCAGAATCGACGACGTGGTCGCAACCGCCAAGTCCCCCACCCCCCCGCCAGGCGGCGAAGAGGGCGGAATGCCCCCCGGCATGGGTGGCATGGGCGGAATGGGAGGCATGGGTGGCATGCCGCCCGGCATGGGCATGTAGGCCCTTCTCGCACCCTGATCCAACCATATTCTTCAAGGCGGGCCTTTCAGCCCGGACTGCGCCTCATGCCAATGTTTATTTCCCCGCGCTAATCACGCGCAGCATTGAACAAGGCGGGCATCCGCGCGATGTCGGGCGCAAAATATGCATATCTGGTGGTATTCTTTGCGCTGCTCGCGGGGCTCTTCCACCCGGTGATCACCGGCGGGTCCTTTGATTCGGTTGTATCGGGTATCCTGGTGCTCTTTCTGGGCCTGGCAGGCGGGGCGCTCTTGTACAAGTCCACCAATACCGCAGGGGGGAGGACCATCTACCTTGGCATGGGGCTTGGCCTGATCGCACTCTCCCTCTATCTGGTGCTGACTATAAGCGGCAGGGTCTGATTCTAGACGTCAAAGTAGAGGTAGAACTCGTGGGGGTGGGGCCTTATCGCGATCTCCCTCTGGTCGCGCCTCCCGAGCTCTATCAGCCTGTCTATTACATCGTCCGGGAACACGGGCGCGAGGAACTCTTTGTCGCTTTCCAGCTCGTCGAGCGCCTCGCCCAGGTTGGCGGGCAGGACGCCTATCCCCCTCTTGGCCCTCTCGGACCTGGTCATCTTGAAGATGTCCTCCTGCACCTGGTCCCCCGGGTCCGACTTTTTTGTTATCCCGTCGAGGCCGGCGGCCAGCACCGACGCAAAGACCAGGTACGGGTTGGACGACGGGTCGGGCGCCCTGAACTCGAGCCGCTTTAGGCGCGCATAGCCTACCCCCTTGAAGTGCCGCGGGATCCTCACTATCGCGGAGCGGTTGCTGCCGCTCCACGCTATGTACACGGGCGCCTCGTACCCGGGGACCAGCCTGTGGTATGAGTTGGTGGTCGGGTTGGATATTGCGCAGAGCGCCCTGGAGTGCTCCAGGATTCCGCCGCAAAAGTACCGGCCCACCTGGCTGAGCTCCATCTCCGCCTCCTCGTCAAAGAATATGTTCTTCTTGTCCTTCCAGAGGCTCACATTGGTGTGCATGCCGGATCCTGAATCCATGGATATGGGCTTGGGCATCATGGTGGCCACCTTGCCGTACTTTTTGGCAACGTTCCGTATCACGAACTTGTAGGACTGGGTGGCATCGGCCGAGTTTGTCAGGTAGTCGTACCTTATGTCGATCTCGCACTGGCCGGCCGTGGCCACCTCGTGGTGGTGGTTGTCGCACAGTATGCCAAAGTTCTCGCTGAGTATGTTGACGCATTCGTTTCTAAACGGCGTGAGCGTGTCCGACGGGGTGCTGGGATAGTACCCCTCCTGCAGCCCCATGGGATAGCCCGAGCCGCTCTGGCTCCAGGGGGCCTCCTCTGATTCTATCGAATACGACTGCCCCTTGTACGGCGTCAGCACATCCCAGTGGATTTTGTCAAACACAAAGAACTCGACCTCGGGGCCCCATGCGCTGTAGTCGAACCCGGAGCTCTTGACGTACTCTTCGGCCCTCTGGGCCAGCCCGCGGGGGTCCCTTGAGAGCCTGCCCCTGTCCTCGCCCCAGTATACATCGCAGAGCAGCCTTGCGGTCTTGTTCGCCGTGTACCATGGGATCACAGCAAAGGTGTTGGGATCCGGCTTTAGCACAAGGTCCGAATCGTCAATGCTGGTAAACCCCACTATCGACGAGCCGTCGAGCTTGGGCAGCCCGTCGCGCATCTGCTCGGGGGTGAACGTATTGGCCGAGATTGTCGTATGGTGGAACCTGCCGGTCAGGCCCGTAAACTGCAGGTCTATGAACTTGATCCCCTCGTGTTGTATACGGGAAAAGACCTCGTCGGCCGAATAACTCAGCTCCAGTGCCTTTCCGTGGCTCACTTTAAACGGCAACGCTATACCTTGAAGCTAACACAAATAGGCCTGTCATTTAAGGATTGGGTGGGCATGGCAGGGCTTGAAGTCGACGCTAGCTTGCTGTACTCGATCGTGCTGCGGGAGGTCCAGAGTGATGCGGCCCAGGAGCTTGACCCGGGGATCTACCGGGCCGTCTCCGAGTACCTTGGAAAGCTCCGGCACGAGGAGTACGAGGGCACTGAAAAGAGGATAAAGGACGCCACGGCGGGGATGGTCGGCGGCCTGGCATCGTACCTGCTAATGGTCCGGCTGGAAAAGGCGGCAGCCGGCGGCGCCGACCACGCCAACCTGCTCGACGAGGAAAAGTTCATCGTGCACTCGCAGGAGGAGATGGGCGAGAGGCGCGGGGTCATAGAATCGGGGATCCTCAGCGGCAGGCCGGGGCTCCTAGAATCGGTGGCGCAAAAGTACAAGACCCGGCCGGTCGTGGTGAGGTTCCTGCAAAAGACCGACCGGATGATGGGCGCCGACATGGAATCGTACGGGCCGTTCAAGGCAGAAGACGTGGCGGCCCTGCCCTACGAGAACGCCCAGGCCCTCATATCCAAAAAGATAGCCGACAGGGTCCGATGGGAGGACTAGGCGGTGTCGCATATAGATGTCGACGTGATAGATTTTTTGCTGCTTACGATATACCCGGCGGCGGGGCTCCTTGCGGTAGAAGCGGCCTACCGGGCCGCACGGTTCCCCCTGTGGGTCAAGCTGCTGGCCCAGGCGGCAGTCTCGACAGGCTTTGCAGTGGCATACGTGACGCTGATTACAGCCCACTGGCTCACATCGATAGTGCTGCTCTTCCTTGCGGCGGCCCTGCTCTACCAGGCGCGCAGGGCCAAGATCGACCCCGCAAAGTCCGTGTACTAGCGCCTTAGCCGGGCCCATATCCTGCGGAGTATGTTGGGGCGGTCCCTGCCGCCGTCGCGGATTACGCCCCTCTTGCCGAACTCTTTGGATCTTATCTGGGTGAGCTTTACACACCGGTGCTCCTCTGGCAGCCGGTGCTCTGCGCAGAACGGGTCCTTGCAGTAGCTGCACTCGAAGGGGAGGTCGGTCATCTCCCCGCAGTAGGCGCACATCTCGGCCTTCACGGTGTATTCCCGGCGCACTCTTCTAATAAAGCATGCCGGGCGCCCCGCGGGCCCCGCGGCCAAAAACATTTTTACCCCGCCAGCGGGGCCTGCATCCGATGATAAAGGGCAAAGTGGCGATAGTCACGGGGGCCAGCAGCGGGATCGGCCGGGCCACTGCCCTTGCGCTCTCCCGCGCGGGCGCCAAGGTTGCCATAGGGGCCAGGAGGACCGGCAAGCTCGAAGAGCTCGCCGGCGAGATTGGCGCGGACGTTCTGGCAAAAAAGCTGGACGTCACTTCCAGGGAAGAATGCGAGGCGTTTGCAAAGGCCGTGCTCGACAAGTGGGGCTCGGTAGACATACTGGTGAACAATGCGGGCCTGATGCCCCTGAGCTTCTTCAAGAGGCTCAAGGTGGACGAATGGGACAGGATGATCGACGTCAACATCAAGGGGGTCCTGTACTGCACAGGGGCGGTAATAGGCCACATGGCGGGCAAAAAATCCGGCCACATCGTGAACATATCGTCGGTTGCGGGCAGGCTGGTATTCCCCGCGGGCAGCGTCTACTGCGCCACCAAGCACGCGGTCACGGCATTCAGCGAGGGGCTCCGCCAGGAGTTCAGCCAGCGCGCCAACATACGGATCACGACCATCGAGCCCGGCGTGGTTGATACCGAGCTGACCCATACCATAACAGACGAATCACTGCAGGACTTTGTAAACAAGGCAAAAGAGATGACAGCCCTGCGCGCGGAGGACATAGCTGCAGCCGTGCTGTACGCGGTGGAGGCGCCGCAGCACGTGAGCGTAAACGAGGTGCTGATCCGGCCCACCGTGCAGGAACGCTAGCTGTCCTTTCCCTTCTCCCTGGCCAGATGGTCCAGAAAGGCCCTCATTTCTACGGCAAGGTCCGAGGGGTCCGACCCGAGCCTCTCGGGCAGGCCCTCCTTTGAATTCTCATCCTCCAGCATGAGGCGCATCTTCTCCTGGCAGTCCAGGTGGTCCCCGCCGGCCGAGATTCTGTGGCATATAGAGCAGGTCCCCATGGATATACAGGCACATCACACGATTTAATAATTTTGCATTGAGGCACCCTACGGGGGACCGTCGTCTAGATTGGCCATGATGCTAGCCTGGGGTGCTAGAGGTCGCAGGTTCAAATCCTGCCGGTCCCACCATCATATGTTCCTGAATCCCTGCGTGCCCTTCCAGAGGTACCACGTGGCGGCCGTCCTGTACGGCCTCCACCGCTCGGCCGTCTTTACGATCTCGGCATCGGTGGGCAAGCTGTCCATTGAACAGAGCTTCATCACGCCCTTTCTCAGCCCAAGGTCCCCAAGCGGCAGCACGTCCTGCCTGCCGAGCGCGAATATCAGGAACATCTCGGCGGTCCACCTGCCCACCCCGCGGACCCGGACCAGCTCGGCTACCACCTCCTCGTCGCCCATGCGGGAGAAGCCTGCAAGTTTTAGCTCGCGCCTGTCTATCATGCCAGACAGCCCCCTGATGTAGTCTGCCTTCATGGCGGAGATCCCCGCCTGCTGCAGCTTTCTTGCGGGCGTTCTTGCCACGTCGGCCGGCCGCGGGAACCCTCCCCCGTACAGCGCCCGGAACCTTGCCAGGATGGACGACGCGGCAGAGCCGGAGAGCTGCTGGGTGATTATCGACCGGACCAGCGCCTCGTGCCTGTTGCGTGTCCTCCTTGGATTGTACTCGCCGACCAGGCGTATCAGCCTGGCCATCCTGCGGTCTTTGCTCAGGTGGGCCACCGCATCTTCTGCTATGGTTATACCCGGAGCACCTCCAGCAGGCTCTCAAAGCCCCCCCTGTTCCGCTCCTGCTTGTAGCCCCTCAGGGCGCCTATCAGCTCCTCCCTCGGGGGCTGCCCGAGCACGCGCCCGATCATCCGGGCAATCCGGCCGCCCATGAATATCGCCTGCGCGGCAGATGTGACATTGGCCGGCCGCCGGTCCGTGCTCGAGCTCTCAAAGTCCACAATGGTCGTCTTGCATCCTACTATGACGTGCTTTGAGATGAAGCTAAGCTCCCCGTGGTCGAGCCCCGCCTCGTCCAGGCGATAACAGTCCTCGAGAATCTTCCTGGCGCACGCCCCGGCCGCATCTGCATCGTCTTCGCCCAGGCTGCACACCCAGTCGCCTATCCTCTCGCCCTCCAGGTACTCCATGGCAAGAAAGTTCCTGCTGTATGCCACGAGTCTCGGCCCCACGCCGGCTTTATTGGCGACAGACAGCAGGGCCGCCTCGCCCTCCATGTTGTCCCGCTGTGAATCTGTGCGGCGGATTTTCAGCGCTATCGTCTGCCGGTCCATCCTGGCCAGCACCACCACCCCCACGTACCCTTTTCCTAGCACGTCGAGCCCCCCGAGTGAGACCGGGCCCCCGAAGGATACGCCCGTGACCCCGAGTTCCTCCAGCTCGGCGACCCTGTGCCCCGTGTCGCCGCCCGGGTACGCCACGATCCCGGCGTACGGCCCCTCGGAGAGCTCGCTAACGGGATGGAAAGACTGCAGCATCGGTGGATACAAGCTCCAGCAGCTCCGCTTTAACTGATTCGGGGAGCCGGCTGCCGCCTGCTGCAACCGCAAAGCCGCGCTTTACATCGGGCTTTATCCCGCGGGGCACGCCAGACCCGTCGAGTCCCCGGCCCAGCAGCGTGCGCAAAAAGCCCTGCGCGTCGCTCTCCGCGCGCCTCTCCATTGACATGACCCTGCCGCTGCCGCCGACCCAGACGGCGAGCGCCTTTCTGCCGCTGGCCGCAAAGCGCTCCGCGTCGTCCCCCCCGAAAAAGTCGGGCCCCTCCCGGACCGTATACTCCGGTATGGACCGGGACTCCAGCAGAAAGAAGAGGCACGCCCTGCTGCGCCCGTCGGTCCACGCGCCGGACCTTGCCACCGTAAAGCCCGCCATCATCAGCTGCTGCCCCACGGCGGAGGCGGCGCGCTTGACCTGCCCCCAGATTGTATCGGGGCTCCTCTCCTCGTGGCGGAAGCTGACCGTTATGCAGTTGCGGAGCAGCGCCTCCGATGTCCTCAGCTTTCTGCGCACAAAGTACGAGGCCGACTGTTTTTTCTCAAACCCCCTGCACAGCAGGACCAGCCTGCCCAGGCTCTCCACGGATACCGCCGCGGCCAAGTTTCTCAGCGGGTCCACGGGGTCCATTATCGAGACCGGCGTGTCAAACTCCTTCCCCGCTGTGCCTATCACCTGGCCCCGCCTTATTCCGGCCATTCCGCGGACCACCCCCTCGAAGCCGCCAAAATTCCACACCAGGACCTCTGTCGCATACCCGCTGAATCCCTGCCGCGAGATCTCGGCCCCGTATACGCCGTTGTTCTTTAGGAAGAGCTTGAGGAGCCTGACCTCGTCCCTCATTGTCGAGGTGAGGTTCTCTTTCATAAAGGCGGTGTGGAAGCGCGACCTGTCTGCTGCGCTCTTCCATTTGCCCTTCTCCACCTCATAGCACGGTATCACGTTTATTCTGGTCCCCTCCATCTCGGCCTCGACATAGGGGTGCTCGGAGAACCTGGTGTACGGCCCGTGCCCCTTTAGAGCTGCAAAGCCCACCTCCTTTGAGACGTCCTCAAACTCGCCCCGCGGGGCGGATACGTCGAATCTTACGAATATATCGATGTCGGACCTGCCGGGCAGCCACGTCCCCTTGGGGTACGAGCCCCCGAACTCGGCGCCCGTGATCCGGGGGCGCCCCGCTATCTCCGATTCTACGAGCGCCAGCGCGCGCGCAGCCGTGCGGTCCTTTTCGCGCGCGGCCCGGGCCGACGGCACGGCGAGCTTTCGCGCCCTATCCAATACTGTCATGCGGCGCCAACCTCTGCAAGATCCGAATAAACGGGGCCCTGCCGCGTAAGCACGCTCTTTTTGAGCTTTACATGATCAACCCTCTGCGAGCCGAGCTCCTCGCCGCCTAGCCCGCCTAGCGCATCCCTCATGTCCTTCCGGGCTCCAATTCTCAGCATGGTCAGGTGCGGCCTCCCCCGTATATCGGGACTCACGCCGAGCGCGGAGCAGACGGTCCGTGCCAGTGCAGCCAGGGCGCCCCCGCCTTTTTCGTCGACGCCAGCCCAGACAACCCTCGGGGACTTTGCGCTTGGAAAGGCGCCAACCCCCCTGAACAGGACCGTAAACGGCTCAAAGGATACAGAACCAAGGGCCCTGCCGGCGGCAGCTGCCGCCGCATCGTCAATCTCGCCGAGGAACGCCAGCGTAAAGTGCAGGTTCTCTGCGCCTACCTGCCTGCCCCATCCTGCGAGACAGCGCTGGACGGAAGCTATCCTTTCGAGCGCCCCTGCGTCCGTAACCTCTACTGCCACAAAGGACCGCATCGGGCCCCTGCCGGGATCTCCTTATAACAATATTCGGTAGCTTCATAGGATCGGCGGCGCGGGGCGGGCCCGTTGGCCAAGCTTATAGTCTGCCTGACCGGAATGCCCGGGGTTGGCAAGTCGACGATAGCAGCAGGGCTTGCAGTTATGGGGTATGTGACCATCAACATGGGGGACATGGTGAGAAAAGAGGCAGCAAGAAGGGGCATAGAGCCGACCGGCGGCAACCTGGGCAGGCTGATGCTCGAGCTCAGGGAGAAGGGGGGCCCCGGCGCCATAGCGGAGCTGATCAGGCCGCAGATAGATGCGGCCGGCCCGGGCACTGCCGTAATAGACGGCATCCGCTCCAATGATGAGATCGAGTTTCTCAAGGGAGTGGGCCGCGTCAGGATCCTCTCTATCCACGCATCAGCAGGCAGGAGGTTCGGCCTTTTGCAGGGGCGGGGGAGGCCAGATGACCCGCGCGAGATGCGGCAGCTCGAAGAGAGGGACGCGCGGGAGCTCGGTGTGGGCATAGGCACCTCGATAGCACTCGCCGATGAATCGCTCTCCAACAACGGCCTGACGGCAGAGCAGCTCGTGGACAGGGCAGTCTCGATAATACAGGGCTGGGAGGAAGAAGATGCGGCCTGATGCCGAGTGCCACGTGACGGGGCACTGCGAGGTATTGAACTCTGAGGATCCCGACAAGGTCAGGGATGCGCTGCTAAACGTTCTGCCCGACGGCGAGGTCCGCATGGGCGCGCGCTCGGCGGGGATAACCGGGGACCTGTTATCCCTTGAGAGGATCCGGGAGACCATAAGCTCCCGGGGGAGCCGGGGGGTATACATGCGGAACATGAAGCACCACATTGACGGCACGTCCACATGGTTCTATCTCAACAAGCAGGCGGCACACGCGGGAACAGTGGCCCTGTGCGCCGACGCCGAGGAGTCGCCGCTTGGCCCCATAAGGGTCACCCTGCGGTCGGACCACATAGAGGAGGTCATGGAGTGGCTGGTGGGCGGGCGGAATCAAAAAAATTCGAGCGGGTCGGATCAAAAATTTTAGCACGCGCGTAAAAAGCCACCCGCAGTACTAGACAAAAGGCGATGTTAAAGATAATCATAATTCTATGCGTGGTGGCAGTGGGCGTGACGCTCTTTATGCCGCAGACCTCCGAGCTGTTCCCCGAAATATGGGAGATTGCGGACTCTGTGCGCAACGACCTGACCGCGATAGGCGGGGACGTCGGGGAGCAGCTCAAGGACGGCATCAACGGGACGCTTGCGGCTGCAGGCGAGCAGATCGACGTGGCATGGGAATCGTCAGAGGGCCTGTTTGCAGCGGCCGATTCAGGATAATTGGCGCCTATACCTCGACTTCCAGCAGGTCGCTTGCGGCATATGATGAAGGGTGTATTTTTTGCGCCTCGCGCAGCAGATCGTCCGTGTCGCTATACCGCGCGGAAAAGTGCGTCAGTATGAGGTTTTTTACGCCGGCATTTTTGGCCAGCGCGGCCGCCTCGGCCGCCGTCGAGTGGCCCGTCTCGCGCGCCCTTTTTACCATCTCATCGGCGAAGGTCGAATCAAAGACCAGGTAGTCGCACCCCTGGAAGAACTCTGCGAGCTTGTCCGTCGGCCTTGTATCGCCAGAGAACCCCACCGTCCTGCCCCTTTTGCCCTCCCCGAGAACATCCGACGGGAGGACGGTCCTGCCGCCTACAGAGACGGCGCTGCCGCCCTGGAGCGTGCCCCACAGTTCCCCCTCGGGCACGCCAAGCCCGCGCGCCTTCTCTGTAGAGAACCTGCCCGGCCCGCCTTTTTCAGAGAACCGGTACGAGAACGCCTCCACCGAGTGCTCCGCCCTGCATGCAGAGACCTCGTACCCGGGTGCATCGACTACCGTCCCCTCTTCTGTCGTTTCCATGATAACAGGGAACGACGGGGAGAAGCCGAGCATCCTGGCGTTTGCAGCGACAAACTCGTCGGTGCCGGGCGGCCCGTATATCTCCACGGACTCTGTCCTCCTCTGCATCGACATCGTCTGCAGCAGCCCCAGCAGCCCCAGGCAGTGGTCGCCGTGCAGGTGTGTGATAAAGATCCTCATCTTTTTGTTCCACCCGAGCTTTGATCTGAGGTAGGGCACCTGCATACCCTCCCCGGCGTCGAACATCAGTATCTCCCCTTCCACCTTGAGGCACGTGCAGGACAGCCCGCGCCTGGTGGTCGGCTGTGCTGCCGAGGTGCCGAGGAAGACGAGCTTCATCGGCCGGCGGGGCGGCGCCGATCTTTTATGCCTATGTATTGCGGGCCCCGCCGTAGATAGTTATAGGCGCGCCGCGGCGCCGCGGCGTTGGCGGAGATGGAGTGGGCCGAGCTTGCGCCGGGATTTAGGATTCCCCGCATCATAAACGGCATGTGGCAGGTGGCCGGCGGCCACGGCGCCATAGACCTGAAAGCGGCGCTTTCCGCCATGGCAGAGCACCATAATGCGGGGCTTGTATGCTGGGACGCAGCAGATATCTACGGGCCCGCGGAGGAGCTGCTGGGCGGCTTCCGGAGGGGGCTTGCACCGGAGGAGCTGGCCCGCTCGGTTGTATTTACAAAATTCGTCCCGCCCCCGGGCCCCATGACGCGCAGCATAGTCGAGCACCACATAGATGAATCGCTGAGGAGAATGGGCACGGACTCTATTGACTTGCTGCAGTTCCACTGGTGGGACTATAACGACCCTGCATACCTTGACGCACTCGACCATCTAGACGCGCTGCGCGCAGAGGGCAAGATACGCCACCTAGGCCTCACCAACTTTGACACGGAGAGGCTCCGCTTGATAGTTGATCACGGCATAAGGCCCGTCTCAAACCAGGTCCAGTGCTCGGTGCTAGACCAGAGGCCGCTCTCCCTAATGGCGCCATTCTGTGAAAAAAACGGCATCGCCCTGCTTGCGTATGGCACCCTGCTGGGGGGCTTTCTCTCGGAGAAATATCTGGGCGCTGACGAGCCTGCGCGGCCAGAGACGCACAGCCTCCAGAAATACCTGCGCATGATCGAGGAATGGGGCGGCTGGGGACTGTTCCAGGAGCTGCTGGCTGCACTCGGCAAAATAGCGGAGAGGCACTCTGCCGGCACGGCCAATGTGGCGGCCCGCTTTGCGCTGGACATGCCCGCCGTTGCGGGCGTCATAATAGGGGCCCGCCTCGGAATATCGGGGCACATCCCAGAGACGCTGCGCGTGCCGGGGCTCGCCCTGGACGGGGCGGACCTTGGGGCCATACGGTCGGTCACGGAGAGATCTGGGGACCTGTTTGCACTGCTCGGCGACTGCGGCGGCGAGTACCGCTAGCGGCGTCCTCGATGGCCTCTGCTACAAGGCCCGAGACGTCGACCCGGCTAGTTCCTCCCCAGACGGTGTTCGTGCCCACTATCTTCTCGACGCCCGCCTCGGCGATCCTGCGCTCGGCGTCGTTTACCAGCAGGGCGTGCGTGCATGCCACGTAGATCCTGCCGCACCCGCGCCCCTTGAGGAACCCTGCCGCCTTGATTATGCTCCCCCCGCTGCTGATCATGTCGTCGACGAGGACAACGTCCCTGTTCTCCGTATCCGGCAGGCCCGGCCCCGAGACGGCTATGCTGCCGGTCCTCCGGTTTCTGCGCTTTTCCAGGGCCGCATGCCCCGTGCCCAGCAGGCCCGCAAATTCAGCGGCCCTTGCTGTCCCGCCCGCGTCGGGCGAAACGACCAGGGGATCCTTTAGGCGCATCCGGCCAAAGTGTTCCGCAAGCGCGGGAGCGGCGGGCACGTTTACCGCGAGGCCGCCAAACAGCCCGAGGCCCGCCATGCTGTGCATATCAACAATGTACACCCTGCGTGCCCCGGCTGCGCGGAACAGCCCCGCCACCACTTCAATGGTTACAATCTCACCCCGGAGAAACTCGCGGTCCTGCCTCGCATACCCCATGTAGGGGACCACGGCCACCACTTTGTCTGCTATGCAGCCTGCCTTGTGCACAAGAAGGAGCGCCTGCAGCAGGTTGGTATCCGCCGGCGGCTGCGTCGACTGGACCACCACCGCCGTGCCGCGCCTGCGCGGGGCGTCAAGGGTGAGCCGGCTCTCCCCGTCAGCAAAGACGCGCACCCGGGGCCTGACCAGATCCGCGCCGAGCCTCTTTGAGAGACTTGCAGCCAGGTTCCGCGATGAGGGGCCCGCTATTACCGTATACCCGGCCAATATCACGCCCGGCCCGGGGGCCCCATAAATTTTGAGAGGCCTACTCCTCGTCGCCGGATCCCTTGGACAGGTCGCCTATTCCATACTTGGACATGACCCTGCCGCGCTCCGCGTTCAGGCTGCCTATCTCCTCTGCCTCCCTCTTCTCGTCGCCCTGGTAGACTGTCCTGATCGGCCACGGTATCCTTATGTCGTACCTCTTGAACTCCTCGTACATTATCATCCTCATGTCGGTCTTGGTCTTGAACTGCGAGCCATAGTCCCTCACATAGACCCAGATGGAAAAGTCCAGCGCGGAATCGTTAAAGTTCTGGAACCTGACCACGGGCTGGTTGACGTCCACGTGCAGGCCCGCATCGCACCCGCAGCTGGCCTTGTTGGCCCCAAGGTAGGGGCACCTCTTCTGCCTGACCAAATGCCTGCCCTTTCCGTCCGTCACCTCGGCCATCGCCCGCTTGCCCACCTTGACTAGTATCGACGCCACCTGCTTGGGGTCGTTCAGATAAGAGACCCCGACGTCCACTATCGCGGGGACCATCTTGAGCTCCTTTGAATAATTGACGATCTGGGCGTTGATCAGCTGCCGGGTCGGTATTATCGCATACGATTCGTTCATCGCGTGGCGCACATACGTCACACGCGAGGTGATCTTGTGGACGTACCCGTTGTAGCCCGTATCCAGCTCGATCCTGTCGCCCTCGACTACTATCCCGTCCTTTCTTATCATTATGTACGCAAACCAGTTCTGCATAGTCTCCTGAAGGGCCAGGCCGATGCCTATAGCAAAGCCGCCCGTCGCGGTGGCCAGCACTATGAGGTCGACGCCCCACCAGCTGACCACGCCGAGCACGGCCGCGGCAAAGACCGCTATGGGGATTAGCTGCGTCACCGACTTTGGGATGTCCTTTCTCTTTTTTGCCGCATAGCCGACGGGCCTCGCCCCCGAGACGATCGCCTCGAAGCCGCCCGTACGCTTCTCCTCCCTCCAAATGTCAATCGCGTATATCTCCTCGATCTTCTGTCCGGTCCTGAGCCTCCTGCCGGATTCGTTGTTTCCTGTAGTGCAGCGGTCAAAGTATTCATAGTATTTCGAGCGCTCGGACTCTTTCCATTCCTCGAAGGGATCCTTTACGAGCTCCTCGTAGCTGCCCACCTCCCGGCCCCTCGAGGTGCGGAAGCCCTCCAGGTATTTCCTGCCCTCCTCTGTGCCCATGTGGCGCCGGAACTCCTCGTCATCCATGTCCTCGGGCGCGCCCGGCGGCGGTATCCACTTGAAGAGCTTGTGGAAAAAATCCCCCTTGTCGTCGGGAAAGCCGCGCGACAGTATCCAGGATTCATAGTCTTCTCTTTCCAGCACGGACTTTTCGCGCTTTGTAATCAGTATGGGTATCAGGTGTGCCACCGTATACCCTATGATCAGCACGTTGAGCGTGTTGAGCATCTTTGAAAATGTGGCGCTGATGTGCACCGAAGAGCCCTCCGAGTCAAAGATCTCAAACGTCTGTATGTAGGCGTTGGTGGGCGTTACCAGGGCTATGGCAAAAAACGGCAGTATCGCGACGTTCACAAAGCGCGACACGTGGGGCCTCGTATAGCTGAACCGCTTTGACCTGCTCCACTTGGAGAGCAGCCTGTACCCCAGCATTATCCCCATTATCCCCACGATCAATACCACGAACGCCGTCTGGAGCGAGGTCGATGCGGCAAGGAGCTCCGAGACGTTCTCGAACTGGCCCACCTGCTCAGAGACCGCGCCTATTATCTCGTCTTCCTCGGCCACTCCTATCCACCCGCAGTGGTTTTGCGGATCCATGAAAAGGCGCCATTGTCAATTCTAACTGCCGCCAGGCGGGGGAAATGTTCACACACCGGGGGCCGTGTCCCGCGAAAAGGCCCTGCGGGCGCCCGGCCGTGCCTAGAAGGCGGGCAGCGCAGCGGCCGATCAGCTAAAGTTTAACAATAGTGCGGATTGATGCACATAATGGCACAGGAGACCGTCTGGGACGAGGCAGGATCCCCGTCCCTCAAGTCGTACACGATAAGCAACTACAAGCAGCTGCCCCAGGTGCAGGCCCTCTCCGAGGAGGTCCGCTTCGAGATGGACGTGGTGGCCAGCGTCCTGCCGTTCAAGACCAACAACTATGTGGTGGAACAGCTGATCGACTGGGACAGGGTGCCAGACGACCCGATGTACGTGCTGACCTTCCCCCAGAAGAACATGCTCAAGAAGAGGCACTTTGACCAGGTGGCCCAGATGATAAAAAACGAGACGCCAAAGGAGGAGATGGACAAGAAGATAAACGACGTCAGAATGGAGCTCAACCCCCACCCCGCGGGCCAGCTGGAGCTCAACGTCCCGTCGCTCAAGGACGGCACCAAGCTGTACGGGATGCAGCACAAGTACAACGAGACCTGCCTGTTCTTTCCCAGCCAGAGCCAGACGTGCCACGCATACTGCACCTTCTGCTTTAGGTGGCCCCAGTTCGTGGGCATGGATGACATGAAGTTCGCCATGAGGGAGGGCGAGCAGCTGGCCCAGTACATCGGGGAGCACCCCGAGATCTCGGACGTGCTCTTTACAGGCGGCGACCCGATGATCATGAAGGCCAAGATGTTCCGCACTTATGTGGACACGCTGATCGATGCCAAGCTGCCCAACCTCACCACGATAAGGATCGGCACCAAGATGCTCTCCTACTGGCCGTACAAGGTGCTCTCCGATGATGACGCTGCAGAGACACTGGATACGTTCCGGCACATATCGGACAGCGGGCTGCATCTCTCAATCATGGGGCACTTTAACCACCCCGTAGAGCTTAGCACGGATGCTGTAAAATCCGCCATCCGCAAGATCCGCGCCACAGGTGCCCAGATAAGGACCCAGTCCCCGCTGCTCTCCCACATCAACGACGACGCAGACGCCTGGGTCCGCATGTGGACCCAGCAGGTCCGGCTCGGGTGCATCCCGTACTATATGTTCATCGTGCGCGATACCGGGGCGCAGCATTACTTTGGAATGTCGCTTGCCAGGGCATACGAGATATTCACCTCCGCGTACAGGAGGGTCAGCGGGCTTGCCAGGACGGTCAAGGGGCCGAGCATGTCCGCGACGCCCGGCAAGGTGCTGATAAACGGGATACCGGAGATCGGCGGCAAAAAGCTCTTCTCGCTGAGGTTTTTGCAGGGCAGAAACCCCGAATGGGTGGGCAGGCCCTTTTACGCGGAATACGACGAAAAGGCAATCTGGCTCGACGACCTCAAGCCCGCGTTCGGGGGCAGGTTCTTTTACGAGGAAGAGCTGGAGGCCAGATATTCAGGCGCACGCCAGCTGAAGAAGGACTAGGCCCCGCCTGCAGGCGCACAAACTCTATTATTAAGCGGGCCGGGCGGCACCCTGTTGGACGCACACTCCGTCATGGAGAGAATCCGGAAGGAGGAGGTCACGTTCCTCGACTTTTGGTTCGTGGACATATTTGGCGAGCTGCGCAGGATGGGGATGCCCAGCTATGCGGTCAGCGAGGAGAACTTCCATGACGGGCTGGAAAAGCTCGATGCCAGCTCGATAGCGGGCTTCAAATCGGTCAACAACTCGGACATGATACTCAAGCCGGACCCGACCACGTTTAGGATCCTGCCCCCCGAATACGACAACGGCCGCAGGAGAAACGCCCGCCTGATCTGCGACCTGTACGAGGGCAGCACTTCGGAGGGGTCGCGCTACAACAGGGACTCGCGGGGCATCACCAAAAAGGCCTCGGAGAAGCTATCCGCGGCAGGCCTGACGCACACCAACTGGGGGCCCGAGATAGAGTTCTTTGTGTTCGACGCGATCAACGTGTACCCATCGCCGTATGCCGCCACCCACTCCTACGGCGGCTCCGGCTATTCCATAGAGTCCAAGGAATCGCCCTGGGCCAAGGGCAACATCAGCACGGCCATCGACATCAAGGAGGGCTACTATCCGTCGCAGCCCAAGGACACGCTCGAGACCTTCCGCAAGGACATCTGCGACGACCTGTACGAGTACTTTGGGATAAGGATCGAGGCGGAGCACCACGAGGTGGCCACCTCGGGCCAGTGCGAGATCAACCTGGCATACGACGAGATGACCGCGATGGCGGACAACGTGATAGCTGTCAAGAACGTAGTCAAGGTAAAGGCCAAGAGGCGGGGCAAGGTGGCCACATTCATGCCAAAGCCGATATACGGCGACAACGCGTCGGCCATGCACGTGCACCAGAGCCTCTGGAAGGGGGATGAGAACGCCATGTTCGATTCCGCGGACAGCGTGGCGGAGATGAGCCAGATCGGCAGGTACTACATAGGGGGGATACTGGACCACTCCCAGGCGCTCTGCGCAATATCCAACCCGACGACCAACTCGTACAAGAGGCTGGTGCCAGGCTTTGAGGCGCCCATCAACGTCTGCTGGGGCATGGGAAACCGCTCGGCGGCGATAAGGGTGCCCATGTACTGCCGGAACCAGCAGAGAAGCAAGAGGATGGAATACAGGGTGCCCGACCCGACGGCCAACATATACCTGCTTGAGGCTGCATTGCTGCTGGCGGGCCTCGACGGGATCAGGAAAAAGACCGATCCCGGGTCCCCAGTGGTGGAGAACGTCTACAGGATGACCAACGAGAAAAAGCGCGAGTACAACATAGGCTCGCTGCCCTCCACCCTCAAGGGCGCACTGGACGCGCTGGCCAGCGACAGCGGGTTCCTCGAGGACGTCTTTACAAAGGACTTTCTGGACAAGTACTCGGAGCTCAAGCGCAAGGAGTATTCCGCGTTTGCGCAGACGCCCACCGCATGGGAGGTCTCCATGTACGCAGACGCATGACTGGTACAATGCACGAAGGTGGCTCCAACATTTTTAATACTGGCGCGGCCCACAATACCCGTTGAAAGGGTACAGGCTCGCTGTAGCATCGGCACTGCTTGTTGCGGCGCTTGCGGCGCCCGACGTGCATGCGCATACGGTGGACGCGATAGGCGACTACCGGCTGGAGATCGGCTGGATGAACGAGCCTGTCGTCAGCGGGGAGACCAACGGGATAGAGCTGTACATAAGCCCGCTCGGAGAGTGCCCTGATCTGGAGCCGATGAAGTGCGCCGAATCGCAAGAGTTCGCAGACGGCGTGGGGGGGCTGGCCAAGGATGTCAAGATCCAGCTGACCCTCAAGCAGGACAAGATAACGCTGCCCCTGGCGGCAGACCATGACATACCCGGCAAGTACTATGCGTTCGTCAACCCGACGGTCTCCGGGTACTATCAGGCCAACCTGTTAGGTGACATACAAGGGACGCCGGTAAGCCTTTCGATGCACCCGCCCAAGGTAAACGAGAGGGCATACATAGAGTTCCCCGAGCCTGCCGACCTTACCGTCGAGCAGATGATCGACGGGCATACGGCCCTTATCGACGAGGTAAGCACGCTCAAGTCCGACGTGCGGGAGATCACCGACGGGATGTCCGGGGGCGACCCGGCGGAAGGCGTTGGATACGCGGGGATAGGCCTCGGCATAGCGGGCATCGCGGTGGCGTCGGTGGCGCTATCCAAGAGGCGCAGCGGATCCTAGGATCATACCGGACAACAGGTTCCGCAGTGCTCCTGCAAACTCGCCGTCTGTTATATCGCCTGCAGCCCAGCGGCCCGCGTCATTTTTGATATCCCCGGGCTCCGCGCCGGAGTCCCCGGGGGGAATCCTCAAGACTCCCCTGTCCACCAGATACTGCACACCGGAGGCAAAGTCCCCGTCGGTAATCTCGCCTGCGGCCCACCAGCCGGCGCTCCCTCTTACCCACTCGGGTATGCGGACTGCCGCGGGCCCGCCTGACTCGGCCCTGTCGACGACCACCGGCAGCACGGCCCTGCCAAGCGAGCTGCCGCCGAGGCCCTCAAAGGATAGTGTGACGGGCCCCGAGATGCCGGGGGGCATATCCACGCGGAACTCCTCCCCCTTGTCCGAGCCGCTGCTCGTGCCGGAGGTGCTGGCGAGCACGTCTTCGCCGCTGAGCAGCGACAGCTCGTACTCTACCGATACGGGGCTGTCCTTTAGGAATACGTCCGTTATGAAAAATCGAAAGACTGTCTCCGAGCCGGACTTTATATCCGCGGGCTCCCAGTCCAGCCACACCCGGAACTCCCTGTTGTCGGTGACCGCGCTCAGGCCCGAGCCCTCGGCCGGCTGCAGGCTGAACCGCATGCCGCTGGTATCCTCCGTCTGGTTGTACAGTATATCCCAGAGCAGCAGCTGGTCCATGATTATGTGGACTATCCTCTCGTCCACGCGGGATTCGTCTATCGTGATCGTCCTCTCGGGGACCTGCAGGCCGTTGACGGTGCCCACGTACCCGCCCGCCAGCAGGTCGCCAAACGACCTGGCAAACGCGATCTCCTCGTGCACGATATAGGTCTCGTTGATGTTGGCGGCCTCCCAGCGGAAGGGCATATAGAACGAGATCTCCCTCGGGCCGGGGTCGTACTCGAACCCGGTGATCTCGTCATAGTATGTGACCACGCTGATCTGCTGGGCCCCGTAGTTGGGATCCGCGACATCGTGGTAGGTCCTCTGGGGCACCGACAGCCCGACGTCAAACCTCACGGGGGGGTCGAGCTCCTCCGAGAACGAATCCGCGGTGGTTATCAGCACGCGGAAGCTGTACAGCCCGCCGGTCCTGAAAGGGGCCCCCTCCAGGTGTACAAGCTCCTTTTTCTGCCCCTTGATAAAGTCGAAAAAGTCGCTCCTGTCCTCGGTGCTGACCGTTATCTCCTCGGAATCGGATCCCTTCAGGACAAAGGAGAATATGCCGTCGGGCGCCAGAAAGGTGTCATCGAACAGGACACGGCCCCCCTTGGAGGCCTCGACATTGTACGTGACATCCCTGAGTGTTATCTTGTTGTCCGCGTTGAACAGCGAGAACGTTATCTCCCTGTCCGGGTTGTCCGGGTTTTCATACTGGGACGAGTTGACCTCCAGCGAGACCATCCTGTCACCGAGCGGGACCGGCGGCAGCACCTCGTATCCTATTCCGTGGCCGTATGCTGCAGGAACTGCAACACACAGCGCCGCGGCCAGCAGCGCTGCCGCAAGCGCCCTCATGTCCCGGCCTCCTTGCGGCCCGCCAGGAACCTGCGCCGGAACATAAGCGAGAGCAGCGCACCCGCCGGTATGCCGATTATAGTCCCGATGCTTACATACGGGGCGACGAAAAAGTCGCCTATCCAGATTCCTCCATCGGTCGTAAGCTCCATGAATGTGCGCGGCCGCAGCACGAGAGTGACCGTCTGGGAATCTTCCCTCTGCTCGCCCGCGCCGTCCGTATAGCTGACCACCACCTGGAAGGGCACCCGGTGCTCCGAGAGCACCTCCTCCTGTTCGGTGACGATCCTCGAGGTTATGCCCAGGGTGCTGCCCTTTTCCACGTACGAGAAGGTGTGCAGCGTCTCGCCCCGAAAACCCACGTCGGCCGGGGGCACAAGCCTGACGCTGACGTCGTCAAGGTCCTCATCGGAGGTCACCGACACGGTAAACGGAAACTCCGCCCCCGCGAATATGGACCCGGGGGTGGACGTCTCTATCGAGACACGCCCGCGGTCCCTTACATCTATGGGCACAGCTATGCTGGTCCGCGCAGGCTCCCTCGGAGTCTCGTTGTTTTCCAGCAGCACCTGGGAGTACTCTACATTGAGAAAGTGCACACCCGGCGAGGCGCCGGGGAGGACGGCAAGGTCGACCGTCTCGCCGTAGGATCCGCCGGCGGGCACCCTGCCAGCCCTCACCTCCATTCTATCGGAGTCTATGGCGCCGTCGGTGCTGAGCCGGAAGACCACCTCATCCTTGTCCTCCCAGCCGTTGTTCTCCACCAGGAACGACACCGCGAGGTCCCGGCCGGCGACCGCCGAGCCCGGGTATGTGATCGATACGTCCATCCCTCCCTCTACCGTCTGCTTGATCGTCTCTGCCGCGGCCTGCGGGGCCAAGCCGGCCACGGAGAGGCAGGCCAGGACCATTATTGCTCTCCTCATCCCCCTGTATGGTGGGTGGCGGCCTTTCTATATTCGTTAAAGACTGCGGGGGCCGCGGCCCGGATTCGCAGATCGCAGGGCTCTGGCGGGCCGGGGACCGCCAAAACGCGGGCTTGGGCCGGTGTGGAAGAAATTTTTGAGGCGGAATCTGCCCCCCAAAACCGGGTTTTGCACGGCTGGAGGGCAAATTTACGCCAAAACTAGCTGTTGCTTCATATATGGCAGCCGTGGAGGGGGATCCTATGATCGTGATACCATGGTAAGACAGGAAGGGGCACGCGACGCCTGCCAGAGATGCGGCAAGGGCAAACTGGTCACCGACAACGAATCAGGCGAGATGTTCTGTGCAAAGTGCGGCTTCGTCATGACCGAGAAGCTCCAGGAATCCGGCCCCGAATGGCGCTCGTTCGCACACGACGAGCACGGCGACAGGGCCCGCACGGGGGCGCCCACCTCGCTGACAATGCACGACATGGGACTTGCCACGATAATCAACCCCGCCAACAGGGATGCATCCGGCAGGCCCCTGGCGGCATCCATGAAGAGCACGATAGACAGGCTCCGCACGTGGGACAACAGGAGCCAGGTGCACGAGCCCGTCGACAGGAACTACCGGCAGGCGTTCAGCGAGCTCAACAGGCTAAAGGACAAGCTGGCCATATCTGACGCCGTTATCGAAAAGGCCGCCTACATATACAGAAAGGCTCTCGACAAGGGCCTCGTCCGGGGCCGCTCCATCTCGGCGCTGATGGCATCCGCGCTCTATGCAGCATGCAGGGACACGGCCACGCCGCGGAACCTAAAGGATGTAGAGGAGGCGGCCAACATAAAGCGCAAGGACATAGCAAGGTGCTACCGGCTCTTGGTAAAAGAGCTGGACCTGAGGATGCCCGTGACTGATTCCATACAGTGTGTGGCCCGGATATCGAGCCATATCGGCATCGCTGAAAAGACCAAGCGGTACGCGGTGGTTGTGCTCAAGGAGGCGCAAAAGCACGAGGTCTCTGCCGGCAAGGACCCGATGGGGCTGGCAGCAGCTGCACTCTATCTGTCGTGTGTAAAGAACGGCGAGGACAAAACACAGAGGGACATTGCGGATGCGGCCAACGTCACCGAGGTGACGATACGCAACCGCTACAAGGGCCTCAAGGATTCCCTCGTACTCTAGATTTACGCGCCGGGCTTGCCGCTGTCTTTCCCTTTCTCATCTGACATCTTGACATAGCCTCCCTCGACGCCGCCCGGTTCAGGCTCCCCTTTCTCATCAGGCATCTTGACGTATCCGCCCTCAACGCGCTCGGGCGGCGCTATCTTTTTTGCAGAGCCGAGGCCCGCCGTGGTGATTACCACAGAAGCCAGTATGATAAAGAAGATTATCTGCGGGTAGGCCTCTGCGTTGGGCAGCCCAAGTGTTAGCGGAAGTGTAGCCAGCACGGCGGCGGCCAGGCCGCGGGGGATCATCACCTCGGTCACCTTCCTGTCTATCTTGGAGAACCTCTTCGTCAGCACGGCCCTCACTATGCCCGCCCTCGAGACATATATCACCACGGTGGCAGCTATGCCGAGCACCGCGTATTCTATCTGGCCAAAGCTTGCAAGCAGCCCGACAAAGACGAAAAAGAACGCGCGGACAAGAAACGTCAGCTGGCTGTGCGTCGGGTCGTCGGACTCTATCATCCTCACCTTGAACCTGAATATTCTAGAGAGCCTCTGCTTGTTGCCCAGCATCAGGCCAAATACCAGCGCGGTCAGGGCGCCCGATTCTCCGAATGTATTTGCCATAAAGAACAGCACGAACAGTATCCCCAGGGTCAGCATGTAGGCATGCTGCGCGTTGCCAAACTTTGTCGTGACGTACATCCAGGGAATGCCCACGCCCAGCCCCAGGACCAGCCCCACCATGAGGGCCCTGCCTATAGTCTCGCCGAGCAGCTCCGGGCTGAACTCGCCTGACAGTATTGCCTCGAACATGATGAACGCTATGATCGTGGCCAGGATATCGGTGATCGCGGATTCAAAGCTGAGCATGGACCGGGCCTCCTCGGAGACGCTTATGTTACGGACCAGGTTGAAGACTATCACGGAGCTGCTCCCGCCCACTATTGTTCCCAGTACTATGCTGCTCATCCACTCCCACCCTATGATATAGTGGGCCATCACCGCCACTATCGCCACCGATACTATGAACCCGATTACGGAGAGCGCTACTGCAAAGTGGGCGGTCCTTGCCATGTGCCGGAGATCCAGGTTGAGTCCCCCGTCGAACATTATGATGATGAGCGCTATTGCCGCAAAATAGGGGACTATCTGGGCCACCACCTCGGGCTGTATGATGCCAAGGACAGGCCCCAGCACCACGCCGAGCACCATCAAAAATGCCACGTCTGGCACGCCGGTCCTCTTGAAGAACGCCTCGCCTGCCACGCCGAGAAATATGACCACGCCGGCGGCCAGCAGCAGCACGGGGGCCGCCGCTATGTCACCGTCGGTTATGGTTATGGCCGAGAACGCCTCCTGCACGTCAAGCAGGGGGCCCGGGAGGGCCCATTCCCCGGCAAGTCCCCTTGACTCAAAGAACTCGGCCACCACGCCGAACAGGCTGAGCGCCACGGGGATCATTTCGGCGCGCAGTTGCAGCGGGGTTTATTTAAGAACCGCTGCCTGCGGGCCTTTCCACGTGGAAAACCCGGATTCGTGGCAGTTCTTGTAGCTGTTGTTAATCTCGGTCTCCCACTTCCTGTCCGTCTCGAGCTGCCTCAGTGACAGTTCCAACTCCCTGATCCGGTCTCGATAGTCCTTATTGCGCACGATGAGATCGCCGACAAATCTTCTCGGCGCCAGCGAGTCTCTCTTTGATATATTGCAGCCGGGACAGCTCAGCACCAGGTTCCATACACTGTCGTCGAATATGTAGGACCAGGGTATGAAGTGGTCCACGTGTATCCCGCCCTTTTCAAGCTCGGTTTCACAGTAAAAGCAGTGGCTGCAGTCCCTGAAGATCTTTACATACTTGGTAAGGGATCCCCTGCGGACCATGGCGGACTCGATCTTTGCGACCAGCCTGGGCAGGGTGTTTATCCTCTCAAGGAACCTTGCCCACTCCAGCAGGACGGCCCTGAAGAGCACCCCATAGTTTTTGGCAAAGAACTCGTATGTGTGCGGGTACAGGACCAGCTCCTGGTCGTCGTCGCTGTACCTGTAGAATATGTGGCTCTCCCGCGGCTCCATGCCGCCGATCTTCTGAAACCTTGGGACCACAAATGACGTCTTTTTGTCGGCGTGACCAAAGACCCTCTTTAGTATGTCCGCCTGGGCCTTCTTTTTACATCCGGCGTCTGCCCGCCCAAAGGAGGCCGCAGGATCATGCTCAAAGATATCCCTGACTATCCTGACGGCCCGGGGCATCTTCTCGATGTGAAAATCCTGCTTTATTCTGAACAGGCATTCCTGATGCCAGTAGTATTTTAGAAACGACTCGGCTAGCTGCTCGTACGGAATCCTGCTGGCCATCTCCGGATCCGAGCCGTAGCTGTAGTGCTTGTTGCAGTGGTCCAGCATGGCCCTTGCCAGCGCGAACTTGTACGTGTTATCCTTGGGGCCCCTTGTAAGTATCCTCAGGAATATGCGCCGCATCTCGGCGTCGGAGGGGACTGCATCCATGGTCCGGCATATTTTCTTGGAATTTTAAACCCTGCCTACGGAGCCCCTGCCCGCAGGTACGCCCGGGCCCCTATGCTTTAAAAATGGCCGGCCCGTGGTGTACACAATGAGCGCGACAGAAATACTCCGGGAGGACCACCTGCACGTCAAGAGGCTCGAGCATATAATCATCAAGTGCTACGAGGCACTCTACAGGGAGGAGGACGTGCCGTTCTCTGATATTGAAAAGATAACCATGATAATCACCGAGTTCCTCGACGCCATACACCATGCAAGGGAGGAGAACTCTTACTTTCCCTGTGTGGGGCCGTCCGGCGACTTTGAGGCGGATGTGAGAAAATTCCTCATAGAACATGAATTTGGCAGAAAGATTGCCGTCCAAATAACACACCACCTGGGGAAATGGAAGAGCGGAGAGGAGGACAGGGAGCCCGTGGCCAGGTTCCTTCGCACATACGCGATATACCTGATGGACCACCTATCAAAGGAGGACAAGTTCTTTGACGAGGCCGAGAAGGCGCTAGACCCCGCGGAAGAGAAGGAGATGTCCGACTATTTCCTGGCAGCAAAGGCCGCCGCTCAGAGGGTGGATGAGCTGGTCAAGGAGATAGACGACCTCGAGACCCGTAACTGGTACAGGGCAGAGCACTAGGGCCTTGGCGGCAAAGGATTTTATGACTATCTTGGGGGGCCTCTTACTGTGAAGCCGTTCATACTGTGGATGACGGGGCTGCCCTGCTCTGGCAAGACCACGATAGTCAGGGAGCTCCAAAAGGACATACCCAACCTGGCCATGCTCGACGGCGATGAGCTGCGTGAGTGGTTCTCCCCCAAGGATTTCTCCAAGGCGGGCCGGGACGAGCACAACAAAAGGGTGGCGCACCTCGCAAAGCTGCTCCTCCGGCACGGCGTCCCGAGCTGCGTCTCGCTGGTGAGCCCCTACAAGAACAACCGCTCCGACGCCAGGGGGATAGTCGGCCAGGGGGACCAGTTCGCGGAATGTTACGTAAAATGCTCTCTCGCAGAGTGCGAGCGGCGCGACGTCAAGGGCATGTACGCCAAGGCCAGGTCCGGCGAGATCAAGGGGTTTACGGGAATCGACGACCCGTACGAAGAGCCCGAGAACCCCGACCTGCTTGTGGATACCGAGCGCGAGGAGGCTGGCGCATCTGCTGAAAAGATCAGGGGCTATCTCAAATCTAAAGGCATGATATGATCCTGTCATGCAGGACGCCGTTGCTCATGACCATCCCGTCCTGATGCCTCACATCTTTGTGGTTGTACGTGATCATGTCGCCTTTTGTATCGGTGATCATCCCCCCCGGCCTCGGCCACTATGCAGCTTGACGCGGCAGAGTCCCATTCGCACATTTTGTCCGTGTACGTAAAGTACAAGTCGGCCTCGCCGCACGCTAT
Source organism: Cenarchaeum symbiosum A (assembly GCA_000200715.1). Taxonomy (NCBI): domain Archaea; kingdom Thermoproteati; phylum Nitrososphaerota; order Candidatus Cenarchaeales; family Candidatus Cenarchaeaceae; genus Candidatus Cenarchaeum; species Candidatus Cenarchaeum symbiosum. The sequence continues at coordinate 1,854,140 of DP000238.1, forward strand.
CCTGCACGCCTTGAGGGAGCTGCCCACGCCCTCAAAGCTGCCCACCCCGAGCCTTGCCATCGCCTCCTTCTCCCTCTCCGACAGGTGGTGCCTGCTGCCCACGGCCTTGGACCTGCCGATCTCGCCTGCATCGCTGGCGCGGATCCCCTCCCACCTGCCGCCGGAATACCTGAACGCCCCCGCACCTTTCTGTGCTGCATAGAGCTCCCCGCCGTCGGGCCACCCTATCACGCCGAGAATGGGCCTGCCGTCGCGCACCAGCGCAATCATCACCGTAAACTCGCCTGTCCTGTCCACAAAGTCTGATGTGCCATCAAGCGGATCCACTATCCACAGAGTCCTCTCCCCGAGTCTTGACCCGTCGTCTGCGTCCTCCTCGGAGAGTATGCGGTGCCCCGAGCCCTCCAGCATCTCCCTGATCACTTGATTGCTTGCCAGGTCGGCCCCTGTAACGGGGGACCCGTCGGCCTTTGTATCGTGCTCAAACTCGGTCCGGTATACATCCATGACCGCGCGCCCGGCCCTCTCTGCGGCCTCCAGCGCCCGGCCGAGTTCCGGCATGCCCCCCCTGACGGGGGGCGTGATCATGTTGTGAGCTCCGGTTTTAACATCCAGACTATGCCCAGCATTACAAACGGCACAGACATGATGCCTATTATCCCCAGTATGGTAAGGAATGTATCCACCGGTATGTTGGGGTTTCCAACTATCCACGGCAGCGGCAGGGTAATCACAAACCAGATGCATGCAAGCAGTATCAACAACCGTACCTTCTTTTTCTTGACAGGCTCCACGTGGGTACGCCGCCGGGGAGCTATTAATTCCCTTTCCAATGTTGTACACTGCCCCGGGACGGCCGCAGGCAATGCCTCAGCACAGGCAGGACCCTTGCTGTACTGATGCAATAATTTCAACTCTCATGCGCCGGTTTGCAGGTTTTGGGTGGTTTTCATGTAAAATTTACAGGATACTGAAGATATATCTCGGGATTATCCGCTTAACCATTAAATAGTAATAATTCCTATAAGGAGTAATGTCGGTAAATCCAAGTTCTATCGACTAAGGGTGCGTGAGCCCGCAGGATGTTGGAAACTTAACTGGGTCTCCGGACACCGGTTAAACCCAAAGGCGGTAGGCCTGAGATCCTGTGCAATGGGCTCGCGCCCTGTTTTATCTTCTCTGGGGGGCCTGTGCCGCATTTTGCAGTCTTCTGGCGATACACATCCGGCGCTAGGGCCTCACTATCATGACGGAGACGGTCCCTACAGTATTCCCGTTGGGATCTATCATGATCTCCAGGTCCTGCCCGCTGTCAAGCACAAACCCCCTGTCCCCTGTATAGTCCCAGGTAAAGTATTCCGAGAACTGCGTCCTGTGAGGAGTCCCCTCCAGCTCAAAATCCTCCGAAAACAAAAACGACTCGCCGGCTAATTGTATGGAGAGAGTGCGCGGGCTGTCCCCGTTTGGTATGAAGCGGAACTCGTAGCTTCCGGCGGAAATCACAAAGGATTCCGTGTATGCGCCGCCTTTGTACTTTTCAGGGTCCGCCAAAAGCACATGGTATGCAAAATCCGTCGACTCTGGGGAATCCGAGACCGACCTGATCATGAGGATCAATACAAGTGCGGCTGCGGCGGCTGCCGCCCAGAGTACTTTTTTGTTCATGGCGGAATCCCCCGGGCGGTGCTATAGTTTGAGGGCCTCCTTGAGCCCCTTGTATCGGTTGCGTATCGTAACCTCCGTGACGCCGGCCGCCTGGGCGACGTCCTTTTGCGTCTTGTTCTCGCCGATTATTACACACGCAAGATAGAGCGCCGCCGCCGCCAGCCCCATGGGGTCCTTTCCGGCGGAGACCTCGATCCGGTTTGCCTCCTTGAGATATTCGTGCGCCTTTCGCTTGGTCTTTTCGGAGAGTCCCGCCTTGCTTGCAATCCTTGACATCCCCTTGATTGGGTCGATCACCGGCATCTTGAGGTCGAGCTCCCTGAGCAGCAGCCGATAGCACCGCGCCACGTCCTTGCGCTTTATGTTGATCCCGTTGGCCACGTCCGTCAGCGTCCTCGGCGTCTCCGTGTTCCTGCAGGCCGCATAGAGGGCGGCCGCTATCAGCGCAAGTATGGAGCGGCCCCGGACGAGGCCCTTGTCGAGCGCCTTTCTGTATATGTAGGCGGTCTTTTCTATGACCGCGTCGGAGAGCGCCAGCTTGTCCTTGAGCCTGTCCAGCTCGCTGAACGCCTGCCGGTAGTTCCTGTCGACGGGCTCGTGCACCTGGCTCCTGCTGTCCCATGTGCGGAGCCTCTCGATGGTGCTCTTCATCGAGGCGGTAAGCGGCCTGCCGGTGGCGTCCTTGTTGGCGGGGTTGATTATGGTGGCAAGCCCCATGTCGTGCATCGCCAGCGAGGTGGGCGTCCCGGTCCTCGTGCGGTCCTGCCCGTCGTCCTTTGAGAACGACCTCCACTCGGGGCCCGCCTGCTCCGCCCTCTCGGTGGCCACAAAGCCGCACTTGGAGCAGAACATCTCCCCCGTGTCGTTGTCGGTGAGCATGGATCCCTTGCCGCATCTCTGGCACTTTTCACTTAAAGACGATGTCCGGACCATAAAATTCAATGTTAGTCAATTTACGTATGTTAAAAAGATTTATTTACATGATTTCGGGGATCGCGAAACCCACAATGCCCCCGGATCGTCCCGCGGGGACTTTGTACTCCCCAGGCCGCGGGAGCAGGCCGGCCCCCGGATGGCCAGAGGCGGACATGATTTCGATATCATACAGGGCTGGGCGGACATGATTTCGGTATCATACAGGGCACCCCCGCCGCAGGCGTCCAGCCACAAGATTGTGCCTGTATACGGCGGAGTTCTCCCGGGAGGGCCGTGCCTGAAGCCGGATCGGGCATGCCTGAAAAAACCTTAAATTGTAACCGCCAAGACGTGGTTTGAAATTGACAAAGTGCCCCCTTTGTGGAGAGACGATCGGCTCCAGGACTGTCGAGACCCACATCCGCAAGATACACACCCAGTGCACCTACGCAGGCGCCTGATCCTGTCAGCCTATTTCTGCATATTGTGAACCTTTGTTCACACCATTTGTTAAGAGCGGGCATATGCATGGAGGGGCGTGCCAAAGTTCGAGAAGACATGGTCACCGTCCCCCAGCCCGGGCATAGGTGAGAAAACAAGCCAGATGTTCAGGCCGCAGGGACCGCTCAAGCCCCGCGTCCAGACTGCCATCACCAGGCTTAGAAAACAGATAACCAAGCTCGATGGGATGCTAGTCAAGCTCAACGACAGGGACGAGAAGCTCTTTGCCAGGATAGTGGCCGCCACACAGCAGCATGACGCGCATGCGGGCAAGGTGCTCTCGAACGAGCTGGCAGAGGTAAGAAAGGTCAAGAAGGTGCTCGGTAACGCGAGGATCTCGCTTGAGCGCATAGAGATGAGGCTCTCAACGTGCAGCGACCTCGGGGACACCGTGATGGCCATGATGCCGACCATGGGGATCATGAACGGGATGAAGTCATCGCTTGCAAAGTTCATGCCGGGGGCCGACCAGGAGATCGGCCGTATGTCCGAGATGCTCGACGGCCTCATGGGAGACAGCTTCTCCGGCGACGGCGCGTTCGGGATGGACGTGCAGGCAAACGAGGAGACCGAGAAGATAATGGCCGAGGCGGCCGCAGTGGCGGAGACCTCGGTGGACACAAAGTTCCCGCAGATGCCGCAGGATCTCGACCAGAAATCCTCGGAATCATCGTCGGCCCGATTCATGTAGCCGGCCGTCCAAGTACAAAATTTCAACCATATATCCCACATTACTGAAAGTGCGGCCCCGCATCTTTACGGCGTGCCTGCCGCTGGGAGCCGGATGCCCCCGCAGGGCCGGCAATCAGGCGCTGAAACACACGTTCCGCTATGCGTTTCAGGAAATTCCTCATTAAGACAGCCGACGTATACCATGCCATGTCGAAACAACAGTACCGCTCCGAGATGGGCATCATGGGGGACATCCTGTGCGTGGCAATGGAGGGGGGCCGGGACGGGGTTATAGTCTCGGCGATCTCCCGCAAGGCCAACCTCTCACACTATGCAGCTCTAGACAAGTGCGAGAAGCTGGTCACAGCAGGCCTTGTGGACTCTGTAAGGAGGGACCGCAACAGGATATACCAGATAACGACAAAGGGCCTCGAGTTCTTCAAGGAGTTCAGGCGGTTCCAGTCCCTTATGGAATCCATGAATCTGAGGTACTAGAGATGGCCATTGCGGAGGGTGTGGGGCCCGAGGGAATGCTTTTTGTAAGGATTGATGCCGCTTTTGGGATGATGATCAGGGCCTCCCTTTTTGTCGCAGGCATGCTTATCGTAGCCGCGGCAGCGCCAGTCCAGTCGCTCGGCCTGGTCCGGGGCCTGGACCTGACTGTATACCCCGACGGCCTGACGCACGTCGAGGCCCTGCTCGAGGCGGACCCGCAGCAGCCCGAGCTTGCAGCTTCGCTGTTTGGCTCCTCGATAGACAACTTTGTCGCCACCGGAGGTAGCGGGCACCTGCTGGAGACCAGGATAACGGGCGACGGGGCGGTCATCGAGACGCTAGGCGCCTCTTCTGTTTCGCTTGAATATGACATACACGACCTGGTCTCCAAGGAGGGCCGGATCTGGAGCTTTTCGCTTGATGCCCCCGCTGCATACACATTGCTGATGCCGGAGGGCACGGTAATAGTGGGCATGAGCAGACTGCCGGCCAGCATGGATGCGGCAGGCGGGCAGTCCCTGCTCTCCCTGCCGGAGGGGCCAGTTCGGATTGATTACATATTTGCCGCATCCGCGGCCGGCCCCCAGCCTGTGCCCGTGGAGCCCGCGGCGGATATTGTGCTGCCGCTTGCAGTGGCTGCAGCCGCAGCTGCGGCCGCAGCGGGGGGCATACTGTACATGAGGAGGCGCACATCCCGGGTACTGGCACCTATCCCGGATGCGCCGCGCTCCTACATGGACCCGCAGGCCATATTCCAGATCAAGCCCGACCTCCGCGAGGACGACAGGGCGATAGTCTCGTTCATATTCAGAAACGGCGGAAGGGCCATGGAAAGCGAGATAAGGAAGAGGTTCCTGCAGCCGCGCACTACCATGTGGAGGGCGCTCAAGAGACTCGAGAGAAACGGGATAATCAATATAGAGAAGAGGGACCAGCAGAACGTCGTGACGCTGACTGATTCCCTGGAGGAGGAAGAATGAACGGCCTGCTGCTGGCAGCCCTGCTGGCCTGCGCCCTCGGGATGCCGCTTGCTGCAGCAGAAGACGGGCACGGCACCATACTCAGGATAGCCGAGAAGGCGCACGGGGAGATTGCGGCACAGCTTGACGGGATGGGGCAGGTCCCGCCCGAGATGCAGGAGCTCTTTGAGCGGGGAACAGTCGAGCTCGGCTCCCTCAGGGAGGCCGCAGCGGCTGGCGACCCGGAGGCGGCGGAGCGACACTTTCATGCCGCAATGGACGCCTTCCGGCGCATATCATATGCCGCGCCTGCACCGGAGGCGGGCGACCCGGAGGCGGATCTTGACGGCTCCCTCGAGAGAGCCGCCAAGTATGTGGACAGGCTCAGGAGAATAGCTGCAGCCCACGGCGAGGAGATCGACTTTGGGAGACTCGACGGGCTGGTCGAGCTGGCGGGCAGGCAGATCGGCGAGGGCGACCACGAGGCGGCGCGCGGCTCGCTGGCCGAGATCAACCGGCTGGCCGCGGATGTAAAGTCGAGACTCGACAAGGACTCCCAGTCCCGGTCGTCCGACCGCGCCGTAAAGTTTGCACAAAAGCACCTCGACAGGCTTGATGCCATGATAGATGACGCCGAGGAGCTGGGCTATCCCCCAGAGATGATAGGCATGCTCAGGGATGCCCGGGGCGTACTCGAGGGATCCTCCGATACCCGGGAGATCATAGAGACGATAAACTGGCTGCTCTCGGTGAGGGACCAGATCGAGGAGACCAGGGCGGAGATGATCTCCGACCGGCTTGATGTACTGGAGGAGAGGGCGGGGGCCATCCCCGCGGACCATCCATTGGCAGCAGAGGCACTGGCGGCGGCCGGGGCCGCAAGGTTGGCGCTTGACGCAGGCGAGCTTGCGGAGGCGCAGTCGGCCCTGCGGGAGCTTGCTACCATGCTGGACTCGCTGGAAGGATGAGTACTTCGGTTGGATAGGCTAATATATCACGACGATGTACACATGACATCCGTACCCGAATCCTTTGCACTAACTGTGTTGGTGACACGAGGGTATCGTGTGGGTACGGCCTTAATTTAACAATATTCTCCTTAGCTCTTCTACGAGACAGTCTGTTACGCCTATGTCAATCAGACCGGGTATCCTAGTACCATTGTTTAGCCCACGCAATGAGGTCCGCAATAAAATATGCGTCACCAGGATCGGCATTACATAATCCATTTTGTTTTACAAACCCCCCACAGTCCGAATCACACTGAAAGGCGGCATCACAGAGTTCGTGTCGGTGATCAACTATAAACTCCTGTATGAGATCACGTGACCTGTTCCATGCCAAATAATTGTATGTCTTGTTGATTTTTTTACCTGGGATATTATTTCATTTTATTCTTGAATAATTTTAGACCTTGTTAATCACATCATCTCGATTTATAATGACGGCTTGCGCGATAATATTTTTATTTTTAAATTTCAACCTGCTAGCAAAAACCTTCTATTTGTATTAATTTTAATTTCCGTGTCATATCTCTTGTACGTGCTAAGATCCTTCATAATCTGATTGAATACTTCTTGCGTACCAACAACCATTCCCATAAATCTATAATTGCCTGGCCAACGCCGGGATCTGTGAGTGTTTACTCTACGCATGGATTTGACGGCGCCTGACCAAAAGATCCATACAATATGATCGCACACAGCCACCATGGCCTCCGACAGCAAGACGTTACGGGATGAGTTTGCAAGACTGTTGACCCAGATTGACGGCTTGGAGGACGCCATGAAGGGGCAGGCGGAGCAGTTCAAGGGGGTACGGGCCGGCCATGCAGAGGAGGCCCGCTGGGCGGTGAAGGAGGCCCAGTTGACGGCGGAGAACCGCGAGCTAAAGGAGATGATATTCGGGAGTGTCCTACCCGGCGAGAGTGCTTGGATTACAAAAGGTATTATACCACGATGATGCACACATAGCATCCATACCCGAATCTTTCGCACTAACTGTGTTGGGGACGCGATAGGAACGTGGGTATGGCCTTTATGCAGATTTTGGCTCTTCGCCGCAGCCTGCAGGGGACAGCTCAAGCCCTGGCGGCATGGGGATATTCGGCGTATTCCTGTCACCCTTGGAGACGTGGAAGAGAGAATCGGTCGAGGGCATGGCATCAGCAATCACAGGGAGGCATCAGCTGGGAACCTGGCAAAGCTTCATATAATTTTCAGCGGGGGCGCGCTGCATGGCCTCAAAAGAGATCTGCCTCGGCGTGGGCATACCAATGATGGTGGTGGGAGCCCTGATAGCGCTCCTGCTGGCGCCCGCCGGCGGCGAGGTGGCTGATACAGTCGAGTTCGTGGGCAGCCTGATAGGGATACTCGGCGCGGTCTTTTTCATATCGGGCCTCTTCTATACGCCGCATCCCGTAATGCACTGATACAGGGCTGTACACTGAATAAATAGGCCCGCGGAAGCGCGGATCATGTTGAATGTAAGGCTCTATGAGATATTCACCTCGATAGAGGGCGAGGGCGTCCTATTCGGCACAAAGACCCTGTTTGTAAGGTTGGCAGGCTGCCCCTTTGGGTGCTATTACTGCGATACGGAAGAAGCGCTGCCGGCGGACTCGGGCGAGGAGCATACGATGGAGGAAGCATGCAGGATGATAGACGATGCCATCCAGCCCAACACCTACAAGGTGAACTTTACCGGCGGGGAGCCGCTGGTCCAGCATGAGGCCGTGGCCGGAATGGCCCGGCATGTACAGTCATCGGGCGTCCCCACGTACCTTGAATCGTCGTGTTATGATGCGGACAGGTTCCGCACGGTCATCCCGCATATCGACATAGTAAAGGTGGAGTTCAAGACGGCCGATTCAGCCTTTGTAGAAGAGGGGCAGCACCCGAGGATCGTCCGCAGCGCCACCGAGTGCCTCAGGGCTGCAGTGGACCTGGGCAGGGAGACGTACATCAAGGTGGTAGCCGGCGAGGGCACAAAACCGGGCCCCTTTGCCGAGCTCGTCGGGGGCATATTCAGCGAGGTCTCGAACGATGACATATCCGGGTTTGTGATACAGCCGGTGACCGGCCCGGGGGCGCCCACCCTTGACGCCCTGCTGGAACTCCACGATATAGTCCGGCCGTACTCTAACAAGGTGCGCGTGATCCCGCAGCTGCACAAGGCGATCGGGGCCCCCTAGGACAACAGCCGACGTAAATTCAAATAGTAGGCACCCTGGCCGCCATGGCATGGACACAAAGCGGGTCGAGAAGCTGGTCAGGGAGCTCATAATCGAGCTGGGCGAGGACCCAACCCGGGAGGGCCTCCGGGAGACGCCGGCCCGGATGGCCAGGATGTACGGCGAGATATTCGGCGGATACGAATCCGACGCAGAGCTCTCCGTCCAGTTCTCTGAGGATTCAGACGCCGTGGTGGCCCGGGACATCGGGTTCTACTCGGTCTGCGAGCACCACATGCTGCCGTTCTTTGGCAGCATCCACATAGCCTACCTGCCCGACGGGAAGGTATTCGGGGTCTCCAAGCTGGTAAGGCTGGTAGAAAAGTACTCGAGGCGCCTGCAGATACAGGAGCGCCTGACCCGGAACATCGCCGACGAGCTCAGCTCCCAGGGGGTCAAGGGCGTTGCAGTGGTGGCCGAGGCCGAGCATCTCTGCATGAAGATGAGGGGCGTCCGCAGCGACGCCAGGCTGACCTCCAGCGCGTTCAGGGGTGCCTACAAGGATGCCGACGCCCGGGAGGGCGTCATGGCCATGATCCGCGGCAGGATGCCCGATCCGGGCCGCATGCTCAAAAATTAAATACCGACGCGCCGGGCGCCGTCCATGGGGGTTCACAACAACATACACATACCGTCGGAGTCGTGGCCCGGCTGGATCTGGTACGCCATAGAGTTTGCCATAGTGCTGGCAGTATCCATGGTGGCGGGCATGATGATCTCCGACCAGATCCTGGGCATTGTGGCCGGGGCCATCGGGCACGGCAGTGCGCTGGAATCATGGGACGGCATATCCGTCCACTCGCCCGCGTTCAAGGCGCTCGACGACGCGATAGAGTACGAGATAGTCTCCATGTCCAACTGGATATTCTACTGCATGGTCGGAGCCGTCTTTGGCGCCTGGTATGTCATAATCAGGGGCGTCCTGTTCAACAAGAGAATCTTCCGCTAGGCCGCATACGCGGTGGCATCATCTATGCCTGCCTTTGCAAATGCCGCCTTTCTGTTGGAGCAGGACTCGCACTTTCCGCAGTGTTTTTTCCCGTCCGCGTAACAGCTCCACGCTTGAAATATCTCATCGCCAAACGCATCGTGCCCGGTCTTTAGCAGGTCCGCCTTTGAGAGCCCCTCGCGGTAGGGGCTCCAAATGTAGAGCGCCTTTCGCGTTCCTTTGTTTATTGCGTCGGCCTCGCCCAGGTTGAGCGCAGACTCCATCCTTTTTGCAAAGGCGGGCCGGCAGTCCGGATAGTTCCCATCGCCCGTGTGTGCGCCGTATGCCACCAAGGCAGCCCCTATCGAGTACGCCCAAGCTGCAGCCACTGACAAAAATACTGCGTTTCTGACGGGGACCACGATCGAGCCCTCAAACGACGCGGGGATCCTCCTCCGTGAATCCGTCAGCACGTTGCTGCCCCCGTAGAGATCCCCCATGAACTCCATCTTGGCAGTCCTGTGCTCCTTGAGGCCGGCTATCTCGGCGCACCTGCGCGCGGCCCTGCTTTCGCGGCGGGCGCGCTGCCCGTACAGGAACGTTATCCCGTACAGCCTGTACTTTTTACGCAGGTGCGCGCACATGCACAGCGAGTCTATCCCCCCGCTGAACACCACGACCGCCTTCATCTGAGCCTCCTCGCCCGCACTCCTCCGCACGGCCTGCATCCCACTATGCTGCAGCCCAGGCCGGCAGACTGGAAGCCCTTGCTCATGGCGGCGCCCACTTTTTTCAGGCGGGAGGTCCCGTCCAAAAATGCCACCACCGACGGGCCGGCCCCGCTTATTGTAGCACCCAGCGCTCCCGCCCTGAGCGCGCCCGATTTTACGCGGTCAAAGCCCGGGATCAGCCTCTTTCGCGCGGGCTCTGCTATGCAGTCGATGGCGGCCCCCCCTATCGCCGCAGGATCCCCCGCCGCAAAGCCTGCCGCCATTGCAGCAGCATTCGATATGTTCCCGACGCTCTCGCGGATCCCCACCCTTGCAGGCAGGACTCCCCTGGAGACCTTTGTCTTGCTTGGCGGGACTTTCATATCCGGTATGGCCACGCAAATGGCAAGCCTCTTTGGCGGCGGGATCCTCGTGACGATGGGCCCCTCCCTGACTATGACAAAGCCGCCCATAACCGATGCGGCCACATTGTCATAGTGGATGGATCCTGCGCTGGCCTTTTCGCCTTTTCCCGCAAGCCGCACAAGGGAGACTTGGTCGAGTCCGAGCCCCATCAGCCTGTCAAATGCTGCTGCAGCAGCAGCAGCCGATGCCGCGCTGCTGCCCATCCCAAAACCCGCGGGCACCCCCTTTTCTATGATAATATCAAAGCCCCCGCGGACTCCGAACTCTTTAGCCATGGCCCGCACAACTACCCCGGCCGTGTTCTTTCTCGGGTCCGTGGGCACCCCGCCCGTTGTAGATATCCGTATGCCGGGCTTGCCGCTTCTCTCGAGTCTTACCTCGTCAAAGAATGCGTCGAGCGCCAGCCCAAAAGTGTCAAAGCCGGGCCCCAGGTTGGCCGTCGACGACGGCGCCCTTGCCGCGGCCCTGTCCGTCAGTCCTCGACCTCCTCGCCGAGGTTTATCGCCCTGCTAAGCTCGCCGCCGAGCACGTCGAGCCCATCGCCTGTCGTATTGGATATGGGCACAAGGCCGCCGACCATGCCGCCAAAGTCGAGCCCGCGGAGCATGGAGGTTGCAAGGGAATAAGTCTCGCCGTCGGCCTCGCGGGATATCGCCTCTGCAAGCGAATCCGGATCCGACGACCAGTTCATGATCTCGCCGAGCCTGTCCCCCACAAGGTCCGACTTTGTAAGCACGCTTACAGATGGCAGGTCCAGCCTGAGCCTTATCGATGCGGCAAGCATGGATACGGATACAAAGTTGACCGGCGAGCTGATCAGCGCCCCGTCGTACAGGAATACGCTCATCCTCTCCTCCTGGGACAGGTTCCCGGCTATGAAGGGGCCGCTGGTCCTGTACGCGAACAGCTCTATCTGGCCCGGGGTGTCCACAAGCAGATAGTCCGGGTTGACCTCCTCGACGCGGCGCCTGATCTCGCCTATCTTTGAGGCGATAAGATCGCTTGCCATGACAAGCGCCCCGTTGGGGCCGAGCTCGTACTGTTTCATTATCGTCGATATGTCCACATAGTCCCGCACGTCGATCTCGCACGCGTACGGCAGCTCCTCTGCCCCCGGGTCAAGGTTGAGGGCGGCCGCAAAGGCGCCGTTCCTGGCGTAATACTCGCCTATCCTCGACGTGAGGAGGGACTTGCCGGCACCCGCGGTTCCCACTATGAATATCGACTTCAACCGCGCTGCTGCATATTATTCGCTTATATTTGAACCCCCGGGGGGTGCCCCAATGAACCTGCGGCTGGTGGCGGTGCCCGCAAGCATGATACCAATAATCATAATCATCATACAGTTTGACGTGCGGCCGGAAGACGTCTTTGCGGTGGGCGTGGTGCCCTTTGTCGCGGCCACGCTGGTGATGGCGGGCAAGCTGGGCCTGCAGGGGGCCAAGTTCAGCTACATCACAAGGCACTACCTTGGCCCGATAGATTCCGTCTGGAGGATGTCGGGCGTCAGGATAGGCAGCGAGTTCATCAAGTTTACCACCCCGATGTTCATCGGCGCCGAGTTCGTGGTGATATACTGGCTGCACAAAAAGGGCGTCTCCCCGTCAAAGGCGATGTGGATCGCCATACTCGACATAGTTACAGAGGTCTTTGCGGGCGGGCTGCTCTCCATACTGGCGGGGGTGATCGCGCTGGCAAGCGGCGCATACGTGGTGGCAGCCGTAATCCTGACGACGAGCATCTTTGTGACCACCCTGTGGATGGTGCTCTTTTTCATGTCGGCCCGGCATACGTTTACGATCCCCCGGGTGGTGGCCTATCTGGTAAAAAAGGTGGGCAAAGAGAGGGGCCGCGAGTACATAACCAAGACCAACATGTGGATGGAGGAGGTCTGCAACATGAGCCGCAAGAACCTCAGGACGGCAGAATCCAGAAAGGTCTTTGCAAACGCCTTTGGGTTCTCCATGGCGTCGTGGCTACTCTACGGGATATCATTTATGATCATAGTCTCCGGCCTGGGCATAGAAGTGGGGGCCTTTGACTCCGTGATGGCCGTAATGGGGGCAAACGCGATAGGCAACCTGCCTGTTACTGTAGGCGGATCGGGCCTCGCCGAAATAGGCATAATAGCATACCTAAACGATCTGGACCCGTTTAGCCTCGAGATGGACGAGCAGACCCTTGAATGGAACGCGGTCATCGCGTGGAGGATCGCCACCTATTACGTGCCGATAGCCATAACGTGGTTCCTGCTTGTCAGGCTGGCGCTAAGCAAGTACACAAAGGAGGTGGGCAGCAGCGGACTATCAAAATAAGACGGTGATAATCACCGGCGCATCCAGCGGAATAGGCGAGGCTGCCGCAGGCGAGTTTGCCGGCAAGGGGGCCTCTGTAGTGCTGGTGGCTAGAAACAAGGATAAGCTGTACAGGGCCGAACAGTCCATGCAGGTAAGCGGAGACAGGACGCTTGCAGTACAATGCGACGTCTCGAAGAAGAAAGAGGTTGCAGAGATGGCCCGCCTGGTAGAGGAGAAATTCGGCACGCCGGATATACTGGTGAATAACGCGGGCTTTGCCGTCTACGGGCGGGTCCGGGATCTTTCCATCGAGGATATCGAGGCCCAGATGGCTACAAACTATACGGGCATGGTATACTGTACAAAGGCCTTTCTCTCCGGCATGCTGGACCGCGGCTCGGGCCATATCGTCAACGTGGCATCTGCTGCTGCAAGCTTTGGTCTGCCGGGGATAGCCGCGTACAGCGCGTCAAAGTTTGCAATGCTAGGCTTCTCCGAGGGTCTTGGGCACGAGCTTGTGGGAACAGGCGTGGGCATAACGGTAGTCAGCCCGATAGGTGTCAAGACATCGTTCTTTGACGGCCCGTCGTTCTCTAAAATGCGCGGCCGGCCGCCACTCTCACTGAGCCCTAAAACAGTCGCTCGGGCGATAGTCGGGGCGGCATCGTCGCGCAGGCGCGAGATCATGGTGCCGTTTGCAACAAGGGGCGCGGTGTGGGCAAAGCATACAATCCCGTATGTGGTAAACCCGGCAGTCGGCTCTATCTTCCGCAGGGCGCTGCGGGACTAGGCCTCCTGCTTGTCCTTTTTGCTCTTTGTCCACCACTGCTGGTAGTCGTAGTGGCGGTCCTCTTTCGTGTACTCCCTGCGGTTGATCTTCGCCTTGATGTCCCCGACCTGCTCCCTTGTCGCGTAGAGTCCGCACCTCTTGCAGATAAAATGCTTGGTCCTCGTGTCCATCTTCATGGGCACGTCCACTTCATCGAGAAGCTTGTTCAGTTCATCCCTGTTGCGGTCATCTTCGTGCACGTCCTCTTCATATTGTTCCTGGACCTTGCCTCTCTCTCTTGCTACACATTCGGGACAGCTTGGCAACGCAGACAGGGACCGGTCATTGGGTTAAAAGCGTTGCCGACAGAAAAATGCCGCGGGGGCGGCTGCAGGCGTGGATCATGCCCCATCCTCCAGTATTCCGGCCGCGATCTCTGCGGTGTTGGAGGCGCCGCCCCCGTCAAAGTTGGCCGCAAAGTCGGCAAGCGCCTCCTCAAAGCGCGCATAGTCGCCCCTGATCCTGACTATCCCCGCGAGAACACTCTTTGTGCTGCCCGCCAGGACCCCGAGGCCCTTTTCCTCTGCCCACCTGATCTGGTTGGTGTGCTCGTCATACACGGGGATGCCGATTATCGGCCGGGCCTTGCCCCCCATTATCTCGCCCATTACAGTATGCGAGCCGTTGACCACCGCATACTTGCATCCCTCTATCACCGAGTTCTTTTCCTGCTCTGATAGAAAGCCCACGTCTATCTGGATCCAGTCCACCTTCTTTTCATACGCCTCGGATATTGAATACCTCCTGCCGTCCCTGCCGGCGACAGCGTCTATCGACGGGTCGTTTCTGGCGTGGGAGACTATGCGCCTCTCGCCGGACATCTCGGGGCTCGCAAAGGCCCTCTCGTACCTCTCCCCCGTGCCGTCGTTGGTCGAGCGGTTGCCCGTGCGCATCCAGTATCCATAGTCCGCCCCTTCGATGAGCTTCTCAAGGTCCGATTTCTCGCCGGGCGACACTTTCCCCCCTGACGTAAAATGCCCCACGTATGAGACCTTCTCTGCCACCTTGTCAGGAAAGTTGAGGTTGTACTCGCACATTGTATACGGCGGGGCAGAATCGGCGACCAGGATTCTAGAGGCCTTGGCTATCTGCCTGGCTACAAACGCCATCGACGGGTAAAAGTACGACCTGGACAGCCACAGCCTGGGCATGTACTGGTTGGTCACAAATAAACTCGGGACGCTCCTATTGCTGGCAAGTATGTTGGATCCCATGTCGCCGTCGTTTATCACGAGGTCGAATTTCTCCTCGTTGTACAGCCTCCTCTCCTCCCGTAGATAGTCTACAACCTGCCTTACCAGCGGGGGGCTGCTATCCACCGGCAGCAGTATGTTGGCCATCGAGCGCGGCACGCTGGGCCCGAACCTGCCGTCTATCGGGGTCGGCATGAGCACCTCGTGTATTCTCTCCTTTTCCGCGGGAAACTCTTCTAGGAGCCTCTCGTAGATAGGCGACTTGCTAGACAGGTGGATCTCCACATCGCCGAGGCGCTCCCTCAGTGAGCGGTTGAGCCTCATCATCCTGGAATAGTGCCCGTTCCCCCAGGGGTAGATGAACTCGCCTATCTTGGCCGTCTACTCCCCCTCCAGGCCGTCTAGTATGTCGTGGACGTTGTTCGGGCCGATCATCACGCAGACGCTTTTTGCGCCGGCAAGCGCCGCGTCGACAAGGGAGTCGATTCTTGCCTTGTCATATGTGGAGCCCCTCGGGCCCGCCCAGGCCAGCGCGCCGATCCTGCCCGCCAGCCCCTCGATCCCGATCTCACGCGCGTTTCCCTCCATTTCTTCGAGGCCGCCAAGCGGCATGTACGCGGCAATGCCCGCACTGTCCAGGTCGCCGAGGATCCCGTCTATCTCTTCCGCGGGAATGATCAGCGGCGATGCGGGCAGCGAGACGTGGGTGATCCCCGCCGCTGCCGCGGCCCTGCCCGCAAGATTCATCACGGTGCGAAGATACCCCGGATAACCCCTGCCCCGGCGCCGCGGGCCCAGCTTGTAAAAGGCAAGCTCCACCTCTTCTTCTGCCGTCCTGGGGATTATCCGGTTTGCAATCTTTGCAAGCCAGGCAAGCTCCGATTCCTTTGAATAACACATTATCATCCTCACGTCAAAGCCCTGCCTGAGGGCAGCCATGCAAGATACCGCCGAGAGCTCGTCAAAGACCGGGCAGAGGACCGTCCTTTTGTGCACCCCGTGCGGGGCCCCTCCGAGCCCTTTGTCGGAGAATATCGAGACGTACGCGTGTGCCTTGGTCAGAAAGGCATAGACCTGCCTGTTGTGGTCCTCTTCGGTGCCGGGGCCGGCCCCCCGCTCGGCGGACCTGCCTATTATCGCCGATGTCGCGGCCATCTCCAGGTCCCGGGGCAGAAAGCCGCGGGCCTCGCCTTCTACCTTTACCAAAAAGCGGTCCCCTTTTAGCAGCAGGCTCGCGCCCACCTCGGCGATCACTGTAGCTGCAACATCAAAGTCATTTTTCACCTGCCTTGCTATTATCACCCTCTCTATCCCGAACAGCTGCGCCACAGCAGATGATGCCATGACCGGCTCTGCGGCCTCTATGGTTATCACCGGGCCGTCCCTGCCCACCGGGGCGCGGCCCATGCCTGCCGCCTTTAGCGCCTTTCGTATGTTGCGCATCAGCAGCGGCACGTTTCTCCGTGCAAAGACCGACGGAAAGGCCACCACGTAGAACTTTTTCTCCATCCACGCCCCTCCGCCGCACCGGTTTATAATTTGAGTAAACCAGCCTGCCGCAAAAGCCGGGGATCAGGCGTGAAAAGGGGGAATCCATGCCCGGCTCCCGCCCTCGCAATCGTTATAAAAGAAAACCGCGGAACAGGCTCGTTGAAGTTCACACAGTCCGAGGTTGACGGGCTCAACTCCCGGATAGATACGGCTGCAGGCGCCCTCGAGTGGGCGTCAGAGAACCTCCACCCGCGCGTCGCCAAGGCGTCGAGCTTTGGCGCCGAGGATGCCGCCGTAATGGACATGATGGCCGGGATAAACCCGGGCTTCCGGTTCTTTACGCTTGATACGGGGCGGCTTCCCGAGGCCACCTATGATGCGATGGAGGCGGCAAGGAAGAGGTACGGGATCAAACTGGAGGTGCTCTTCCCCGATGCTGCAGAAGTCGAAGAGATGGTCAACAAGTCGGGCCCAAACCTGTTCTATGAGAGCGTCGAGAACAGGAAGCTCTGCTGTGACATACGCAAGGTGCGGCCGACCAACAAGTACCTGGCCGGCCTCGACGGCTGGATCACGGGCCTGCGCAGGGACCAGACAAGAAACCGCGGCGGAGCCAGGATGTTCGAGATCGACGGGGGGCACGGCGGAATACTCAAGATAAACCCGATCATAGAGTGGACGTGGGAGCAAATATGGGCGTACATCAAAGAGCACGACGTGCCGTATAACAGGCTGCTCGACGAGGGCTACGCCAGCATAGGGTGCGAGCCGTGCACCCGCGCCATCAAGCCCGGCGAGGACCTCCGCGCGGGCAGGTGGTGGTGGGAGAGCAACTCACAAAAGGAGTGCGGGCTGCACGTGAGGCAGAAATGAGCGAAGGTAACATAGAGCCCCACGGCGGGAGGCTAATCAGCAGGCTGTACAGCGGGGACGCCTCCGGCATGGAGAAGGCGGCAATATCGCAGGAGCTTGCAAGCGATGTCGAGAATATCGCAGACGGCATATTCAGCCCGCTCGAGGGCTTCTTGGGCAGAAACGACTTTGAGGCGGTACTGGAAAAGGGCAGGCTCGCAGACGGTACCGCGTGGACCATTCCCATAGTGTTTGATGCAGATGCTGCAGAGGCCGCAAGGATCAAGGCGGCAGGCGATGTGCTGCTCGAGGACCCCTCTGGATCAAAGGTGGCCGTCCTGCACGCAGAAGAAGAGTATCCATTTGACAAAAAGGCGGCAGCCGCGCGCGTCTACGGGACTGATGATGCGGCCCACCCCGGCGTATCGAGGATGCTGTCCATGAAGGAGCGGCTGGTGGGCGGCAGGATAGATCTTGTGGACAGGCCTGAAAAGACAGAGATCCGCAGGCTACGGATGAGCCCTGTAGAGACCCGGCATGCCTTTGCCGAGTCCGGCTGGAAGACGACAGTCGCATTCCAGACGAGAAACCCCCCCCATGTAGCGCATGAAATGCTCCAAAAGACGTCGATTACAACCAGGGACGGGGTGTTTGTCAACCCGATAGTCGGCAGAAAAAAGCCGGGCGACTTTGCAGACGAGGTGATAGTCAAGTGCTATGAAGAGATGATCAAGCACTATTACCCGGAGAACCGCTGCAGGCTGGGCACTTTGCACACGGAGATGCGCTATGCGGGCCCGAGGGAGGCCATCCACCACGGGATAATGCGGCAGAACTACGGCTGCACCCACATAATAATCGGCAGGGACCACGCCGGCGTGGGCAAGTACTATGATCCATTTGCGGCCCACCGGATATTCGACGACTATCCGGACCTTGGGATCACCCCGATCTTCTTTCCGGCTTTCTTTTACTGCAGAAAGTGCCTCACGTATACGAATCCCAAGGCGTGCCCCCATGGAGAGGGCGAGCGCGAGCAGATCAGCGGGACGGCCCTGCGGGATCTCATACGGGCAGGCAAGGCGCCAAGCGAGTACATCCTGAGGCCCGAGGTGGCCCGCATCATACTGGAGCACCCGCGGCCGTTCATAGACTAGGTATTTATTCGCCACAGGGATACTGCGGCGCATGAGGACGCCCGTCCTGTTTATAGCGCCAGCACTGCTCTTCGTGCTCGGGGCCGACGCACAGCAGGCCGACGAGCCGGTATTTTCCGAGCTCGACGAGGAGTTGGAATCGTCCAACCCGTCTCTTATCTCCGAGCTGGTCGAGCTGCCGGGCGCCGAGTTCAACCGGGTTGCAAGGGAATCGCCCCAGCTCTATCTTGAGAACCTGCATGATACCAGCTGGCAGGTGACGCTGATCAACGATCTTGTATATGCAAACCCCGAGGGAATAGCGGCAATCCGGTTCCACGATGATACGATCGAGGGCAAGTTCATAGAGGTGGGGATGGGCGGCCCGCCGGAGCACCGGTTCTGGGTGGCGGTGAGCCTTCCGGGAGACGAAGGATACGTGGTGGTCCACCAGAGGGACGAGCGCGGCTGGGTCCCCGAGGGCAAGGCCCTGGTCTCGTATACGGACCGCTCGGGCCTGACCGTCAACAACGGCATGAGGATAGTGGTCACCAATCTTGACATCAAGGACTTTGCGATCGGGTCCTACTCTTTTTACGGGCTGCAGGGCTCGACGGACCCGCCCGGCGTGAACTCGGGCGTCCTGACCGCCGAGTTCCTTTCCGGGGACCCCGGGCAGAACCCGCTGTCTTTCTTTCCGTTTTACGTCTCTGCCGCGGTTGGGCTGGTCGTCGGGATTCTCTTTTTGACAAAGAAGCGGAATTAGCATAATACTTGCAGAGGCTCCTTATCCCGCAGACCTCGCACATGGGCGAGACCGGCTTGCATATGTTCTGGCCGTACATGACAAAGATGTCGTTTACGTGCAGCCAGTGCCTTTTCGGCACCTTTTTGGTGAGGGCAGCCTCGGTCTCTTCCGGGGTGCGTGTGTCGACGAGCCCCAGCCTGTTCGATATGCGGTGCACGTGTATGTCCACGGGTATGGCGGGCTTTTCAAACGCGTATACTAGGACGCAGTTGGCGGTCTTTCTCCCCACGCCCGGCAGGCCGACGAGCGTCTCGAGGTCGTCGGGCACCCTCCCGCCGTATTTTGTATCTATTATCCGGGCCACCTCCATTATCCTTCTTGACTTGACCCGGTAGAAGCCTATCGGCTTGACTATCCTCTCCACATCCCGGTGCCGCGCGCGGGCAAGCTCGCGGGGCGTCTTGTATCTTGCAAAGAGCTCCTTGACCACCTTTGTCGTGCTCTCGTCCCTGGTTCTGGCGGAGAGTATCGTGCCGATCAGTATGCTAAACGGCCCCGTGTGCGCGTCGTGAAGATCCCGCAGGGCGGTCATCCTTGGCGGCTTGACCCTCTGCATGGTGGCCATCATGCCGTCGAGTATCCTCTTCACGCGCGCGTGCACGCCGTACAAGTATTATACCTGCTGTGCCCGCCCGGGCCCGTGGAACTGACGGCAGAAGAAGAGGCCGCTCTGGCGGGGGAGGAAGGCGAGGCCCTCCAGACCGCCTACCGGATACTGCTGGCAACGGGCGAGGCCACCGACGCCGAGCGGCTCGTCCCCGTCGAGTGGGCCCACGTATCTGGCGTCAACTACAACACGATAGGAGACACCGGCGAGGAGTTTCTCGCCGAGCTGAGCCGCAGCGCCCGGGTCAGGACAAAGACCACCCTCAACCCCATGGGGTACGACTCTGAATCGCCTGGCGGCCACGGCGTTACAGCAGAGTTTGCACGGAGGCAGGAATCCATAAAAGAATCGTACGCGCGGCTGGGCGTCGAGCCGTCCTTTTCATGCATACCCTATGAGATATACGAGCTGCCCCCGGAGGGCACCCGGGTGGCCTTTGCGGAGAGCAATGCGGCGATATACGCCAATTCGGTGGCGGGCCTGAACACCAACAAGGAGAGCGCGTTTAGCGCCCTTGCCAGCGCCCTTACCGGCAAGACCACGTACGCGGGGCCCCCTCCGGGGCCGGACGCGGCCGTCCACATGGGAATAAAAGATCCCGACGAGGTCGCATTTGGCCTGATGGGGTTCTTTGCGGGCAAGCTGGCAGACGGGGCCGTCGCCATATCGGGCGCGGGCAGCCCCGACACCCGGTGCACAAAGTCGCTCTGCGCGGGGCTGGGCACGTCCGGGACGTGCTCGCGGTACGAGCTGGGGGAGGGCCAGGGGCTCGAGAGGGTGGACTTTGGAAGAGAAGAGATGCAGTCCGTGCACGACGAGCTTAGCACCGCCGAGGGCGGCGACGTCATAACTCTTGCAAGCCCGCAGCTGGGGCTCGGCGAGCTTGGCGAGCTGTCCGCCATGCTGGCAGGCAGGCGCTTTGGAAAAATGTGCATGGT
Organism: Cenarchaeum symbiosum A; assembly: GCA_000200715.1. Lineage (NCBI taxonomy): Archaea > Thermoproteati > Nitrososphaerota > Candidatus Cenarchaeales > Candidatus Cenarchaeaceae > Candidatus Cenarchaeum > Candidatus Cenarchaeum symbiosum. The sequence goes on from DP000238.1 coordinate 1,874,794, forward strand.
GTTCTGCCCGCGCGCCGCACAGAACAAGGCCCGGAGGCTCGGCTATGCGGCAACGATAGAGCGCGCGGGCTGCGAGATACTCTCTGACTGCTGCACCTGCCTTACGCCGCTGATCAGCAGGGACGATGTGGACTCTGTGATAACCAACAGCGTCAAGGGCGCATACTATCTAAAGAACTCCAACAGGGTGGGCGTCGACCTGCGGCCATTGTCCGAGATAATAAAACAGGAGACCGAGCGGGGCTGAAGACAATAGTCCGCGGGGCAGCATCTGGCGCGATAATCCGGTCGGACATGCCGATAAACTTTCTTGGAGCAGTGGATAAAAAGACGGGCGAGGTCACCGACAGCGGCCACGACCTGCACGGCAGATCCTTCAAGGGAAAGATACTGGTATTTCCCCACGGGGTCGGGAGCAGCGTCGGGGCATATACGATATACTCGCTTGCATCCCACGGCTCGGCGCCAGCCGGCATGGTGTGCAAAAAGGCGGACCTTACAGTCGCGTCGGGGTGCGCGCTTGCAAACATACCGCTGTACGTGGCGGATGACACAGAGTACGATTCTCTTGCAGACGGGGAACAGCTCCGGCTGCCCGCCTAGGTGTCCGGCGACGATATGTTGAACGTGTACGAGACGTCCACCGTATCGGTGCCGACGGGCGTGACGTCCCCGACGTCGGTGGCGGCAAAGGCGGTGCCGACAGCGGCGCAGTCCTCGTACCCTACCGATGCGGCATCTTCGATGCAGACGGCTATGCTGGCTATGGTCTCGCCTGCGTCAAAGTCCGTGCCCGCGGTAAACGTAAGCGGGCCTATCAGCGCGGTTCCTGCCGCGGTCTCTACTGTTTCTGCATCCGGAACAGACTTGCAGGCGTTGGCGCCCGCGGGCCCGCTGGGGGCGGCAAACACGGAGGCGGCATCTCCCTCGTTGAAGTTGACATCATCTATGCCGCCGTCTATATCGCTCAGGCATATGGTATCAATCCTTAGCCCGTCGGTCAGGACGGCCTCCCCGCTGCGAAAGACCGCGTCTACGATAAAGTCCTCGCCCGCGTCGAGCAGCCTGTTATGTACAGTCTGCGATGAGAGCACGCTGCCGCCGGTATCCCTGTGGACCACCTCTGCCATGCCGTACATCTGCATGCCGCCGGTCTCTTCCGATGGCACAAACGCCAGGGCGAGGATGGCAGCAAGGCCGGCCGATGCCGTGAATGCCGCGCTCCGCCCGATCATGGAGCCGCGGGGCATCTTGGCGCTTATAATTTTTTTTGGCGGGCCCCCGCCCCGAACTCGGGCGTGATCCCAAGGGACGAGTAGTCGCCAGATACGCACGAAAAGCACATGGAATCCGCCGGTATGCCCACTGCTGCAGCCAGGTTTTCTGCGTCGTTGTACCCGAGAAAGTCGGCGCCTATGTCGGAGCGGACCTTTGCTATTACGGCCTCGTCGGAGAGGCCCTTGCCGTCGTCAAACGCGGCAAGCTCCTCCCTTGACGGAAAGTCTATCCCTGCATAGCAGGGGAAGCGGATGGGCGGATAGGTGATCAGCATGCTTATCTTGCGGGCCCCCGCCCGCTTTAGCGCCTTGATTATGGCCCGGGAGCTTGTCCCGCGCACAAGGCTGTCGTCGATAACCACCACGTGCATGCCCTCTATTATCTCCCGTATGGGTATTATCCACCTGTTGATCTCCACCCTGTCGCTCTGGTGCGGCTCGATAAAGCTCCGCAGCGGGCCCTTTTTGCTGTACCTGTCTTTTAGCAGCCCCTCGTCAAACGGTATGCCGAGCTCCTGCGCGTACCCAAGGGCGGCAGGGCGCGCAGAATCGGGCACCGGTATCACCAGGTCCGCGTCTTTTATGGGGAACTTTTTGGCAAGGAACCGGCCTATCTGCTTTCTGGCGATGTACACGTTGGAGCCCTCCATCTTGCTTGACGGGTGTGCAAAGTAGGTAAACTCAAACGAGCAGTGTGCGCGCTCCTTTTCTTTTGCGAACATCTCGCTCTCCATTCCATCGGGGCCGAACTTTATGAGCTCGCCGGGGCGGACGTCGCGCTCGAGCTTGGCGCCAACAGCGGAGAGTGCCGCGGATTCGGACGCCACCATGTACAGGTTGTCCGCCTCCTTGTGCCCGAGCACCATCGGGCGGAACCCCTTGGGGTCCCTTGCAGCATGCACGGATCCGTCGTCGGACATGAACGTAAAGCAGTACGAGCCCGCCATTTCATCCTTGAGCACGGCGAGCGCCTCGCCCATGCGGCCCTTTTCGGATATTAAAGAGACGAGTCTGCTGGCCGCTATCATCGTATCGCTGGAATTCTGCGGCGTAAAGGTGCAGCCGCCCACCATGCCGGCGAGCTCGTCGGCGTTGGCTATGGTCCCGTTGTGGGCTATGCAGAGATCCGCCACCTTGAGGGGCTGCGCGTTCTCGAGGCTGCTTTTGCCGACCGTCGAGTATCTGACGTGCCCTATCGCGCATTTGGACGAGTACTTTTCGGCTATTTTTTTGAACTCCGATGCGGACTGCGAGACCAGGCCGAGTTTTTTGAGCGGGGGCATTCCCGGGACTGCCAGCCCCCATGCCTCCTGGCCCCTATGCTGCAGGGCCCGCAGCGCGTCTATCGCCATGGGGATCACGTTTGTGCCCGCGAGGCTGTACATGCCGACCACGCCGCAGTTCTCTCTTACACGGGGCAATCTATATCGCCTCCAACGGGCCCCGCCAGGCGCCCCGAGCCTTATCAACGCTTAGTTCGGCGGAGGCGCCCGCGCCCGACAGGGATATAGATTCTCCCCCGAACCCGCCGGTCCCGTACGGCACGCCCTTTTCGTCCAGAACGCGGAGCACGTCCGGCAGGCCGGGGCCCCGCACGGCCAGCACGTACCTTGAATGCGTCTCCGAGAATAGCACCCTGTCGCCGGGCATCTTCTTGTGAGGCATGGTATCGAGGTCCAGTCTGCAGCCGGTCCCGCCCTGGATGCACATCTCCGATACTGCAACACCGAGGCCCCCCTTGGAGCAGTCGTGCGCCCGGGCCAGGCCCTGCCCGACCAGCGAGGATACCACGCCCATGTTCCGCTGGGATGCAGACAGGTCCACCCGCGGGACCCTGCCGCCGGTAAAGCCGTGTATGTATTCCAGATACTCCGACCCGCCCATCTCATCAGCAGTATCCCCTATTATCACCAGGGCATCCCCGTCTTTTGCCAGCGGGGCGGCAGGCATATTCTCGGCGAGCCCAAAGACGCCTATTACCGGAGTGGGCTTTATGGGGCCCCTCTCCGTCTCGTTGTAAAAGCTCACCTTGCCGCCCACGCACGGTATGCCCGTCCCCCTTGCATATTCAGATATGCCGTGCAGTGATTCAAGAAAAGTCCAGAACACGCCCGGGTCCTCAGGGCTCCCAAACTGCAGGTGGTCCACCATTCCTATGGGTGTGGCACCCGTGCAGGCCACATTCCGGCAGGCCTCCTCAAAGCAGCCGGCCGCGCCATTCCGCGGATCCAGGTAACAGTGCCCCGGGTTCCCGTCCATCTTTGCCGCAAGGAATTTGCCGTTATCGAGGCGCAGCACTGCGGCGTCGTGGCCCGGCCGCAGCACCGTCCGGATTCCCACTTCATGGTCGTACCTGCCGTATATTCTCTCCTTGGAGGCTATGTTGGGCGATCCCAGCAGCCGCTCCAGCGTATCAGTGAGCAGGGCCGGCCCGCGCACGCCCCCGTCATCTTTTATTCTATCAAGGTATGCAGGCCGCAAGGACTTTCTCTCGACGGGCTTTGCGTTTGCCACAATCTTTGCTGGCAGCTCGGCACAGCTTGTTCCGTCATGTGTAATGTGCAGCGCGCCGCCGCTTTTCACGGAGCCTATCACCGAGCAGGGCACGCCAAACTTTGCGCATATATCGGCCAGCCTGGCCGACTTTTCCGGGGGCGTTATGATCAGCATGCGCTCCTGGGATTCCGATACCATGATCTCGTGCGGGCGCATGCCGCCCTCCCTTGTGTGGACTCTTCCTATGTCTGCTTCTATCCCCACGGAGAGAGAGTCCGCCGTCTCGGAGAGCGCGCACGCAAGGCCGCCCCCGCCAAGATCCTTCATTGCATGTATGAGCCCCGCGCGCGCCGCCTCAAGGACCGCCTCGATTACGAGCTTTTCCATGAACGGGTCGGGTATCTGCACGGCCGACCTGTCGTCAGAATCCAGCTGGTCCGACGCAAACTGGGCCCCGCCGACCCCGTCCATTCCCGTCGGCCCGCCGACGAGAACGACATCGTCGCCCTCGGCGGCGCGGTTTCTCACCAGGTTCTCCCTTTTGCCAAAGCCGATTGCCGCCACGTCGACTATCGCATAGCCCTTGTACGAGGGGTCGAACCCCACCTCGCCCCCGATAGTGGGCACCCCTATGCAGTTCCCATAGTCGGATATTCCAGATATGGCGCCCCTGAGCAGCCATCTGGCGTGCGGGTCGGACGCTATATCGCCAAAGCGCAGCCCGTCTAAAATGGCCACCGGGCGGGTCCCCGCGGACAGTATGTCCCGGACCACGCCGCCTACCCCGGTGGCGGCCCCCCCGTACGGCTCTACCGCAGAGGGGTGGTTGTGGCTCTCTATGTGGACCGTGACTACATACCCGTCCCCCACGTCGAGCACGCCTGAATCGAGGCCGCTTCCTCGTATGACGCGCTCGCCCTCCCTCGGGAGCTCGCCCAGGTGCAGCCTGGACGACTTGTACGAGCAGTGCTCGGACCATTCGGCTGCCACTATGCTCTCTTCAGTGCCAGTGGGGCTGCGGCCTATCTGCTCCCTTAGCAGCCTGGCCTCTGCGCCTGTAAGGCTCAACTTGACGGCCCCGATAATAGAGACTCGAATATCAGCGAGGCGGGCCCGCTGTCCACGGGGTTGATCTCAGGCTCGGCGGCCCTCTCGGGATGCGGCATCATCCCCACCACGTTTCCTTTCTCGCTGCAGACGCCCGCTATGCGGCCCGTCGAGCCGTTGACATCCTCTGCATACCTGAAGACTATCTGGCCATTCTCCTCCATTTTATAGAGCGTCTCATCATCTGCATAATAGCGGCCCTCGCCGTTTGCCACCGGTATGGGGACCCTCTGGCCCTTTTCCAGCCTGGATGTAAACGGCGTATTGTCATTCTCCACTTTGAGCTCAGTCCACCTGCACATGAAGGACAGCGAGCTGTTCTTTAGCAGGACGCCGGGAAGCAGGCCCGCCTCGGCTAATATCTGAAAGCCGTTGCATATGCCCAATACGGGGACGCCCCGTTCAGCAAGCCCCCTTACGCCGTCCATGACGGGGCTGTGTGCAGCTATTACCCCCGCCCTGAGCCTGTCCCCGTAAGAGAACCCCCCGGGGAGCACCACCGCCTCTAGATCCGCGGGAAACTCCTCCTCGTGCCAGACGTATCTTGCATCATGGCCGTGCACGTCGGAGAGCACATGAAAGACGTCCCGATCGCAGTTGCTGCCGGGAAATACTATGACTCCGATCCTCACACAGATGGTGGCGCCGGAGTCTATTTAATCTGAACCGGCGCGGGCCGGCATTTCCTGCAAGGCTTTAAAGCCCGACGGGGCAGCTGCCGCGGCATGGCATCGGGGCTCGAGGCGCTCAACCGGCGGATCGTCCGGTGCAAAAAGTGCCCCCGGCTGTCTGCCTACATACGGGATGTGGCCGAGAAGAAGGTGCGGCGGCACGCGGGAGAAAAGTACTGGGGGAGGCCGCTTTCAGGGTTTGGCGATCCGCACGCGCGCATACTAGTAGTGGGGCTCGCGCCCGCCGCCCACGGGGGCAACAGGACCGGCAGGATGTTTACCGGCGATTCATCGGGCGACTGGGTTGCAAGGGCGCTGCACGAAAACGGCCTGGCAAACAAGCCCACCAGCACCACCATAGACGACGGGCTGGTCCTTTATGACACGTACATAACGGCTGCAGTGCGCTGCGCCCCTCCCCAGAACAAGCCGCTAAAAGAAGAGTTCGAGAACTGCTTTGGGTATATAGAAGAAGAGTTCAAACTGCTTACCGACGTCAGGGTGGTGGTCTGCCTGGGCAGGATAGCGTTTTCATGCTGCTGCAGGCTGCTGGGCATACGGGGCGAGCAGTTTGCCCACGGCAGAGTCTTTGCCCATGGAAACCTGAGCATAGTATGCTCGTACCACCCCAGCAGGCAGAACACCCAGACGGGGAGGCTCACGTGGCCGCAGTGGAAGAGGATCTTCCGGCTTGCCCGGAATCAGCTCCCCAAGGGCGGGGCACGCTTAAAAAATTAATAACAGCCGGGCGCACCCGTCGGCCATGGTGGAACAGGGGCGGACGCAGGTGTCGATACTAGTGCCTACGTACAACGAATCCCAGAATATCATAGGCCTGCTCAAGTCGGTAGCCGAGAGCCTGCCGAAGAACATCGCCGCCGAGACCATAGTGATAGATGACAACTCGCCCGACGGGACGGGCAGGCTGGTAGAGGACTACATACGCAGCGTAGGCAAGAAGGCAGGCCAGACCATCGGCATCATACACCGGAGGACAAAGCGCGGGCTCGGCTCTGCCATTATACACGGGATCCAGCAGGCCCGGGGCGAGACCATAGTTGTAATGGACAGCGACTTTTCCCACCCGCCGAGCGCCATACCCCGGATGCTCGAATCATTGTGGCAGTCGAGCTGCGATATCGTGGTGGCATCAAGGTATACGCGGGGCGGCGCCATCCACGGCTGGACTCTGAAAAGGAGGATAATCAGTAAGGTGGCCACGGGGATAGCCAAAAGGGGCCTCGGCGTAAAGCAGGACGACCCGATGTCGGGCTTTTTTGCATTTCGCAGAAATCTTCTCCAGGGCTTCAAGCTCGACGGGATAGGATACAAGATGCTCCTCGAGATGCTAGTCAAGGCGAGGGGCGCAAGCGTAAAGGAGATCCCCTATACGTTTACAGACAGGAGGCTCGGCGACAGCAAGCTCGGAGCGGGAACGATGGTGGACTATCTCCGGTCTGTCTGGAGATTGTACAGGTTCGGCAGGGCCCGCTCGCGGCAGGAGCCGCGGGCATCGGTCAGGTTCGCCTCCAAGGCGGCCAGGTTCTATACGGTGGGCGCCACCGGCCTGCTGGTCAACTATCTGTTCTCTGCGATGCTGGCGGGCTGGCCCGCCGACATGTGGTATCTTCACGCCAACCTGGCGGGGATAGCGGCATCAGTTAGCACAAACTTTGCGCTCAACAAGCACTGGACGTTCGAGGACCGCGACTTTGGCGCCGCCAGGACAGTATCACAGTACGGCAAGTTTGTGCTGTTTAGCTCGGCGGGGGCGCTGGTCCAGCTGGGCATGGTGTACCATCTTGTGGAGGGGCACGCGCTGGAATATCCGGTGGCGCTCGTGCTGGCGGTGCTGACTGCGTCGTTTGGCAACTTTATCCTCAACAAAAAGCTCACCTTCAAGGAAAAGATCTGGTCGTAGGGCACCCTGTCCCCGGAATGGATGATAAAATAAAATCTGTATGCCGACTGTGCGGCTTATTCGTAGCTGGAAGACGACTCCGCCGGCATGCCGGCTGCTGCCGGCACCGACGGGAACTTGTCGCCTATCTGCTGCGTGGCAACCACCGAGGCCTCCTCGAGGATCCTCGCGGTCTCCTCGTTGGACTGCTCCTCTATGTTGAAGGAGCCTTCCCCTATGGAGTCCGTCATCAGTCCCCCGAGCGTCTGGGTCATGGAGTTGAGCTCCGAGTCAGCCTCGGGCATGAACCGCCCAAGCGATGACTGCAGGCCCTTCATGGTGCTCATGGCTGGGCCTATCGCCACCATCGTCTCTCCGAGATCATGAATGGTGGTAAGCCTCAGCCGGACCTGCTCCAGGGACATCCGTGCGTTGCCCAGCGTTTTTTTGACTTTGCGCACCTCGGCCAGTTCGACCGAGAGGCTCCTGCTAGCGTTTGTGTCGTGGTGCTGCATGGCCGTCACTATCTGGCCGAACATGTGTGCATCCCTATCCTTCAGCTTGGCAAGCATCAGGTCAAGCTTCGATATCTGTACCTGCAGCTTGTTGACAGCGTTCTGGATCCTAGGCTTGAGGGGGCCCTCAGGTTTGACCGCGCCGCGGATCTTCTCCGTTATGCCCGGCGTCTCCTGTTGGGCCCAAGTCTTGTCAAAGCTTGGCATGACGGCTACTGTGCCATCATGCTCTTAATGGGTGGTGTGTATTTTGATCGACTAGGAACTAAATTTAGCTAACTAGAGTCCTGGCACGGGGGCGTTTGGCACTGCGGGCCCCGGCGCTGGAGGGCGCCTTGCCGCGGCCCCTGGCGCCGGGCCCCGTACTGCCCTTGGGCTTGGAGGGCCCCTTGCCGCGGACCTTGGCACGGGAGGGCCCCGACTTGGCGGACTTGGCCTTTCTGTATCCGTGGCTAAACGACTTGTCGTACAGCCTAGAGTACTCGTACGACTTGGGGCTGATGACATCGCCGATCATCACTATTGCGGTCCGGGTGATGCCAGCCTCCCGGACCTTGTCTGCTATGTCGCCTAGCGTGCCCCGGACGATCTTCTGGTCCGGCCAGCTGGCGCGGTAGACCACAGCCGCCGGGGTGGACTTTTTGTACCCGCCGGCGACGGCCTTTTTTACAGTGTCACGCAGCAGGTGCACGCTTAGATAGAGCACAATGGTTGTGCCGTGCCGGGCCAGGCTGGTCATCCCCTCGCGGGCGGGGACGCCGGTGCGCGCTCCTGCCCTTGTGATCATTATAGTCTGGGTCACTCCAGGAAGTGTCAGCTGCACCCCAAGTGCGGCAGATGCCGCCAGCATCGAGGTCACCCCGGGCACCACCGTGCACCCTATGCCCTCTTCTTCGAGCGCGTCGATCTGCTCCCGTATTGCCCCGTAGACGGAGGGGTCGCCGTCGTGGAGCCGGACGACATGTTTTCCCTTTAACGCGCCGTCCCTTAGCAGGGCAAATATCTCCTCCCGGATCATCCCCGATGCGTCGTGCATCTTGCCGCCGCACATCTCCAGTATGGGCCGCGGTATCAGCGAGCCCGAGTGGACCAGCACGTCGGCTTTGCGTATGAGCTTGCGCGCCTTTATGGTGATCAGCTCCGGGTCGCCGGGGCCGCAGCCCACAAAGTGCACATTATGCACGCTTTACCACCAGTATCGAAAAGTACTTTGTTGTCAGCACCCCGCTGTCCGCCTCCCCCAGCGTCAGCTTGCGTATGATCTCCTTGTCCGTGCCGATATCCTGCCCTATGGCAAACACAGAATCGTCGGGAAAGCCGGATTCCCTTAGCACCTCGATCACCTTGTCAAAGTATCTGCCATCCTTGAGGAAGACTAGAGATTCTGCGTTCTTTGCTATCTCCTTGACGGCGCCCAGCTCATAACAAGAGGGTATTATGGCCACCTTTTCAGCGCCTTCTGCGATGCTCACGCCCACCTTGGAGGCAAACGTGAACATGGAGACTATCCCGGGTATCACATTGATCTCCATCTCCGGGTGGCTGGCCCGTATGTGCCTCTGCATGTAGATCCACGTGCTGTACAGGTTCGGATCGCCCACCGTCAGGTAGACTACATTTTTGCCCGCGAGCACGGCATCCGCCATTATGCGCGCGTTTCTCCTCCAGGTCTCTTCGAGCACATTCCTGTCCTTTGTCATCGGGAACACCAGCTTTACCACCTCCTGGCCGCCGATGAACTTTGATGCTATGGAATATGCAATGCTGGGCCTCTTCTCATCCGAGGCGGGGCACATCACCATGTCGGCAGCCCGGATGGACTCTACCGCCTTGACGGTCAGCAGGTCTGGATCCCCGGGGCCCACGCCTATCCCGGTAAGACCCGCCATGGCGCGGCGCATCGGGGCCCAATTAAAAACTAGGCGCGCCCCTTCGACGCGGATACCACCGTTATTGTATTCCGGGCCAGCATCATCGTGCCCGTCGGCGTCTTTCTCCCCTTGGCTATCGCCACCTGCGCCACGTCCACATCAGAGAACCCGCCTACCTCCACTGCTCCCAGGACTGCCGCCAGCGTCTCTACAAGTATGGTCCCCACTACGATCCTCCCGCCATCCTTGAGCTTCTGCCCGCAGAGGCCCATGATCTCCGCTGCGTGCCCGCAGGTGCCGCCTATGAAGACGGCGTCGGCCTCCGGGAGCCCTGAAACCTTCTCCCTTGCATCGCCCAGTATGACCGTGGCATTCTCCACGCCGAACCTTGCAAGGTTTCTCCGGGTGAGCTCGATGGCCCGGGGATCAGAGTCTATCGCATGGATGCTGCCCGAGGCCCCCACCTGCAGGGCCGCCTCTACAGTAAACGAGCCGCTGCCGCAGCCTATGTCGTGGACAGTGTCGCCCGGCCTCAGCCTGGACTTGCTTATCTGCAGGGCCCTTACCTCCTCCTTTGTTATGGGGACGCCCTCGGATCTTTCAAAGGCGTCGTCAGGTATGCCCGGCGTCTTGTAGCTCCACATGGTATCCTACGATAACGGGGACGAGAGCCCCGGCGTGGTGGAGAGGTTGATGAGCGTGTATACCAGTATCCACATGAACAGGTACAGAAAGACATAGCTTCCTATCCCCTGCGTGACCAGCTTTTTCCTGTCCGAGGAGGGCATCTGTATCTTCATGCTCTTGCCTATCCCTATCGTTATTATGAACAGCATTATCATAAATGCGATAGACGCCCACCTCCGCTCCTCGCCCTCGAACGGCTCGAAGAGAAAGGTGGCCGCGCTGCCTGCCGCCACTCCCACAAACACCCTCAGCCAGTACAGCTTGTCGAGCTTGCGCTTGTACTCGGTGGTCTCTGCGGCGGTGGGCACCTTTCCGGGCGCCTTTGCGGGCCCGCCGGGCAGCTTCTCGGGCTCCTTTTCAATCTCCGGGGTTTCAGTCTCTGGCACCTTGTGCACCTCGGGCACCTTGTCGGCCTCGTCGTTCGCGGGGGGGTCCACGCCGCCTTCCATGGGCTGCGATTTCTTCTTTTTGTGTTTAGCCAACGATGCCTCCAGCTTGGCTGGATTTGGCCTTGTTTAAAATCTTTGTCAGGCGTGCGGCCGCGAGTCTTCGCCGGGTTGTGCGGGATCCATCTTCAGGCACGCATGCTGCGCCTGCGGCAACCGCCGCGGCAGGGCCCCGCAAAAAGAGTATATTGTCGCATTCCGGGGGCCCGCCATGAAGATCGCGGGGATCGAGCTCCGCTACCTGGTCGACGACATAGCAAAGAGAACCGGCGGGTACTATGTGAGCAACATATACGGCATATCGCCCGAGAGCCTGCTCTTCAAGCTGCACCACCCGGAGAAGGAGGACATCATGCTGATGCTCTCCACCTTCGGGCTCTGGACAAGCTCGGTCAGGATAGAGCAGGTGGGCCCGAACAGGCTGCTCGCACGGCTCAGAAAGGAGCTGCTCAGGTCGAGGCTGGAATCGGTGGAGCAGCCTGGCATGGACAGGATAGCGTACCTGCGCTTTGAGGGCCCCCGCGGCACGCGCATACTTGCCGGCGAGTTTTTCGGCGGAGGCAACATGATACTGTGCGGGGACGGCATGATGATCCTTGCGCTCTTGCACCAGCTGGAGGTGCGGCACAGGAGGCTGCGGCCCGGCCTCAAGTACGAGCCGCCTCCAAGCAACAGCCTGGACGTGCTCGGGCTGACCCGGGGCGACCTGGAAGAAGGGCGGCCCGAAGGCCTCTCCGCGGACAGGTGGCTTGGGCGCACCCTGGGGCTGCCCGCCAGATATGTAGAGCACATACTCCGGGGGGCTGGCGTAAACCCAAAGTCAAAGTGCTCGACGCTATCCGCGGGGGAGCTTGACGCGGTGGCGCTCTCCACCGGCGAGACTGCGGGCAAGGTGGCCAGGGGCGAGCACAGCCCCGTAACGGTGGGCGACGAGGTCTATCCGATTGATCTGGGGATGGACGGCGCGGAGGCGGTCCCGAGCTTTGTGGAGGGGCTCGACATGGTCTTTACCAGGATAATACTCGATTCCGGCAGGAAGGCCCGCTCGGGGGAGGCGGACAAGAAGATAGCCGAGGTGCAGGCAAGAATGGACGAGCAGGAGCGGGCCGTGCGGACCGTAACGGAGAAGGCGGGGGCCATATCGGGCCTGGCAAGGTCGCTGCAGGGCTTGGCCGCGGCCTCCCTCGGGGACGCAGCGCTAGATGATGTGTTAAAGGCGCACAGCGCCGAGTATTCGCTTCTCAAGGGAGTACCCACGCTGAGCATACACGGGGAAAAAATATCAGTAGACCCCCGGTCGTCCATACACTCTGCGGCATCCTCGCTCTTTGATGAAGCAAAGAGGCAGTCGGGGGCCGTGCCCGCGATAGAAAAGCTCAGGGCCAAGGCGGCAAAGGAGCTCGACGCGCTCAGGCGCGATTCGGAGGAGCAGGCCGCCTCGGTCTCGTTTACAAAAGTGAGGAGGAAGAGCTGGTACGAAAGATACCGGTGGTTCTTTACTACAGACGGCAGCTTGGCCGTGGGCGGCAGGGACTCGTCGTCCAACACGTCGATAATACGCAGGCACCTTGATGCAAACGACAGGGTCTTCCACGCGGACACCTTCGGCTCGCCATTCTTCATACTCAAGGACGGCGCGGACTCCCGGCCGGCCGGCCTGGAGGAGGCGGCCCATGCCACTGTCTGCTTCAGCAGGGCCTGGCGCGAGGCCATGTACGGGCTGAGCGCCTACTGGGTTCTGCCAGAGCAGGTCAAAAAGGCGGCCCCAAGCGGGCAGTTTCTCCCAAAGGGCTCGTTCGTTATAGAGGGCCGGCGCAACTTTGTCAAGATACCGACCCTCCGGCTGGCCGTAGGCCTGGTCCAGGACAAGGCAGGCGTGACGCTGACGTGCGGGCCGCCTGAAGCCGTCAAGGGGAGATGCACTGCATACGCGGTGATAGAGCCCGGCGGGTCGGAGATGACGGATGCAGCAAAAAAGATCCGGCTGGGCTTTATGGCGGTAAACGAGCAGCTCGCAGGGCGGGTCTCCATGGACGACTATGTCAGGGCGCTTCCCGCCGGCAAGAGCCACGTGGTGGAGACCGGGGAGGGCGGGGCGCAGGAATAGTATTCTCGTTTTACATGGATTAAACGCCTGACCGGCAGATCCACTGTAACATTATGATTCCCCGCGGCATTGAACAGCACGTCTGGAAAAGAATGCAAGACAAGCCTGTTCCGGGATTATCTCGCTGGTGATTGTAGGATAAACATCCGTGTCTACCGATCCCGGGGGGTTTTATATTTTGGGTGGCGGCCATATCACTATGAGTGAAATTAGAGAATATCTCGATTTTGAGGTGATCAAGGAGAGGTGGAATGTGTATGATCTAGAAGATGGCACCAAAATAAAAACACGCATGATGTTGTACAACGTCTGGTTGGGAACCGACAATTCTGGATCAAAAAAATATCTCTGCGACATCCGCAAGGCAGAGGTTCTATTATGTGATCCTTCCATGCAGGGAGAAAAAGATCAAACAGACTACACCCCGGAACAATTAGGCCAAAGTATTGAAAAGGACGCATGTCAGTATACAACAACATCGTACGAACCATCAGAATACACCTTTGGCGATAATGCAAGGATGTTCATCCACTCAAACATGGGCAGGATATCACGAACTAGTATCTTTGACTCTGGCGGCAACCGGATCTATTCGTATGACTTGGCTTCGTCTCCATCCATTTGCCAAGACAGACTGCAAGGGTGAAAACCGTGCCACCTGGACCGCACTGGAAGATATTCCCACTGCTGCCAACGGGGATGAATATTATAACTGTGCGTCGAATTCCACAATCACGGAATCTCCCATGACGGGAATACATACAACTTGTACGATCTCTGCATCATCGAGATCATCGTTGGTTGATCCGGTTATCTTTTTTACCTCCCCGTCTCGAAAGATCATACTTTTGCTCATATATTACCTGCGAACTCTTTTCATATAAACCACCTCACACGCGGGACGTGAGAGTTTGGGAGCGGAAATTCTTTTTTTGAGGAGGAATCTGTGCCTGAAACCGGGCCTTGCAAGGCCGGGGGGATAAACTCCCACGCGTAGGTACCGAAGTCTTTTACGCCCGTGGGGGCCACGTGGGGGTGTTGTCTGCCGCCCTAACGCAGGAAGACGGGGAGGCGCTGGTTCGCGCAGCCCGGGCCGCGGTCACTGCGTTTCTGGAGGGCAGGCAGGCGGGGCCCGACCCGGGCCTCGAGTCAAGACTCCCCGATTCCGGGGTCTTTGTTACGTTGCAGCGGAAAGGCTCGCTTCGTGGGTGCATCGGGTATACGGAGCCCCAAAGGCTTGCGCGCGCCCTGCATGATGCGGCGATAGCCGCGGCAACCCAGGATCCGCGCTTTGAGCCGGTGGCAGCAGACGAGCTTGGGGATATCACATTTGAGGTGACGGTGCTGACGCCGCCCGAGCGCATAACGGTGGACCACCCGTCGGAGTACCCCTCTAGGATCACGGTGGGGCGCGACGGTCTGGTGGTCAGGCGCGGTTCTGACTCGGGGCTGCTGCTACCGCAGGTGCCCGCCGAATACAACTGGGATTCTGCAGAGTTTCTCTCGCATACGTGCATCAAGGCGGGCCTTGAACGCGATGTATGGCGCACAAAAGACCTGGAGGTGTACAGGTTCGGCGGCACCGTATTCAGAGAGGAGGAGCCCTGCGGCAGGATAAGCGGGGGGTAGGCCCGTACATCACGGGTATGCGAGCTCTGTGGAAAGCAGCCCGTTTATCTCGTCTATCTTTATCCTGTCCTGTTCCATCGTGTCGCGTCTTCTTACCGTGACTGTCCCGTCCTCGAGAGTCCTGTGGTCGATGGTAATGGCAAGCGGCGCCCCTATCTCGTCGAGGCGCCTGTACCTTCTGCCTATGGCGCCAGAATGGTCTAGGAACGCGTCATAGTCGCGCCGTATCGCCCCGTGTATCTCGTCGGTCTTTTCCCGGAGGCCGCCCTTCTTTACCAGCGAGAGAACACCCACGTGGACAGGTGCAAGGTATGGCCGCACCGACAGGACCGTCCTCTCGTTTTCCGCATCCTCCCGGAGGCTGTGCTCCAGAATCGTGTACAGGCTCCTGTCTATCCCCATGGACATCTCAAAGACGTGCGGCAGCACCTTCTCCTCGCCGTCCATTACCTCGAATTTCTCCCCGCTCTTTTTGGCGTGGGCGGACAGGTCGTAGTCGGAGCGATAATTGCACGCAACAAGCTCCAGCCAGCCCACCGTCGTCTCCACCTCAAAGTCAAAGGCGGCCTCGGCATAGAACGCCTTTTCTTTTTCGCCCAGCCTCCTAAACCTGCTCTTGCCCATGTCGATGCCGGTCTTTTCATAGAACTCGGCGAGCAGCCCTAGATGGTACGCCACAAACCTGTTGGGTATGATCCCGGATTCTACTGCCTCTGCGCAGCCCGTCTCTACTGTCTTCCCGCCCTGGTCGACCCTGAGTACTGCACCGGCCACCTCTGCAAGGTCCGCCTCGTCCAGCTTGCCGGGGTTGCAGAACACCTCTATCTCGGCCTGGTAGAACTCCCTGAGCCGCAGCAGGCTCTGCCTCGGCGAGATCTCGTTTCTAAAGCTCTTCCCGACCTGGGCTATCCCCAGCGGGAGCCTCCCCCTCATGGTCTTGAATATCCGGGGAAAGTCGACAAATATGGACTGGCACGTCTCGGGCCTAAGGTACGCAGGCTCGCCCCCGGGGCCTATCCCTACTTTGAATATCATGTTGAACCTCTCCGTCCCGCCGAGCGCCCCCCCGCACCCGGAGCACTTTACGCCATTGTCCGATATGGCACGGTCAAACTCCGCCGTATCGGAGGCCTCGGGCACCTCGATCCCCGCCGACTCGGAGATCAGCCTGTCGGCGCGAAACGTGGCGCCGCAGCCTGTGCACTTTACTATCGGGTCCGTAAAGCCCGCCAGGTGCCCCGACGCCTCAAAGACGGACTCTGACATGATCTGCGAGCCGTCGATCTCCATCATGCCGCCCCTCCTGACGAGCTCCCTTCTCCACAGGCCGAGAAACTTGTTCTTCATGCTGACTCCGGACGGTCCGTACTCCCAAAAGCCCGCCTGCGCGTCGCCATATACAGAGCAGCTCGGGAAATAAAATCCGTGCTCGAGGGCGAGCTTCATTACCTTGTCGTAGCCGGCCGCGGCGTATCCCCCCTATCCTGCCAGCGCCCTTGCCGCCTTTATGTTGCCGACATCATCCCGCGTCTCGTCTACCGGCGTCTCCACTACCATGGGTATCCCCCTCTTGCTGGCCAGCCGGGCGGCGGCCCGCATGCCCTCCTTTCCTATGCTGCCGAGGCCCACGTGGTAGTGCCTGTCGAGCTTTGAGCCGCAGCCGGCCTTTGCGTCGTTTAGATGTAGCACACGGAGGTTGTCGAGCCCCACCTTCTTGTCAAACTCGTCAAAGGATTTCTTGGCGCCGGCCCGGGTGCTCAGGTCGTACCCGTAGGCAAATGCGTGGCACGTATCAAGGCAGACGCCGAACCTCTTGGCGGGCCTGAGCTGCGAGAGTATTGATCCCAGCTGCCCAAACTCCGAGCCGACCGAGTTTTTTTGTCCCGCCGTGTTCTCGAGCAGTATGGTTACCCCGTTCTTGACCCCGGCCGCGCTCTTGTATGCCTTGACAAGCCTCTCTATCCCCTTCTCCTCGCCCGCCCCGAGGTGGCTCCCTAAATGCGTCACCAGGAACGGTATCCCCAGCAGCCCGCACCTCTCCACCTCGCCGATCAGTGTGTCGACGGATTTTTTGTGGGATTCATCGTTGGTGGACGCGAGGTTGGGCAGGTAGGGCATGTGCACGCATGTGCCCGAAGGCTCTATCTTGCTCTCCTTTAGCTTTTTCTTGAAGGTGCCGGCCTCGTCTTTGGAGATCTCCTTTGCGCGCCACCCCCTTGGGTTTCTTGAAAATATCTGAAAGGCCGTGCAGCCCCGCTCCACTGCGTTGTCCACGGACCTGTCGATCCCCCCGGATATAGAGACGTGGCACCCCACCTGCATGGACGGGATGACCGCCGGGCATAATTTAAATCCGCGCCACCGATCTTGGTGGATTCGCCCGACCCAACGAGTGTGGTCGGCCGGGGCGTGCCGTCCATCCTGCGAGATTTTTATGGGTGCGCGGCCGATATAGGCCATGTCCTTTGGCTCCGACGAGATGTCCAAGTACCCGTTCCTTGCGGATTGGGGCAAGGACATACAGGACCAGGGCTTTACGCTCGAGCAGTTCGGCACGGATCCAGACCTGAAGAAGGTGGTAGACGGCGCATACGAGCGGATACAGGCGGCAGCCGACGGGAAGATCTACAAGACCGCGACCAGGTCCTCCCTGGAGAACGGGGTCTTTACATTTCTGCTGGCGGTCGTGCTGCTCAGGCTCAGCGGCATGGGCGTGCTGGTGTCCAAGTTCGTGCTGGCCGAGGCGCGCAGGGCCGAAAAATTCCTCGAATATGACCTGACCGGCGACCTACACGA
Organism: Cenarchaeum symbiosum A; assembly: GCA_000200715.1. Lineage (NCBI taxonomy): Archaea > Thermoproteati > Nitrososphaerota > Candidatus Cenarchaeales > Candidatus Cenarchaeaceae > Candidatus Cenarchaeum > Candidatus Cenarchaeum symbiosum. The sequence continues at coordinate 1,892,296 of DP000238.1, forward strand.
GAAGAAGGGGAGGCTGGCCATACAGCTGATGGAGAACTTCCTCTCAGTAACTGTCTCAAGGCAGGGCTATGACTTTGCAATCGCGGCATCCGACTACATCCGGCACTCGGTGAACTTCCACGAGAGGGAATGGAAGATGGTAAACAGGAGGGTGCGGGGGGGAAAGGTGCTGCTCTCGTCACACGAGGCGGTCCGGCTGGTCCGGCAGGAGCTGGTAGGCTACATCCGCTCCCGCATAAACTCGGCCGATACACCGGAGATGTTCCCCATGTTCGAGGAGCCGGTGCAAAAACTGGTCTCGCTTGCACGGGCCAGGTTTCCCCAGGATAACACACCAACCACGGGCAAAACCCCGCCGTGCATACAGCACGGAATGGATGTGCTGGCCCGCGGCGAGAACCTGTCCCACTCGGGGCGCTTTATGCTGGCCACGTTTTTGCTCAACAGGGGCCAGTCTATCGAGCAGATAGCGCCGCTCTTCAAGAACGCCCCTGACTACAACCCAAAGGTCACCATGTACCAGCTCAACCATCTGGCGGGCTCGTCAAGGGACGGCGAGCAGTACACCTGCCCCTCGTGCGACAAGCTAAGAAGCCAGGGGCTCTGCCATGAGACGGAAGAATGCGCGGGGATAATCAACCCACTCCAGTTCGGGAAGAAGAGGACCGATGCATGAGAAGGATCTCTTGCTGCTGGCAGAGTCCTTCAAGAGGTATTATTTCGAGCACTTTGAGAGGATCCCCGTGCCCGACAGGGCCGCACAGCGCGAGTTCGGCTACCAGAGGTTCGGCGGCGGCATGGTGCGGCACATGCGCGTCAAGGGCTCAGACGAGCTGCGCCTGCTATTAATGCAGAACTCGCCGTCGGATGTATACTGTTCCAACGGGATATACTCGTTTCCGGAGCTGCCCATGTCGGACAAGGACTGGAAGGAGGCGGACCTCATATTCGACATAGATGCAAAAGATTTAGGGCTGCCCTGCAGAAAGGATCATACATTCCGGCGGTGCTCCTCGTGCGGCAGGTCCCACAGTGGGGACGGCTGCCCCCGGTGCGGCCCCGGCGCGCACGACCAAATCTCGGTACTCTGCAAGGACTGTATCGGCGGCGCAAAAAAGGAGGTCGAGAAACTAATGCACATACTGGAGGAGGACCTCGGCGTGGGGCGGGACTCTGTCGTTGTGTACTTTTCGGGCAACGAGGGCTTTCATGTGCACATAGGCGGGACACAGTTCCAGGGGCTCGGCTCTAGGGAACGGGGCGAGCTTGCCGATTATGTGAGGTTTGTCGGCGCCGTGCCCCAGGCGTTTGGCATGGGCCGCAACGGGGCGGCCCGCCGTGACTTTGATTATGACGACGAGGGTGGATGGAAGGGCAGGCTCCACAGGGAGTTCTTTGGCCCCAAGTCCCGCAGCTCGGTCGCCATTACCGCCGCGATAAAAGAAGGCCACAGGGCCTTTGGGGAGAGGCTAAAGCAGATCTCCCCCGTATTGGGCGCCAACATAGACCCCCATGTGACAACCGACATACACAGGATCTTCCGCCTGCCCGGATCGCTCAATGGCAAGAGTGGACTGGCCAAGATCCCCTGTATCAACCTGGACAAATTCGACCCGGGATCCGACGCCTGCCTCATAGACTCCGACGAGGTCCAAGTTACGGCGGATATGCCCATGCGCCTCAAGCTCGGGGGGAGGCGCTTTGGGCCGTATAACGGAGAAGCAGTCTCCGTGCCTAGGTTTGCAGCAGCCTACATGGTCTGCAAGGGCCTCGCGTCGGCCGCCTAGGGTCCCGTGCCTGAAAGAGGGACCATGACTCCCCAAAGGCCCGGATCGTGCCTGTTTTTCTGGTAAGACATTAATTTGCCCCGCAGGGGAAAACGTTGGATTTTGTATAGCGCAGCTACCGACAGGGAGACCCCTCCACCGGACACGGGCAAGTACGTCCGATGGGGGATAGTGGGCATAATTGCCGCCGTGATCATAGCCATAGGCAGCAACCAGGCCGTGACGCTCTCCATGAATATAAGCGAGTTTGACGACAAGTTCACAAAACCGCTCTTTTACTCCCTTGTCTCGGCGCTCATACTGGCGTCTGTCGCCCTGATCCGCGTCAATATAGTGGCCCGCTCCTCGGTATTCTGGTACATCGTCAACATGGGGGCCACCCTGGCGGCCGGTGGCTCGTCCCGCGAGCAGGTGTCCAACACCCCTCCCTACCGGGACTACAAGATAGGGGCGCCCCAGTTCGTCATCTGGCAGATAACCAAGGTCCTCCTCTTTGGGGCCTTCTTTACCAACGTGCTATTCGGCTTTGCGGCCATGGAAGTGGTCGAAGGAAACACGCTGGGGCTCGAGAACCTCCCCACGCTCTTCACGCTGCCATTTGTTACCCCGCCCACCGACCCCTCGTATTCCACAGAGACGGTCGTCCCGATGATGCCGGCCCTCTTGGTGCTGATACCACCGCTGCTGGGAGTGATAGGGCTGCGCCTGATCCTCTACGTGGGAATGCACTCGCTGATCTCGGTCTCCACCTCGTACATACGCGACGTGGCCGAGGGAAAGCCGAGATACCTCAACTATGTATCCACCATAGAGGCGCTGATAGGGATTGGCGTTCTGTGGACCGGCTTCAACCTGTTCTTTACCAGCGATATCGATTACAACACTAGATATCTGATAGCCGGCACTCTGGTGATAGGTGCCGCGCTTGTGGCGTTCTCGTTCATGGACCGGCTCCGCGCCAAGGTGCTCACTCACATGCTAAAGAGGGACGTCTACATACGGGTGCTTACAATAATAGCAATAGCAATAATCGTGGGGGCCGCGGTCTCTGTCAACAACAGCATAGCGGACGCCAGAAAGATCGAGTACCTCGGGCCCTACACCGCCCAGCAGATAGGCGTGAACCGCTACCTGGCCGAGCTCGGCGAGATTGAGGAGAGGACCCATGATGTGCAGCTCCAGTCGATATCGGCCAACAACATAGATGCATACATCGGGAACAACGGCGACGTTCTTGACGTGATAAGGGTCTGGGACTGGGAGGCCGCATTTGCAAAGCTCAAACCCGAGATCGGCCTGATACCATACGTGGACTTTGAGGACAACGACATACTCCGGTTCAACAATACACTGTACTGGACCGCCTCCATGAAGCCCATACTCCCGCAGTCTGTGGTGGCAGACGACGTCTGGTACAACGAGCACCTTGTGTACACTCATGTGCCCAACGGCTTTCTCACACTGGATGCCACCGAGGGGCAGATAGTGGACAGCGCCGAGTTCTTTTCGCAGAGGGCGATATACTATGGGGAGGGCGGGCTGCTAGAAGAGACGTGGTCCGCGTACCCGTCGAACCGCGAGGTCACCGCCGAGCTCAACGGCGCGTTCTACGAGGGGCCGGGCGGCCTGACACTGCCCCCGCCCATGAGCTGGGTCTTTGAGCCCAACTTTTTGCTCTCATTCCCGGGCGAGCCTGTCCACATAATGAGGTACAAGGACATCAACCTGAGAATGGAGACGCTGTACCCGTACTTTGTCTATGACTTTTTCGGCAAGGAGCTCGATTCATACCCGGTCACCGACGGCACCGATTCATACTGGCTGGTCCCCCTGATCTTTGGGACCCGTGCGGATGACGTCCCCTGGGCCATGAACAACCACTACATACGGCTTGTCGGCTACGCCCTGATTGACACATACGACGGCGACATAACCCTGCTCAAGATAGGCGACGACTTTTTCACAGAGATGTTTGAAAGCCAGTACGGCGAGGAGTTCCAGGAGATCCCCTCCTGGCTCGACGAGCAGATAAGATACCCCGTCGAGCTCTTCAACTGGAAGACCAGCATGTACAACTTTTACCATGTAACGGACGTGGAGACCTTCATACAGGCAAACGAGTTCTACGAGATCCCGCGGGGGCTCGACACCTACTATATCGAGGCAAAGCCTCCAGGCTTTGAGGAGCCCGAGTTTGTGGGGCTGCTCTCGCTGGAATTGAGGGGCTCGCAGGGGAGGAACCTTGCCGGCTTTATGATAGTGCAAAACGACCTGCCCAACCTGGGCAACATACTCTTCTATGAGGTGCCGCTAAACTCGACGACCAAGCTGATCGGCCCCACTGCCGTGCGCGAGGCGCTTGACAGGGACCCCGACTTTGCGCAGCTCAAGACGCTGCTGCGCAACCCGAGGATAGGCGACAACATACTGTACCACGTGGGCGAGCATGACACGTACTTTATCCCGGTGTATACTGCAGGCGCCGGGGGCGTGGTTGCGCAGCTAGGCACGATAGCCGCCGTTGGCGCGGCGTTTACCGGCGAGTACCATGTGGGCCTTGGCGAGACGCAGGAGGAGGCCTTTGAGGCGTACCTGCAAAAGCTCTCGGGCGTTACGCCGGCGCCGACGGACGCGGAGATTCCAGAGGAATCCCTCGAGCGCCAGGACAGGATCAGCCTGGTGCGGGCCCTGTTCGAGGAGTCAGGAATCGAGATAACCGAGCCGACATCGATACAGATACCGATATCATTCCAGGAGGGCGAGGTCTTCTTCTATACGGGGGCCGAGCAGGAGGAGACAGAGGAGCTCATCTCGGGCTTTATAGACGACTTTGTCACCCCGCGGAGCGACAGGATCCTCATGTGGGAGGAGGACGACGTCTTCAACTTCGGCACCGTGGTCATCCGGGACGGCATAGCGGAACTGCACTATGTATCCGTCGAGGTCGGCAGCTAGCTTGCTGCTGTTGCTTGACAACGGCTCCATATTCACCCGGCAGATAGCGGACCTGCTCCATGCCGCCGGCGCGATCTTCCGCAGGGTGTCCCCCGCGGAACTGGGCCCCGATGATGCAGCCCGCTTTGACTCCTACATACTCTCCGGGCGCCGCCGCAACGACGCGGCGGTAAACGCGTTCAACTCGCGCATAATCAGGCACGCGCTCTCCCGCGGCAAGCCTCTTCTGGGCATCTGCTATGGGGCGGAGATAATGGCGCTGACCCTCGGGGGCACCATACGGAGGACCGGCGCCCGCAGGGGCTACGGGAGTGTGCGCGTCCACGGGGATAACCCGCTGTGCGGCGGGGAGGTAACCGTCTTTGAGAGCCACAGCTTTGAGATAGCCCGGCTCGCCGGCCCCGTGGTGGGGCTTGCAAGCTCTTCTGCGTGCGAGCACGAGATGATACACGCAAGGGGATCCAAAATGTACGGCACGCAGTTCCACCCCGAGATGAGCGACGACGGGCGCGGCATGATCAGGCGCTTTCTATCGGTCTGATCGGTATAATAACCCGCGGGGCGGCAGCGGGTGCATGGCGTCCGAGCGCGAGCTGATCCTGCCCATAGTCCGGGAGGACAACATATGCCTGCCGCTCTCGGTCAACGCGGTATCCCGGTACTGGGGCGTGAACCTCCCCATGGCCGAGGCCGCAAAGATAGCAGGCAGGTACCCCGGGGCGGGCGGGAGCATACTAATCGAGGGGATTGAGCTTGCCGAGAGGCACGGGCTGTCGTCTGCTGTTCTGCGCTCCGACATGGCGGGGCTCCGGGGAATAATAGACGCGGGCATCCCGCCGGTGGTGATACTGCCGGGCATCCACGACGTGATCCAGCACGCGTCGGTCATATCCGGGTACGACGGGGAGGCGCGCACCATACTCCACTATATCCCGGAGGTCGAAAACGACGACGAGTTCAAGGTGGGCGTCATACCCGAGGAGCAGTTCGAGAACATATGGTCGGAGGACGGCAGGCTGGCCATCATACTGGCCCCCGCGGATTCCATGGCGGCACTGCCGGGGCACGACCCGGACGCCGCCCGGTCCAACAGGCTCTGCTTTGAATCCGAGCGGCAGAACCTGCAAAAAAAACCCGCCGAGGCGCTCTCTACACTGGGGCGCGCAATCGAGCTTGACGGCAAGAACCCCGTCGCATATTCCCTGCTGGGCTCGATACGCAACGAGCAGGGCTCGCCGGACTGTGTCAAAGACTATGAAAAGAGCATAGAGCTCTGCCCCCGGTACTACATAGCGTACAGGGGGCTTGGCAACTACCATCTCAAGGGGGGCAGGTACGAGGAGGCCGAGCGCTTTTACTCCGACGCAATAGCGATAAACCCGTCCCGGTACGGCCCGATATACAAGAACAGGGCGATTGCCCGGATGCAGCTGGACAGGAACGGCGGGGCAAAGCAGGACTTTGAAGCATACCTCCGGCACACCCCCGGGGCGCCCGACCGCGAGTCCGTGCAAGAAGCGGTCTCTGGGATGTAGCAGTGCGGAGTGCGGGATTTGAACACGCGACCTTCAGCTTGGGAAGCTGACGTCCTACCGGGCTGGACTAACTCCGCTCGCGATCCGTCACGAGCCTATCATTATATACCTTGAAGCCCGCTGCATGGCCGTGGATGCGAGATGCCCCGAGTGCGGCAGGGTTGCAGTGCTGGATGAAGAAGTGACAAAGGTCGTGTGCCCCCACTGCGGCTACAAGGCGGGGTATGAAGAGTATCTCGAAGTCATGAAGGACGCGGCGGTAAACATGACTGCCGACTACATGCCGGACAGGTCCGGGATCTGAATCACCAAAAGCTGCCCTTATCGGAGCAGTCCAGGTTGGCGCCGCACCTCGGGCAGAGGAGGTGGCAGACCTGTATGTCGAGCATTACAGTCTGGCATCTTGGGCACAACACTTTCTCCTTGCCGGGGGGCATGCGGGGCGGCATTCGATCATACTGTATGGATCTTTCGGTCGGATTCCGCAGATCCGCATGACACAAACCCCCCAAAGCTTAATTAACACAGCATGGGCCCCCGTGCCTACTTGGTAAACTTCAAGCTGACCGTCTCGGACTCAAAGGGGAGGTCCGTCACACGCGAGCTAAAGGAGGGCGATGCCTCTCCGCTGCTGGGACTGGGGATCGGCTCCGAGGCCGACGCCACCGCCCTGGGGCTGGAGGGGAAGATTAGGATAACCGGAGGCAGCGACAAGTCGGGCGTCCCCATGCGCCCAGACGTGCACGGGCCGGCGCGAAAGTACGTGCTCCTATCCAGGGGCGTGGGGCTGCGCGATGCAGAGAGGGGCGGGCGCACGCGCAAGCTGGTGCGGGGCAACCAGATCTCCGAGGAGATATACCAGGTCAACTGCAGCTTCGACGGCGAGATACCCGCAGAGCCCAAAAAGGAAGAGGCAGAGACAAAGGAATAACTTAACATATACGGGCCCGCATGCAGCATCGAGTTGCACTGGAGAGACACCCTGCCTGAATCGTACATCAAAAAGTACGGCTACCAGCCGTGCGTCAACATAGGCACGGCGGGCCACGTGGACCACGGCAAGACGACCCTGATACAGGCGCTCACCGGCGTGTGGACCAGCGTGCACAGCCAGGAGCTCAAGAGAGGGATCACCATAAGGGTCGGGTACTCGGATGCGGCATTCTACAAGTGCCCCAGCTGCGAGCCGCCCCTCGGGTACTCTACATCTGTAAAGTGCCCCAACTGTTCGGGCGAATCGGAGCTCTCCCGGGTGGTGAGCTTTGTGGACAGCCCCGGGCACGAGAGCCTCATGGCCAACATGCTCTCGGGGGCCGCCCTGATGGACGGGGCGCTCCTGGTGGTGGCGGCAAACAAAAAGGTGCCCCAGCTGCAGACCGAGGAGCACCTGCTGGCGCTGCAGACGCTGGGCATCAGCCAGGTGGTGGTGGTCCAGAACAAGGTCGACCTGCTGTCATACAAGGAGGCGCTAGCCTCGTACTCTGATACGGCAAAGTTCCTAAAAGCGGGCGGCATGTCAAAGCTGCCGGTCATCCCGGTCTCGGCGCAGGCGGGGCTCAACATGGACGCCCTCATACATGCTACAGAGACGGCCATCCCCACGCCGGAGCGCGACGGCTCAAAGGACCCGGTAATGCATGTTCTGCGATCGTTTGACGTAAACAAGCCCGGCACCCCGATACAGAAGATCAAGGGGGGAGTCATAGGCGGCTCGCTCACCCAGGGCGCCTTCAAGGTGGGCGACGAGATAGAGATCAAGCCGGGCGTGCTCAACGAGAAGAAAAAGTCGTACGAGCCCATGCGGACAGAGATAGTATCCCTGGGAACGGGCGCGGGCATGGTAGAGGAGATAAGGCCCGGCGGCCTGGTGGCGATAGGCACGCGCCTTGATCCGTCGATGACCAGCGGGGACTCGTTCATAGGCTCGGTCATAGGCAGGCCGGACACACTCCCAGAGAACTCGACGAAATCGGAGATGAAGGTGAGCCTCTTCGACAGGGCCGTGGGCTCCGGCGGGGAGGACAAGGTGGCCAGCATCCAGACCGGCGAGCAGCTTAGATTGAGCATCGGAACACTGCCCGCGCTCTGCAAGGTGCTCAAGTCCGGCAAGGGGGAGATCGAGGTGGAGCTGCGAAGGCCCGTCTGCCTGTTTCGCGGCAGCAACGTCGCGATCAGCCGGAGGATGCCCGACAGGTGGCGCCTCATCGGGGCCGGCACGGTTGGCTGACGTAATCTGTGATACCAGCTTTTTGATCCACGTGGCCAACACCCGGATAAAGAACATTGCAAACATCGAGACCGACATAGGCCCCCTCAACTTTGTGGTCCCAGCAGCCGTTCTCGGGGAGCTTGAGCGCCTAGCAGGGGGCAAAAAGCGCTTAAGCGCGGGGCACGCCCTCGAATACGCGCGGGGCATGCCCCGAATGCCCATATCCGGCAAGCACGCCGACGACGCGATTCTTGGGCATGTAAGGAGCAACGGCGGGATAGTAGCCACCATGGATTCCGGGCTAAAGGCCCGCGTAAAAAAGAGCGGGGGCTCGGTCCTCTCTGTCTCAAACGACAGGATCGTCCTGGAACAGCAGAAGCTTTAACTTGAACGGGCACCGGACCGCGCGCATGGGACTCGTTTTGAAGAGCAGCGCGTTTGATGACGGCGCCGAGATACCCAGAAAGCACGGCTACAAAAACGGCAACTCGAGCCCTCCCCTGGAGATAGAGGGTGTGCCGGAGGCCTGCCGCTCGCTTGCACTGATAATGGACGACCCCGACGCGCAGGCCGCCGTCGGAAAAACGTGGGTGCACTGGCTGGTCTGGCACATGCCGTCAGATATGCACAGCATCCCCGAGTCACTAGTCTCGGGGGGCTGCACCGAGGGCAGGAACGACTTTGGGGAGGCCGCATACGGAGGCCCCGCGCCGCCGGACAAGAGGCACACGTATTTCTTCAGGCTGTACGCGCTCGACTTTGATCTGAGTCTCTCGGCCGGCTGCGACAGAAAGGATCTCGAGGATGCCATGAAAGGCCACATACTAGAAGAGACGGTCCTTACCGGCACGTACGCGCCCTGAGACAGCCTAGGTGGTCTCTGATGAGGCGTCGAACGTGTAGGTAATATCCAAGGTTTCGCCATCATTGAGCACGGTATCCGTCAGCGGGATCGCAGAGAACAACAGTGCTCCGGCGTTCTCACAGGTGTCGAGGGAATCTCCGGCGTTGTGGCAGATGGCCACAACCCTGACAGTCGAGCCTGCCGCTGCGTGGGTACCTCCGACAAACTCTTCGGGGCCCATCACTGCTATACTGTCGTCAGTGTCATTGACTACGCTTACCTCTATGCATGTCTCGAAGATGCCGCCGGCGATAAAGGCAGGGCTAGGTGACACCTGCCCGGATAACAGGGTCTCGGTTACGGCCGACTGGTCTGTGTCGGTTATGCAGATTGTGTTCAACCTCTCGTTATCTGCGGGATAGCTGTTTCCGGTCTTGAATATCAAATCTATTATGTGCTCTTCGCCGCTATCCACGACCCGGTTGTGGACCACATTCGAGGAGATCATGCTGCCGCCGGCATCCCTGTGCACGGCCTCCACCATGCCGTAAAAGGCCAGCCCCTGGTCATCCCCGGTGGACCCGGACGGCGTCAGCGCCAGTGCCAGCACGGCTGCCAGGGCCATGGCAGATCCAAAGACAGTCCCCGATGCAGCCCGATTCATGCCCTGCCGCCTGTATATCATCTTATAACCTTTCTTGAAATCGGGCCGTGCGCCCTCCCGCCGCCCGGCAGGCACGGAGACACCCGCCCCCGAAAAGAGTAATAACCCGCATTCCGGCAGGCGCCCGTTGTTAACTGATGCGCGCCTGGCAAGCATAGGGGGCCACGAGTTCCGCATGCGCCACCTGCTTGTAATCGGGATACTTGTATCGGCGTTCTCCATATCGTTCATGGTAAGATCGCAGGCCGCAGAGTACGGATTTGAGCTCAACGAGTTCGACCCGTTCTTCAATTACAGGGCGACCCAGTATATCGTAGATAACGGCATCGGCGCATATTATGACTGGCATGACACGCAGAGCTGGTACCCAGAAGGGCGGGAGATCTCGGGGACCTCCCAGGTGGGCCTGCATATAACGACCGCCCTTACATATCAGGCCTTTGGCGGCGGCATGCCGCTGTATGACTTTGCCATAATCTTCCCCGTGGTCTTTGGCTCGCTTACCGCGATAGTCATGTTCGCACTGGTCCGTGTAGTGGCGGGCACGACGGCCGGCCTTATGGCGTCGCTCTTCTTTGCCGTGTCTGTTCCCGTGATAATAAGGGGGACCATCGGCTGGTTCAAGTCCGAGCCCCTGGGACTGTTCTACGGCCTGCTCGGGATCTACCTGTTTCTAAGCGGGATAAGGTCGGACGACAAGAGGGTGGCTGCAGCCAAGCTGGCAGGCGGCGGCATCGTGCTCGGGCTTGGCTTTACGTCCTGGGGCGGCATACAGTATTTCGTGCTCCCCCTGGCGGTATTCATACTCGCGCTACCTTTCCTGAGAAAGGACGGCAGATTCATCATCTGGGCGGTGCCCCTCTTTGTGGCATCCCTGCTGATCACTGGTGCGTCCTTTGAGCGGCCCGGAATAAGTCTGGTCACGGGGGTCGCCGGCTTTGCACTGATGGGCGCGACGGGGTTCATGGCGGCGGCCTATACGGTCAGGAGGTACTCTGGTGAGAGGTGGCTGCGCAACACGGCCGCCCTGCTGGTAGGGGTGGTTGCCGCCGGCGTCTCGCTTCTCTGGGTCAACACGACCGTTGCGTTTCTCCACCTGCCCTCGTTTAGATATCTCAACGCGGTCAACCCGTTTCTCACCACGCTTGATCCGCTGGTGGACTCTGTGGCCGAGCACGGCACCACTACTACAGCCCAGTCGTTCTACTTTCTGTCCGTGCTGATGATCTTTGCGGGCATAGGGGTCTGGCTGATATTCAGCGACAAGGAGAGGCTGGCCCGGTTCCGCAAACGCTTCCCCCCGGAGATGGCCGCATTTGCGCTCATACAGGGCATACTGGGGGTGTACGTCAGCTCCACATTCATCAGGCTGGAGCTCTACGCGTCCGTATCCGTGATAATACTCGCGTCCATGGGGATAACCGTGCTCGCATCGGAGATGTTCAGGCCCCCGGCAAAGTCCAAGAGGCCACAGAAGGCCCCCCCCGCAAAGTCCAAGAGGCCACAGAAGGCCCCCCCCGCGTACACAAAGATCGCATTTGTGGCCGTGGTCGTTTTGCTGCTCGCGGTGCCCACGTTTGTGCCCGCACAGGGCAACTGGGTCAACTCGACAAAGGCCCCGCCTACCCTGCTCAACGGCGGCACCAACTACGGGGTGGTCAGCCAGGACTGGCCCGAGGCCATGGAGTGGCTCAGGGAGAACACCGCAGAAGACGCGGTGGTCGCATCCTGGTGGGACTATGGCTACTGGATAACCGTGCTCGGCGAGCGGGCCTCGCTTGCCGACAACGCCACACTGTCCACGGCCAAGATCCAGGCGATAGCTACAATGCTGCTCAGCGAGCCCGACGAGGCGTGGAGGCTACTGCAGGATCTTGGCGCCGACTATGTGCTGATATTCATAGCCGCAAACAAGATCCAGGCGGATCCCGTTGATCTGTACCTGCTGACGGGCGGCGCCGACGAGAGCAAGAAGCAGTGGTTCATGCGGATATCCGGGGCGCCCGTCGACAGGTACATCCATGCCGACGGGACCAGCGGGACCCCGTACCTCTGGGAGAATACGGTCTTTGGCCTGATGACCCCGTATACGCCCCTTGCATACGTCAACTTTGCCACCAGCGAGCAGTCCCCGGGGTTCCGGCCAGGCTTTACCCCGGTATACTCTGAGGACATAAAGTATCCAGCAGACGGGGACGGGCCGCTGAGGCTCGCATACGCCTCGAACAGCTTCTACAGGGAGAGCCCCGGCCCGATAACTGCCGTGCTGATATACGAGGTCAACCATGACTATGGGTCCCCGCAGGAGGCAGGCCCGCAGCCCCTGCTGCCCGGCTCGTCCATTCCCATACAGGTGATCCCGTCTGGCAATACCACAGGGAATTAATACGATCCGCCGGTACTTGGTATATTGGCAAAGGAGCTAAAGACCGGATATACGACAGGGGCGTGCGCTGCAGCAGCAGCCAAGGCCGCCCTTCTGTACCTGGTAAACGGCGAGGCGCCCGGTAAAATTACCGTCGCCCTTCCCAAGGGGGGCAGCGCCAGCATGGAGATAACAAGAAGCGAGATATCCGACGGGTCGGCTGTATGTGCGGTGATAAAGGACGGCGGGGACGATCCGGATGTAACGCACGGCGCGGAGATAGTGGCACGGGTATCGCTTGCGGGGGCCCGCGGCTCGGTGGAGATAGCTGGCGGCGAGGGCGTGGGCACGGTTACAAAGCCGGGCCTTGGGCTGGAGATAGGCGGCCCCGCGATAAACCCCGTGCCAAGAAGGATGATTACAGAGTCCGTTGCAGATGCCGGCGCGGAACTGGAGAGCGGCATCAGGGTGGAGGTTTCTGTGCCCCGCGGCAGGGAGCTGGCCCCCAAGACCGACAATCCCAGGCTGGGAATAACCGGCGGGATCTCCATACTGGGGACGAGCGGCATAGTCATACCGTTCTCGACGGCGTCGTTTGCCGCATCGATAAGGCAGAACATAGACGTCGCCCTTGCAATGGGGGACAAAGAGGTGGTCCTGACCACGGGGGGCCGCAGCGAGGACTTTGCAAGGGAGATAGTCAGTTTGCCCGACCACTGCTATATACAGATGGGCGATTTCTCGGGATACGCCATACAGCAGTGCGCAAAAAAGGGCGTCGAGCGGGCGCATATAGCGGGATTCATAGGCAAGCTGGCCAAGATGGCCGCCGGCAAAAAGCAGACGCACGTCAAGGGCTCAAAAGTGGACATGGCGTTTTTGGCGGGCCTCGCAAAAAAGTCCGGCGCCGGCGGGGATGTAGTAGAGAGGGTCTTGGGGGCCAATACTGCGCGGCACGTCCTGGAGATAATCAAGGATGCGGGGCAGGACGGCTTTTACGGCGAGGTCTGCTCTTGCGTGCACTCTCAAATGGGGGAGCACTCCAGAGGCGGCCTTCCCATGGAGGTCATACTGCTCGACTTTGACGGCAGCATCCTTGCAAGGCACGGCGAGCAGTAGGTTATTTTATCGCCGGGCGGCCAGCCTGTCCATGAAGGTAGCGGTGCTTGCCATAACAAAGAACGGGATAAGGACTGGACGGAGGCTCCTCGGGGAGTATCCCGGGTGGGAGCTGTTCGCACCGGCGCGGCTCTCTGATGGCGGAGAGGCGGACTGGTTTGAGGGCCCCGCGTCATCAAAGGTGGGCGAGCTGTTCAAAAGCAGGGACGCCCTGGTCTGCATATTCTCGCTGGGCGCGGTGATAAGGCTGGTCGCGCCGCACCTTGTAGACAAGAGCACAGACCCGGCTGTTCTCGCAATAGATGATGCCGAGAACTTTGTGATCAGCACACTTTCGGGGCACGCGGGCGGCGCCAACCGCATGGCCGAAGAGGTGGCTGCAAAGCTGGGCGCCACCCCTGTAGTAACGACTGCCGCGGATGTAAACAAGACCATCGCTGTCGACATGGTGGGGCGGGATCTTGGCTGGGAGATAGAGGACAGCTCCCAGGTGACGCGGGTAAGCGGTTGCATGGTAAACGGCGAGCCGGTTGGCGTCTACCAGGATGCTGGCAGCAGGAACTGGTGGGGATCCGCCATGCCGCCCAATGTAACCGTGTACGATTCCATAGGCGAGCTGGCCTCGGCGGGCCCTGCAGCCGCACTGATAATATCTGATAGAATACTCGATACCCTGGAGATGCCCTCGGTGGTGTACCGGCCAAAGTCGCTGGTGGTGGGGGTGGGCCTGCACGGTGATACGGACAAGAATACCGTCCGCCGCGGCCTCGAGGAATGCCTGGGGAGGTTCTCGCTGAGCCCCCGGTCGGTGGCTCGGCTGGCCTCCCTCAAGAGGCAGCCGGATCCGGAGGGCCTGGGCGAATACGCAAGGGAAGCAGGCATACCGCTGGAGTATGTAGACCGGGACAAGCTGGCGGAAATAGACGTGCCCAACCCTTCTGAGATAGTTGCCGCATACGAGGGGACCGCCAGCGTCTCGGAGGCGGCTGCGATCCTAGTGTCCAAGGGTACACTTGTAGTAGAAAAGCAGAAATTCCCCCCCGGTCTGACGGTGGCTGTGGCGAGGATAGAATGAAGCGCGGACTGCTAGTAATAGATAGGGGCAGCAGGGAGCACGAGGCTGAACAGGAGCTCAACCTGATGTGCTCTCGACTGCTCGAAAGGGGCAGCTATGAGTTTGTCGACTATTGCTTTTTGGAGGTAGTACCGCCGTTTCTTGACCAGGGCATGGCCGACGCGCTAAACAGGCACCCCGACGAGCTGACCATAGTGCCGTACTTTCTATATCCGGGCAGAAAGGTAAAGGCCGCAGTTACAGACGCGATGAAGTTCCAGGCGGGAACAGACGTCAAGCTGGTGGTGACCAGGGCCATGAGCATGCACAGGACAATGGTGGATATTGTAGAGGGCAGGATCTTGGCCGCCCTGAAAGACGCGGGGCTTGATACGCCCACCGGGGAGGTGGACGTGCTGATAATAGGGCACGGCAGCAAGGATCCCAACGCGGCAATCTCCATACGATACCTGATGGACGGGCTCTCCCCCCGGTACCGCAATGTGGATTACTGCTTTTTGGAGCTGGAGCAGCCCGACATAGCACACGGCATAGAAAAATGCAAGGCAAACCGCCCCCGTGTATTGGCGGTTGTATTCTACTTTTTACACGAGGGCGCGCATGTAAAGCGGGACATATACGAGGACCTCAACCCCGCCCTGGAGGGTGCCGACCTTGGAAAGGTTGTCATAACAAAGCACATAGGCGCGGACGAGAGGATGGTCGACCTGATACTTGAGAGGGCAAAAGAGGTCGAGGATGCAGCGCGATAAGGGCCGGTCCATAGAGGATGCGAGCATGCGCATGATTGAAGAGGAGATCGGCCCCCACGGATACGGCCCGCTGGAATGGCCTATCGTGCGCAGGATAATACACTCGACGGCCGACTTTGACTTTGCGGGCAAAAACGAGGTGCTCTTCCACCCGTCGGCCATACAAAAGGGCATGGCCGCGCTAGGTAGCGGCTGCGACATAGTCGCGGACGTAAACGGGGTCGCAGGCCTGCTCAACAAGAGGAACCTCAAGGAATACGGGAACAGGATAGTCTGCAAGGTGTCTGACGAGGATGCGGCGTCCCGGGCGATACAGGACGGCTCTACGCGGTCGGCCGCATCGATGAGGCTCTCGGCGGAGCATATCGACGGCGGGGTGGTCGCGGCGGGCAGCGCGCCGACTGCCCTGCTCGAGGTTTTACAGATGGCAAAGGAAGGCGTGGCCACGCCTGTCTTGATAGTGGGGCTGCCGGTCGGCTTTATCTGCGCCGTCGAATCCAAGGAGGAGCTTGCCGCATCTGAGATACCGCACATAACCAACAGGGGCAGAAAAGGCGGAAGCCCCTCGGCTGCAGCCGTGATAAACGCGCTGTTCAGGCTGATCAGGGAGCCCCCTGCATAGCTCAGCTTCTTGAATAGGACGCACAAGAATCCACCAGCCTGTCGGCCATTGCATTATCAAAGAATACATGCCCGTATGATGCAAGCGTATTGTATACTGTAAGGCCGTCCATGCCGTCTCTTATGCCGGAGCCGGCAAGAAGAGTGTATGCGAATTTCGAGTCCCGCGGCAGCCCCCTTATCTCCGAATAGTGGAACTCGTGGCCGTGGAACTTACGCGGTATAGCAGATATGAGGCATTTTTTTGTGGAGCACCTGGTATAGCCGAGTTTTACTTTTTTTGTCATGTGGGTATGCGCATCAAAGAGCCCCGCCATTTTGTGCTCGCCTGATTCCCCGCTGATCGAGCGGGTCAGGTACATCAGCCCGCCGCACTCTGCGTATACGGGGCCCCCGTCTTCTGCGAACTTTTTTACTGCTGATCTCATGCGCGCGTTCTTTTCCAGGCCTGCACCCCGCACCTCTGGAAAGCCGCCCCCCATGTACAGCCCGTCGCACGGGGGCAGCCTGCCGCCGGACGACGGGCTGAAGAAGACTAGTTCCGCCCCGCTGCGCCTGAGGCTCTCGAGGTTCTCTTTGTAGTAAAAGTTGAACGAAGAGTCTAGTGCCACGGCTATGACGGCCCTTTTTTTCCTGGGCATTGTTCTCTTGGACCGGGGAAGCGGCCCAGCTGTGCGCGCTATGCGGGCCAGTGCGGCTGCATCGACGAACGGCGCGATTCCACGGGCCACCGCCGATATGGCCCCGGGCCGCGACTCTATCGCGGGGACCAGCCCTAGGTGCCTGGAGGGAAGGGAGAAGCGCGCATCCCTGGGAATACATCCCACAACGGGGACCCCCAGGGGCTCGAGCGCATCCCTGCAGATTTTCTCGTGTCTTTTGCTGCCCAGCCTGTTCAGTATTATGCCGCGTATGCAGTGGTTCCTGCGGAACCTCATAAAGCCGAGCGCCGTCGCCGCTACAGAGCGCCCCGCCCTGCTCGCGTCGAGCACCAGTACCACGGGTGCACCAAGTATTGAAGATACGTGGTGCGTGCTCGATACCCCTGAGCTTCCCGCGCCGTCATAGTAGCCCATGACGCCCTCTACCAATGATATGCCGGGGCCCGAGTTTCTGACAAAGCTGTTCAGGACTCCGCCCCGGCCCATGAGCCAGACGTCGAGGTTGATAGCCTCTCTGCCCGAGGCCGCCGAGAGGTGGCCGGGATCTATGTAGTCGGGCCCCACCTTGAACGGCTGCACCGTATGCCCGGAGCCCGCCAGCGCGGCTATCACGCCGCAGGATACCGACGTCTTTCCGACTCCGCTAGATGAGCCGGCCAGGACCAGCCTGGGTATACGCAAACCGCGCGGATGGGGCCGGGCACGGATTTAAACCAACGTGCAGGCCAAGGCACGGATTCAACCCGGATCCGTGCTTGATTTCAGGCACGGATTTGCCTTGTGTGATCCGGCATTGAATAGTCTTTTAATATCTCCATTTGACAGGCACCATAGCATGAAAGTGACATTTTGGAGCGTATCGTGACGGCAGATCCTTGTGGGACAGGCGGGCGCATGCGGCGCCAGGAGGCCCTCCGGGGGGGGGGGCTGCACGTTGACGGTTCCGGGTAGCGGCATGCGCGGCGTCCTGCTCGCGGTGCTGTTCATGGCCGCATTTGCCGCGGCGCCAGTCTATGCGCAGACGGTTAACCCGGATATAATGGAGGAGGCAGGTGTGTCGGAGGATGCAGATTTGATACTAGTGCCCGCATCCCCAAAGTTCGTCAATGCCACGCTGAGCAGCGACGGCCTGCTGGAAGTAACGTTTGATGTGCCGCTAAACGAATCCACGATAAACCATGCCAAGATAACCATCGCCGACGGGGATGCGCCGGCCGGGCGGGTGCCCCTGGTAGCCGGCGAGTTTACGCTGATCAGAAAGGACACCATGAGCTATCAATTGACAGGGAACAAATTGGACCTGGTGTCCAGTTATACGGATCCCCGGGTGCGTATTGATATAGGAACGCTCGGGCCGGGCCTGCCCGATGTGGGATACCGGCTGCCGGATTCATTGTACCCGTACGAGCCGGATGTTGTATCCGCGGCCCCGCCCAACAACACCGAGAACTCGACGCAGGGGCTGGCGCTCTCGAGGGGCGGCACGGTAATGTTTACGGTGGGTCTGGACCGGGACACGGTATTCCGGTATGTGCTAGAACAGCCTTACGACATATCCTCGGCAAGAATTGACGGCTCGTACAACGTGAGCGGCCGGGAGGCGGACCCCCGCGGGCTGGCATTCTCCCCGGTCGGGCTCACGATGTTCGTCGCGGGAAACGACACCATCCACCAGTATGCACTGGGATCGCAGTTTGGCTTTGTCCAGGACCCGTCGTTTGAGGGAAGCTTTAGCGTGGCCGAGGACGGCCTGGTCACGGGAATAGACTTTGGGCTGGATGGAACCAGGATGTACCTCTCGGGGGCAAACAGCAGCGCCATCCAGCAGTACGACCTGTCAAGTCCGTACGACATAACCGTCCAGCCAGTCCATGCGGGAAACTTTAGCACCATCGACCAGGATGACTCGCCCAGCGGGGTTGTAGTCTCCGATGACGGCCGCATCATGCTGGTACTCGGCCAGCAGAACGACAAGATGTACATGTACGGCATAGATACACCGCACGACATCTCCACTGCCTGGTACGCGGGCTCCCAGGATGTCCGGGTTCAGGATAACAGCCCGGAGGGTATAGCGGCATCTACCGACGGAAGGCTGATCTTTGTCACGGGTACGCAGAACAATGATGTGCACAGGTACAACCTCCGGGCGCCGTACGATGTAGCCCGGGACAGGGCGGATAGCGGGCCCACCTTCAACGTGTACAACAATCCCGACAACCAGGGCGGGCTCGGCAGGGTCCCGACGGGTATTGTATTCTCCCCTGACGGCCTGCAGATGTTCGTCTCCTCTCATGCCTTGGGCACCGTACAAGCGTACGACCTGACAGTCCCCTATTCAGTGACAACGGCTACGGCCGCAGACTCTTATGCCACGGCCTTTGACCCGCCCCTCACCCGCGATCGCCCCTTTGACGTGGAATTCTCCGCCGACGGCCTCTGGATGTTCAACACCGGGCGTGAGGGACAAAACTTGTACTCGTATACGCTGGACACCCCGTACAACATAACATCGGCCATGCGGAATGGCACGTACGACATAGAGACGTCGGCGCAGGCGGCCGTGGTATTCAACCCCGAAGGGACCATAATGCTGCTTGCAGTGGAAACCCCGGGCTCTATACAGGAATACAGCCTTCCCAACCCGTTTAACATATCCGGCGCCGTGGCGGCCCCGTTCAGCATAGGGGACGGGCTTAGCCCGGTGGGGCTTGAATATTCGTCCGACGGGCACAGGCTCTTCATCATGGATAACACCGAGGTGGTGCACAGGTATGACCTTTTAACGCCGTATACGCTGAGGGACTCACTGTTTATAGACACTGAGGTGTTCAACAGCGATGCCCAAACCAACGATATAACATTCTCCGGCGACGGCAGAAAGCTGTTCATTGCCGGAGGCCAGGGCCACAACATAGTGACGTACAACCTGACATCCCCCTACGACATAACCTCGTCCGCCCGCAGCACGGCTCTCTTGGTGGAGACCAGCTCTAATCCCACTCCGAGTGATGTATCCGTGAGCAATGACGGCAGATCGGTGCTTGTATTCAACAACCTACGGGACAGGGTATCCGACTACACCTTGCTCCAGCCGTACGACCTGTCCACCCGGGGACAACAGGCCGAATCGCCCGCGGCCGCCAACAACAATGTAAACGCGATGGAGTTTTCATCCAATGGGACGCTGATGTTCTTGGCTGGATGGACCGCACCCGCTGCCGGCGATAATCCGGATAATATTGCAGGCCGGGAGATTCATACATACAACCTGAGCACGGCATTTGACACGACCACGGCCCAGCTTATAGGCAGCTTTATCACCGGCAGCGTGACAAACCCGCTGCCGAGCGAGCCACGGGGCGAGCCGGCAGACAAGTCGATAAGCAGCCCCTCGGCAATGAGGTTCTCGCCGGACGGGATGGACCTGTTTATAATTGACGAGATCGAAAGAGCAATACATCACTTTAACCTGAGCAGCCCGTATTTAGTTGACAACACGACTGCCTATGTAGAATCCCTTGACGTCGAGAACAGGGATAGCAACCCCTCCGGGTTGGCATTATCTGCAGATGGCAAGAGGATGTTCATCACGGGGGCCAATAGGGATGCCATACAAAGATACGATATGGATATCGCGCACAACCTTTCGACCGCCGTATATTCGGGATTGATCAGCGTGGGGCGCCTCGAGAACCAGCCCCGGGGGATTGCATTTTCAGAGGACGGCTCGAGGCTGTTCTTTACCGGGGAGCAGAGGGATCGGGTATACCTGCTTGATCTGGCGGGCCCCGAGACCATCCTTGTAGAGCCCCCGCTGAGCGACCTCCGGATTGAGATAGAGGCAACAGACGCCCCCGTGCACTCCGATAAAGTGGAGGGGCAGCCCGAGGTGGCAATCGCCGTCGACGCGCCCTCTGTCATTTCCACTGCGAGCTCCATGATAGGATCCCGGATGCACAACGCATCAGTCCCCGATACGCCGATGCTCTCTGATGATCATACGTTGGCCCTCACGCGCATAGTGGCCGTCCTCGACGAGATCATGCTCTCTGATACTCCCCGGGTGGACACCATGTATGTCCTGCCAGCCTCCGACGCGGCCTCGTTCTCTGATATGTCCACCGCGTTGATCACGGGAGTGCCCCAGGTGCACGACCGGCCAGCCTCCGACGCGCCCTCATTCTCTGACATATCCACCGCGTTAGTTACGATAGTGCCCCAGGTGCACGACCGGCCAGCCTCCGACGCGCCCTCATTCTCTGACATATCCACCGCGTTAGTTACGATAGTGCCCCAGGTGCACGACCGGCCAGCCTCCGACGCGCCCTCATTCTCTGAAATGTCCACCGCGTTGATCACGGGAGTGCCCCAGGTGCACGACCGGCCAGCCTCCGACGCGCCCTCATTCTCTGAAATGTCCACCGCGTTGATCACGGGAGTGCCCCAGGTGCACGACCGGCCAGCCTCCGACGCGCCCTCATTCTCTGACATGTCCACCGCGTTAGTTACGGTGGCATCCGTAATGCACGACCTGCCCGTCTCCGACGCGCCTGTTCTATCGGAGTTGGCGGCCTCTGTCATAAAACACGACCTTCCGGCCTCCGACGCGCCTGTTCTATCGGAGTTGGCGGCCTCCGACCTGACCACGGTCCCTAGGGTGCTGTCGGTCTCGGCCCCCTCTTCTATACAGATGGCAAACGGCACAGTCGAGATAACGGTAGAATTCAGCGAGCCGGTAAACGTGACAGGCGTCCCGCTGCTCAGGCTTGACGTGGGCGCAAATGCCACATTTGCAGCTGGTATGAACACCTCCAACGTAAACTTTAGCTATACGGTGGCCGCGGGCCACAACTCGGCCGACCTGTCCTATGAGGGCACAAACGCGCTGGTATTAGGCAACGGCAGCATAACGTCGGCCGATGACGGGGCGCCCGCAGACCTGACACTGCCGCAGCCCGGCTCTAACTCGTCACTGTCGGGCAGCTCAAACGTTACAATAGATACCGTGATTCCCTCGGTAGACAGCATACTGGCCACGGGGAATTACACCCTTGTGGCCACAATCAGCGAGCCGCTTGACATCATCCCCATGAATACAACACTGGTAAGAAACGGGTCATTTACCAGCAATCCCATGGTGGAGATAGTGGCTGGCAGCAACCTGCTCATAACCACAAACC
Organism: Cenarchaeum symbiosum A; assembly: GCA_000200715.1. Classification (NCBI taxonomy): domain Archaea; kingdom Thermoproteati; phylum Nitrososphaerota; order Candidatus Cenarchaeales; family Candidatus Cenarchaeaceae; genus Candidatus Cenarchaeum; species Candidatus Cenarchaeum symbiosum. The sequence continues at coordinate 1,914,067 of DP000238.1, forward strand.
ACACGCTCTTTGCACAGAACATCACGGTCCAGTTTACAAACATGACAGACCCCGCGGGGAACAGGCTTGAGATGTACGAGTACAACCTTACCGATGACGACACGGCCCTGCGTGACAACAGGGTGGTAGTCATAGATGATTCTAACAACACGCTTGTAATACACGACGGGATAAATGATATGGTCAGTATCGATGATCAAACAGAGAACAATCCGCTCATACTGAACCTTGAGGGGGTAAGTCCCAACAGTACCAGCGCAATACTTCCCTCGGATATAACGGTCACCCGGGGAAATACCACCCTTATGCTGCCGATAAACCTGACCCTGTCGGGATTCAATGGAATGCAGCAGATAATCATACAGGATTCAACCAAGGATCCCCCTGTCGTGAACGGCGACCCCCGGGAGACATCCGTGGAGGTGGGACTGCCTGATGTGGACCTCAGGCTGAGTGTGCCGGTCCGGATCGACCTAGTCGGAGAGCCAGGAGATCAGGGATACCGCATAGACTCGATGGGCATGACCATACCGATAGATCGCTGCGATGGGAACAACCCCCCTGCGCAGCCGCTCCAGCAAGCCGACGACGGCGCCTGCCTGTTCAATACCGGTAACGTCTTTACAATATGGACGTACAATCTCGACACATTCGGTCTGTTCACACCCGCACCCGAGACCGATTCCTCGCTGACACCAGCACCGCTGCCGCGCAGGGGCGGCGGCGGTGGCGGCGGAGGAGGAGGCGGCGGCTCCATACTCAGCGGCACGGGCTTTGGATATGATGCCTCATTCGGGTTCTCTTCCGGCGGGCAGGATGCACTGTCCGGCTCCACCATACGCCTCAACCCAAGCAACACACTGGTTGTGACCCCGGCGCTCACCGGGGCCTCCGACCTGGCCATATTTGAGATGGAGATGATCTTTACGGGGGCCGACGGCGGAACGGCCAGTGTATACTACAACAGGCTGGGCTCGTTCGTCGGACAGCAGTGCCCCGTAGGGCCGGTGGTATCCGGGGAGGTGAGCACCTGCGATGTGTCATCCGTGCTTGAGGACGCGGCGGTGCCGGTCCTCGTGGGCGGCACACTCGAGAGCATTGTCATGTCGTTGGAGGGGGAGTTTGCCGGCACAATGAGCATCATGCTCCGCGACAACCAGGGGATAACCCTTGCCACGCACGACCGCGACAAGTTCAGCATAAGCACCGGGGATGCGGCCGCCGGAGTGCGCGGACCAGGGCCGGACGCCGGCACGGGGCCCGTGGACGCCGGGCCTGACGGAACAACCCGCGCAGAGCCTGAGCCCCGCGCAGAACGCGAGCCGGAGCCCCGTGCAGAGCCTGAGCCCCGCGAGATTCGGGAACCATCCGAAATCCCGGACGACAGATCTATGGACGGGGAGCTGCCAGGTGAACCATCCGCACCGGCAGACGGGGAGCCCGCGCCGGCAGACGCCCCCGAAAGAAACTTCTTTGATGTAATAGGCGATTTCCTAAGGTCCCTGTTCAGGTTCTGACCGGGGTTTGCGGGCAGAGCCTGCATTGCATAACTCGAGGCCAAAGCACGAATTCGGTTCAGGGTGCCTGATTTCAGGCACGGAATTACTCTTGGGCGATCCGGCTCTGAATAGTCTTTAATATCTCCATTTGACAGAATGATGGCATGAAAGTTGCATTTTGGAGTGTATTATGACGGCAGATCCTTGGGGGACAGGCGGGCGCATGCAGCGCCACGGGGAGGCCCTGCCGGGGGGGGGGGCATCCGTTGATGGTTCTGGGTAATGTAGTGCGCGGCGCACTGCTTGCGGTGCTGTTCATGGCTGCACTGGCCGCGGCTCCTGCCTATGCGCAGGAGGGGCCCGGGGTGGGGGAGAATGTTGGCTTGGGGGTGACGCGCGCATCCCCGCAGTTCGTTAATGCCACGCTGGACGCCGACGGCGTGCTGAAAATAACGTTCGACCGGCCGCTAACCACCTACACGATAAACCACGACCTGATAACCATCACCGACGGGCTCTCTCCGGCCGGGAAGATACCCTTGCTCGCCGGAGAGTTTGCGCTGGTTGATGGGAGCGTTCAGGCGGATACCACCCTGCAGTATACACTGAGCGGTAACAAACGGGACCTGGTGTCCAGCTACGCGGATCCCCGGGTGCGGATTGATATCGGGTCTCTCGGGCCGGGCCTTCCCGCCGTCGGATACCGGCTGCCGGAGTCGCTGTACCCGTACGAGCCGGATGTTGTATCCGCGGCCCTGCCCAACAACACCGAGGGAGCGCATCAGGGACTGGCGTTCTCGAGGGACGGCACGGTGATGTTCACGGTGGGAACCCAACTGGACACGGTGTTCCGGTATGTGCTCGATCAGCCCCACGACATATCATCGGCAAGAATTGAAGGAAACTACAGCGTGGGCGACCGGGAGGATAACCCACGCGGACTGGCATTCTCCCCGGACGGGCTCAAGATGTTCGTCGTGGGAAACGACACGGTGCACCAGTATGCACTGGGCTCGCAGTTTGGCTTCAGCTCCGCCCCGTCGTTCGAGCATAACTTTAGTGTGGCCGAGGACGTCCTGCTCACGGGAATAGACTTTGGGAATAACGGCAACAGGATGTACCTCTCGGGTGAAAACAACAGCGCCATCCAGCAGTACGACCTCTCCGAAGCGTACGATATAGAAGTGCAGCCCGTCCATGCAGGGAACTTTAGCACCGCCGGCCAGTATGACTCGCCCCGCGGGGTAATAGTCTCCGGCGACGGCCGCATCATGCTGGTACTGGGCCAGCCGGACGACAAGGTGTTCATGTACGGGATGGACGCGCCGCACGATATATCCACCGCAGGGTATGTGGGCTCCCACGAGATCACAAACTCGGAGCGCAACCCGGAGGGAATAGCGGCGTCGGACGACGGAAGGCTGATCTTTGTCACGGGCACTGTGACCAACAGTGTGTTCAGGTACAATCTCGGGGCGCCGTACGATGCCGCCCGGGATGGGGCGGGGGCCGGGCCCACCCTGGACGGCATCCCCGGGGCCACTACGGGGATTGTATTTTCCCCTGACGGCCTGCAGATGTTCCTCTCCCCCCATAGTTCAGATACCGTAGATGCATACAACCTGACAGTCCCCTATGGCGTAGCTACGGCCACACCTGCAGACTCTTTTGATCTTAATCCCATTCCCACGGGGGACAGCGGCCGCAATCGTCCCTTTGATGTGGAATTTTCCGCGGATGGCCTCTTGATGTTTATCACTGGGCGTAACCCCGTAGAGCTGTATTCGTATACGCTGGATGCGCCGTACAACATATCATCGGCCGAGTATAATAGCTCGTACGCGATAACGATAGCGTCGAATAATGATCCGACGGCTGTGATATTCGACCCCACCGGGACCATCATGCTGCTTGCAGCGGGACCCCGCGGAGGCGGCATCATACAGGAATACAACCTCCCCAGCCCGTACAACATATCCGGCGCCGTGGCGGCACCGTTCAACATAACGGACGGGCTGATCCCGCTGGGGATTACATACTCGTCAGACGGGCACAGGCTCTTCGTCATGGATGACCGCGAGGTGATGCACAGGTACGACCTTCTGACGCCATACAGCCTGAGGGATGCCCTGTTTGTGGACTCCCGTAAATTCACCGAAGGTGCCCAGCCCAACGATTTGGAGTTCTCCGGTGACGGCAGAAAGATGTTCATAGTCTGGGGCAACCGTCAGGCGATAGAGACGTACAACCTGACAGCCCCCTACGACATAACCTCGTCTGCCAGCCCCGTGTCCCTTTCAGTGGACACCGGCTCTCCCACACCGAGCGACATCTCCGTGAGCACAGACGGCAGGACAGTGCTTGTATTCAACAACATACGGGACGCGGTCATTGGGCACAGCCTGCGCCAGCCGTACGACCTGTCCACATCCGCTTCATCGGTCCAATCGGCCGCTGCCGACAACACCAATGTAAATGCGATGGACTTTTCACCCAACGGTACGCTGATGTTCCTGTCGGGATGGACCCCGACCACCGGAGTCTCCACGGGCCGGACTGTCTATACGTACAACCTGAGCGCCCCGTTTGACGTATCCACGATCCAGCGCATAGGCGAGTTTCACACCCGGGATGCGGTAAATGCGCTGACGGGAGACGCCGGTATAAGCAGCCCCTCGGCAATGAGGTTCTCGGCCAACGGGACGGACCTGTACATAATAGACGAGATCGACCGCTCCATACACCACTACAACCTGAGCAGCCCGTACCTGCTTGACAATACGACTGCCTATGTGGAATCCCTAAATGTCAATAATAGGGATAGCAACCCCTCCGGGCTTGAATTATCAGCCGACGGCAAGAGGCTGTTCATCTCGGGGGCCGGCAGTGACCACATACGCAGGTACGACATGGGCATAGCGTACAACCTTTCCACCGCCGAGCATTCGGGATCGATCAACGCGGGCAGGCTCGACAGCCAGTCCCGTGGGATTGCATTTTCAGAGGACGGCTCTAGATTGTTCTTTGTAGGGGATGATACGGATCGGGTATACCTGCTTGATCTGGCGGCCCCCGAGGTCATCAGCGTACAGGCCCTGCCGAGCAACCTCCGGATTGCGATAGAAGCCTCCGACACGCCCGTGCACTCCGATGGCGTGACACGGTCTGGAGTGCACGAAGCAGACGCCATCGACGCGCTCCTGCCCTCTGATCTCGCTACGGCTATCCCGCCCCGGATACACGACATAGCAGTCTCCGACGCGCTCATCTTCTCTGATGTTCCCGGGGCGGTCCGCGTGCCTGTAGACCACGAAGCAATCGCCATCGACGAGCTCCTGCCCTCCGATGGCGGCCTTGCAAACCACGTGGTCGTATCCCAGCTGAGCACCGTGGCCGTCTCCGACGCGCTCATCTTCTCTGATGTTCCCGGGGCGGTCCGCGTGCCTGTAGACCACGAAGCAATCGCCATCGACGCGCTCCTGCCCTCCGATGGCGGCCTTGCAAACCACGTGGTCGTATCCCAGCTGAGCACCGTGGCCGTCTCCGACGCGCTCATGTTCTCTGATGTTACCGGGGCGGTCCGCGTGCCGGTAGAGCACGAAGCAATCGCCATCGACGCGCTCCTGCCCTCCGATGGCGGACTTGCAAACCACGTGGTCGTATCCCAGCTGAGCACCGTGGCTGTCTCCGACGCGCTCATGTTCTCTGATGTTCCCGGGGCGGTCCGCGTGCCGGTAGAGCACGAAGCAATCGCCATAGAGACGCCCCTGCACTCTGATGATTCCATGGCGCCCCTGTCGAATAACATAAACGTCTCCGACGCGCCCGGGCACCTTGAACATATCGGGGGAGATCTCATGGACACAGGCATGTCGATCAATGGAATCGACAGGTTCATGTTCAAAGAGAATCAGGCCTTCACGGGCTTGCCGTTGAGGATAAACGCTGCTGATATGCCCGCTATCATCTCAGGTGCGGACAGCACGGTCAGGTCCCAGTTGCACAACTCATCTGCCTCCGACGCGCCTTTGCTCTCTGACGCTTACCGGCTGGACCTCATGCGCATTGTGATTGTCTCCGACGCGCCCTCGGTGCTTGATCCCGCCACTGCGAACCTCGAGGGATCGCCCACGGTTCACAAGTTGACTGCCTCCGACGCGCCCCCACTGCTTGATCCTGCCACTTTGTTCGTCGTGGGAACGCCCCGGGTTCACAACTTGACTGCCTCCGACGTGCTCCCGCTGCTTGATCCTGCCACTTTGTTCGTCGTGGGAACGCCCCGGGTTCACAACTTGACTATCTCCGACGCGCCCCCGCTGCTTGATCCCGCCACTGCGAACCGCATGGGGAGCCCACAGATGCTCACTCGAACAGGCACAGACGCGCCCTCGGTACGTGATCCCGCCACTGCGTTCCTCAAGGGACCGCCCACGGTTCACAACTTGACTGCCTCCGACGCGCCCTCCGTGCTTGATCCTGCCAATACAGAGCTTGTGGTGCCACCAACGTACGAACAGACCGTCTCCGACGAGCCCGCCGTATCGGACTCGGGGGACTCTGTCTCAATTCCGGTGGTGCTGTCGGTCTCGGCCGAATCTGCCGCGGTAAGGGAGAACGGGACGGTTTCCATAACGGTCACATTCAGCGAGGCTGTAAATGTGGCGGGGACTCCGATGCTCGGGCTTGACGTGGGTGCGAATGCCAATTATACAACGGGCTCGGGCACCCCCAACTTGGTCTTCAGCTATACGGTGGCCGCGGATCACAACTCGGCCGGCCTCTCCTATGCGGGGACAGATGCTCTCGTGGCCGAAGACGGCAACATAACGGCAGTAAGCGACGGGGATCTTGCCGACCTCACGCTGCCGGAGCCCGGCTCTGGCTCATCACTGTCGGGCAGCTCAAGCGTTGTAATAGATACCGAACAGCCCTCGATAGTGCGCATACTGGCTACGGGGATTGACACACTGGTGGCCACCATCAACGAGCCGCTCGTCATTACCCCCATGAACATAACACTGGAGATAAACGGATCAAGTGCCAACGTGACCAATGTAACGGTGGTGCCGGGCAACAACCTGCTCATAACCACCGACGCGGATCTCCCGGACACACTGAACATCACGGTCCGGCTTGCAAACGTGACAGACCCCGCAGGGAATCCGCCTGCGATGGGTGACTACAATCTCACCATGAACGACAAGGCGCTGCTTGGTGACCGGTCGGTGGACATAACTGATGAGAGCAACCTGCTCGTAATACATGATAGGATGCCCGATGAGATCCTTGTAGGGGATGGGACAACACTGAACACTCCACTCATACTGTATCTTGGACTAGAAAATACCAGCGAGACTGACGTGTCACTTCCCTCGAATATAACGGTCACCAGCAGGGGAATCACGATTATGCTGCCGAAAAACCTGAACCTGTCAGGATTCAATGACACACAGCAGATAATCATAGACGAGTCAGATAGGGAGTTCCGTGACGAAGAAGGCGTTCCCCGGGGCATGCCCGTTGAGGTGGGCCTGCTAAACGTGGACCTTCGGCTGGACCCGCCGATCCGGATCAACCTGGTCGGGGAGCCTGGAGACCTGGGATACCGCATAAACTCGACGAGCAACTTTACAGTGATAGATGACGAGTGCACCGAGAACAGCGCCGCCGGGGCGGCTGCCCAGAAAGCTGCTGGCGGAGCCTGCCTGTTCAGTGACGGCAACGACTTTACAATATGGACGCACAGACTCTCCACGTACGGCCTGTTCACGCCACCCTCCGTGCCTGATCCCGGAACCGGTTCCGGGCTTACACCAGCACCACTGCCGCGCAGGGGCGGCGGTGGCGGCGGCGGAGGAGGGGGCGGCGGCTCTGTACTCGGCGGCACGGGCTTTGGATATGATGCCAGCTTTGAGTTCTCCCTGGACGGGGAGAATGTACTGAGGGGCTCCTCCATACGCCTCCCACCAGGTAACACACTGGTCGTGGCCCCTGTTCTCACCGGGGACTCCGGCCAGGCAGTCTTTGACATGGAGATTCTCTTCAATGGGGCCGACGGCAGCACGTCCAGCGTATACTACAACAGGCTGGGCGCGTTCTTTGGACAGCAGTGCGCCGTCGAGCCCATAACATCCGGGATGGTGAGCACCTGCGATGAATCGTCCATAATTGCGGACGCGGCGGTGCCGGCCTTTGTGGGCGGCGCACTCGAGAGCATCGCCGTGCCGCTGGAGGGCGAGTTCACCGGCACAGTCAGCATACTGCTCCGTGACAACCAGGGGATAACCCTTGCCACACACGACAACGACAAGTTCAGTATTAACACCGTGGGCACTGCCCCCGACACGCGCGGCCCCGCAGGGCCGGATGCCGGCGCCCCCGGCACTGGCCCCGGAGAGCCGGAAGACGCAGGAATTGGCGGAACAACACGCGCAGAACCTGAGCCCCGCACGGAGCCCGGGCAGGAGCCCCGCGCAGAGCCCGGTGACTCCCGGGATCCCGCCGGAATCCCGGACGGCGGATCCATGGGGGAGCCGGTAGATGCCGAGCCTGCCGCACCGGCAGACCCCTCCAGAAACTTATTCGAGATCATAGGCGACCTTCTAAGGTCCCTGTTCGGGTTCTCTTGAGCCCAACCGGGGCAACCACCCCGGGAGCCCTGTTCCGGATCCCCTGTACGAATCTGCAGCACGGCCCGCGCCGGGGAGTCTGCATCTCTACAGGCCCCGCGGCAATCTATTAAGCGGGAGCCGCCCCGCCGCGGCCTCATGGGGGACGGCCTGGTAATAGTGTACACTGGGGGCGGCAAGGGCAAGACCACTGCTGCGCTCGGCATGGCATTGAGGGCCGCAGGATACGGGCACAAGACCTGCATGGTGCAGTTCATCAAGGGGTCGTGGCATTACGGGGAGAGGGATTCTGCTGCAATGCTGGGAGAATCGCTTGAGCTGATAGTCGCGGGCAAGGGCTTTGTTGGCATAATGGACGACAGCAGCCCGCGCAAGGAGCATGTAGAGGCGGCGCGCGGCGCGCTCAGGATCAGCAGGGAAAAGATCACATCCGACAAATACGAAACAGTCATCCTCGACGAGATAAACTATGCCGTCGACTTGGGCCTGATAACCACAGAGGATGTGCTCGGCCTGATAGGGGAGAGGCCCCCACGCCTCAACCTGGTCCTGACTGGAAACCACGCAAGGCCCGAGATAGTAGAGGCGGCCGACCTTGTCACAGAGATGAAAGAGGTCAAGCACCCGTACAGGTCCGGAAGGCGGGCCGCCCGGGGCGTCGACTTCTAAACATTAAATTACCAACGGGGGTCGGCTGCCGACGATGCCCGCTGAAATGCAGGAGCTGCCCGAGCCCGGGGAGGTGGTGCTCGCCACTGTAACCCGCGTGATGGACCACGGCGCGTACGTCTCGCTAGACGAGTTTGGCGACATACCGGGATTTTTGCACATCTCGGAGATCGCCCCCGGGTGGATACGCTCGATAAGCAGGTTCGTAAAGACGGGCGAAAAGAAGGTGCTGCTAGTCAAGAGGGTCAACGAAAAGAGGGCCGACATAGACCTATCCCTCAAGCAAGTCTCCATAGACCAGAAAAAGAGAAAGCTGCTCGAGGTAAAAAGGTACGAAAAGGGCCGGACCCTTCTGGGCAGCGTGGCCGACAAGGCGGGCCTCTCCGACGGCGATGTGGACGAGCTCGAAGAGGCGCTCTGCTCAAAGTTCGATTCCGCGTACGATGCGTTCTCCCAGATAGCCCGGGGTGGAATATCGCTCGTCTCTGCGTTGAAGCTGCCAAAAAAGACCCTATCGGCAATGGAGGAGGTCAGCTCGAAGATAAGGCTGCCCTCGGTGGAGATCCGCGGAATCATGGAGATTACAAACAGCCGGCCCGACGGCGTCGAGGTCATACGGGACACTCTATCTGCAGCGGCCGAAGGCAACGTAAAGATCACGTACCTTGGCGCCCCGACATACCGCATATCGATTACGGCCCCCGATTTCAAGACGGCAGAAAAGGAGCTCAAGCCGCTGGTAGAGGGGATACAGCGCTCTGCAGAAAAGAACCGTGGCACCTTCAAGTTTACCCGGGAAGAATCCAAAAAGACCCGGGAGGAATAGCCGTGAAGTTTCAGCTGCGCAAGTGCGGCTCCTGCGGCAGGTACACCCTGAAAACAGAGTGTCCCAAGTGCGGCGGCGAGACGCGCTCGGCCCACCCCGCAAAGTTCTCGCCTGATGACAGGTACATGAGGTATAGATTGCGCGAAAAGTACGGGGGCGGCTGAGATACGCGGGACGGCTCGGGGCACAGGCTTGCCATAAGCGGCTCAAGGGGCTTTGTAGCAGGTGCCCTGCGCGCCCTGCTCCGCGCAGAAGGGATTCCTGCCGTGTGCCTCTCGCGCGGAGACCCCGGGGCGGAAGGCGGCGAAGAAGGCATATCCACTTCATATTCAATATCAGATGCGCCAAAATTGCGCGGATGCACCGCATTTGTCCACCTGGCCGAGGCCGGCCGCCCCGGTATCTCTACAGACGCCTCTCTCGCCCGGGATATAGTAAAGCTCTGCAGGACAGCAGGAATAGGCAGGATCACATATCTCAGCGGCCTTGGCGCGTCCCCGTCTTCTACATCGGCCCACTTTCTATCCCGGTATGCGGCAGAACAAGAGATAGCAAGCTCCGGACTGGAGTATACAATATTCAGGCCGTCGTTCATACTCGGCACGGCCGACCGCCTTACGCGGGGGCTCAAAAAACAGCTTAAAGAGGGCGGCGCCGTCATCCCCGGCTCCGGGGAATACCCCGTCCAGCCGATACATATCGATGATGCCTGCCGGATAATCCGCGATTCTGCCATATCAGACGCATACCTGAACAGTACCGTGGATCTTGTCGGGCCCAGAATAGTCACATATACAGAGTTTCTCTCGGGGTTGAAGGACCGGCGCACCCGGAGGGTAGAACTAGAAGAGGCGCTCCGGCGGGCAGTCACGGACCATCACTACTATTTCGGGCCAGACGACCTTGCCATACTGGTGGGAGGATTTGTGGGCGACTTTGAGGGCTTGCGCGCAAGGCACAAGGGCAAGTTCACTCCCTATGAAGAGGCGCTAAAGTCCAGCGGCCTTTCGCAGTGAATCCGCCTTGTCGGTCCTCTCCCAGCTAAACTCAGGCTCGTCCCTTCCAAAGTGGCCGTACGCGGAGGTCTTTCTGTATATGGGCGACTTGAGCCCGAGATGCGAGATTATCGCCGACGGGGTCATGTCAAAGACCTCCCGCACAGCTGATTCTATCCTGTCCTCGTCCGCCTTGTGTGTATCAAACGTGCTGACCATCAGCGAGACCGGCTCTGCCACGCCTATCGCATAGGCCACCTGCACCTCGCACTTTTCTGCAAGGCCGGCGGCCACTATGTTCTTGGCCACGTACCTGCACATATAGCAGGCAGACCTGTCCACCTTTGACGGGTCCTTGCCGGAGAACGCGCCCCCGCCGTGCCGCCCATAGCCCCCGTAGGTGTCCACTATTATCTTCCTGCCCGTCAGGCCCGCGTCCCCGTGCGGGCCCCCGATCTCAAACCTGCCCGTCGGGTTGACGTATATCCGTATGTCCTCGTCCCAGTATTCCCCGCATACCGGCTTTATCACCCGCGATATGACTGACTTTCTTATCTCTTCGTTGGCGACGTCGGGGGCGTGCTGGGTCGATATCACTACAGCGTCTATCCTCTTTGGCTTTCCGCCCTCGTACACTATGGATACCTGCGACTTGCCGTCGGGCCTGGCCCAGGGGAGCCCTCCTGACCTGCGCTCTTCTGTGAGCTTTTTTGTCAGCCTGTGCGCCAGAAGTATGGGCAGCGGCATCAGCTCTTTGGTCTCATCTGTCGCGTATCCGAACATCAGCCCCTGGTCGCCCGCACCCTGGGCTCCATTTCCGGAGGCAGTCACGCCCCGGCTGATGTCGGGGCTCTGGGCGTGGATCCTCAGGTCTATCTCGCATGATTTTGCGTCAAACTCTAGCGCGGGATCGTCGTATCCCACCTCACTGACGACCCTCCTTACCAGGGCCTCCTGGGCCTTTGCATCAAACTGCGCCTTTGATGTAACCTCGCCGGCAACCGCCACAAAGTCGGTCGTAACAAGCGTTTCCACGGCCACCCTTGAATCCGGGTCCTGCGTTATGTACTCGTCAAGGAACGCGTCAGAGATCTGGTCGCAGAGCTTGTCCGGGTGCCCTTCCGTGACGGATTCTGACGTAAAGAGATGCCTTCTTTTCATGCGGTGTCACTGGGTTAGAGCTCGTTTTCCAGTCTTATGAACAGCACGTTGTTGCCCCTGACTATGACCCTGCCATAGTTGGCCACCACCTTGCTGTCATGGAACTCTTCTGCATCGGTCATTATCAGGTTCATGTACGAATCCACATTCTCCATCTTGCCCTTGTACTCTGTCTCGTTCTTGAGCCGTACTGTGACCGCCTTTTTTGTGCTCTTTTGGAGCGCCGTCAGCGGCCTTTTTGCGTTGGATTGCGACACCGGATATTCACTTGGTGACCGTCGCCTTATCCTAGAATAAAAGCTTTCCCCGGTGCCGCAGAGTCGTGCTTCAGGCACGGATCCCGGAGTACAGGCCCCCCTGCCGCGGGATCCGTTTAATTTTTGGCTGCCCGTACTGCATGCATGATAAGATCCGGCATACGGGGGATCGACGGCTTTCTGGGGGGCGGCCTCCGGGGCGGATTTATCACCGATATATTCGGCCCGCCAGCCTCGGGCAAGTCGCAGATCGCATTCGAGATATGCGCGGGGGCGCTAGCGGAAGGCGGGCGCGTGATATTCCATGATACGTCCGGGACTCTGCGGCCCGAGAGAATACTGCAGATACTCCGCTCACGCGGCCTTGGCGGCGAGGGCCTTTTAGACAGGATGATAGTCTCCCGGATGACCAATACCGGCGAGCAGGCGGCAGGCCTCTCCCAGATAGGCCCGGAGGCCTCGCTTGTCGTAGTGGATAACGCCACCGAGCTCTTCTCATTCGAGTATGCAGGCCGCGAGAGGTCCCTTCCAAGGAACAGGCTCCTCATGCAGTACATGCGCAGGCTGTCGGGCGCGGCCGTGGCCCTGAGGGTGCCCGTTATAGTGACGAATACCGTGCGGTTCATCGAGGGCGGGGAGGCAGAAAACCTGGCGTCTGCCATGCGGCCGTTCCCGCACGTGAGGATCCATCTCAGGAGGATGGGCGGCGTGACCGCGGCCGAGATATCCACCGCCGGAAAAAGGTCGTACTTTTCATTCAAGATAACCCCCGGGGGGATAAGGGAGGGCGCGCCGGCATGACCTGTGTATAATACGTGCCTGAACGCGGGGCCGAATCTTTTTAACACCGTGCCCCCGGTGTGCCGCATGGCCGGAATCTATGACTCCATCCCCCTAATCTCCGTCATACTCTTTGCGGCGGGGCTGGTAGGCGCCATGGTATATGAGAGGACCAGATCGAGGGAAGAAGACAAGGCTTGACCCCGTCCTGGCGGCAAGGTTCGCATCACTAGGCTTTGAGAGCCTGACCGAGATTCAGGCAAGGGCATCACCCGTCATATATCAAAAGAGGGACACGCTTGTAATAGCCCCCACCGGATCCGGCAAGACCGAATGCTCGGTGATCCCTGTTTTTTCGCGCCTCTCCCGGCGCGAAGGCAGGACAAGGGCCCTCTACATAACGCCGCTTCGCGCTTTGAACAGGGACGTCTTTAGGAGGATCACCTCGTATGCAGAGGCAGAAGGCCTCACCATAGGGATAAGGCACGGCGATACCACCCAGAAAGAGCGAAAAAAGATATCAGAGAACCCCCCGGATGTGTTAATCACGACCCCTGAGACGCTCGTCATCCTGCTGACGCAGAAAAAGATGCTCGACGCGCTATCTGAGCTCGAATGGGTGATAATAGATGAAGTGCACGAGCTCTTGGCCAGCGAGCGCGGCTCGCAGCTCTCGCTGAGCCTTGAGCGGCTGGCGGTCAACTCGTCGAGGGAGATTACCCGGATAGGCCTCTCCGCTACCGTCGGCAACATAGCCGATGCGGCAAAGTTTGTCTCGGGTGCCCGGAGAAAGTGCAGGGTCGTCCGGGACAGGTCGGTCCGCAGGTATGAAGTGGAGGTCAGGTATGTGGACGGCTCGATATCGGATGTGGCAGGCGAGGTCGCCTCCTATGTGAGGGACCAGGGGATTGACACGCCCGTCCTGCTGTTTACGAACAGCAGGGGCGAGGCGGAGCTGATGGCCTCTATACTGAGGGAGAACTCTGACATACCGATACAGCTCCACCACGGCTCGCTGTCCAGGGAGGTGCACGAGGAGACGGAGGGCTCTCTAAAGGAGGGCAAATTCGGCATAGTAGTCTGTACGTCCTCGCTGGAGCTCGGCCTGGACATAGGCTCTGTCGAGCTTGTCATACATTATGGCTCGCCGAGGCAGGTATCAAAGCTGGTCCAGAGGATAGGAAGAAGCAGGCACAGCAGGGGCTCATCCGCGCGGGGCCTTGTAATAACCAACAGCCCCGACGACGAATGCGAGGCGCGGGCCATACTGGAGAGGATCGCAGAAGGCTCGATTGAAGACCAGGCTATACACCGGGGCTCGGCAGATGTGCTGGCGCACCACCTGGTCGGCCTTGTAATACAGCTCGGCGAGGTTGCTGTCCCGCGTGTACTCGAGATATTCAGGGGCGCCTACCCGTTTAGGGATCTTGACCTGGAGGGCCTTTGCGCAGTGCTGGAGCTGCTCGATTCCAACCGCCTGATATACTTTGACCGCGCGAACATGTCAATCCAAAGAAGCGGCAGGTCGTTTACCTACTATTACGAGAACCTGTCCACGATACCGGACATACTCCGGTTTCGAGTATTTGATTCCGTGGGCAAAAAGGTGATAGGCTCGCTGGACCAGAGGTTTGTAGGCGACTACGGGGAGCAGGGGAACGTATTCGTCCTGCGGGGACTCAAATGGAGGATACTCAACATAGACGAAAAATCGCTATTCGTCAATGTAGAGCCGCTGATGTCAGGCGGGGTCAACGTTCCGTACTGGGAGGGCGAGACCATACCTGTCGACAGGTCCACAAGCGGCAAAGTGGGCCGCTTTCGCGCAAGGGCGCGGCGCGGCGAGATACAGCTGGCAAGCGATGTAATGGCAAAGCTCCCCTTTGCAGAGCCGCCAGATGATTCCACGATAGTCGCAGAATCATCCAGAGTAGCAGGGACGGTTGTTTTACATGCGTGCCTTGGCACAAAGGTAAACGCGACGCTGTCCACACTGCTGTCGTCGATGCTCTCATCCATGCTGGGCTTTGCCGTGGAATCGCGCTCGGACGCGTACAGGATTGCGCTCACCTCCAACTCCAGGCTGACAAAAGGGCTGATTGACAGCGTTCTGCACGATACATACGATTTATCCGACGTGGTGGCGGGCTCGATTGCGGGCACGCACAATGTAAACTGGAGGACCTGGTGCGTGGGAAAAAAGTTCGGCATTGTCGACCGCAGGGCGGTATACGAGCGCCGGTCCGCCCGGTTTCTCTACGAGAGGTACAAGGGCACGCCGGTAGTCGACGAGGCGCTCCGCGAGCTCTTCCACGACAGGTACGACCTTGAGGGGACAGATGCCGTATTATCCGAGATTAGGGAGGGCAGGATCCGCCTCTTGTGGGAGGAGGTGGACCGCTTCTCAAAGCTGGCGGGGCCGATCCTCGATCATACCACAAAGTACTATGCGGCGCCTGCCAGCCTCGACCAGGGGATAGTCAACCTGGTAAAAAAGAGGCTCTCAAAGACCGTCCACAGGCTGATATGCGCGCGATGCGGAAAATGGGAGAGGACGTACGAGGCAGACAAGGTGCCAGAAAGCCTCCGCTGCCCGTACTGCCGGGGAAAGCAGATCACATCCACGTTCCAGTCCGACCACGACCTGTCCGCGTTGATACGCAAAAAGCACGGCGGAGGCAAGGTCACCAAGGATGAGCGGCGCAGGCTCGACAGGGCGTGGAAGGCCTCGTCTTTGATAGAGAGCTTTGGAAACGATGCGATAACTGCCCTCTCCGGATATGGTGTTGGCGCGGATACTGCCGCGCGCATACTGCGGGACATGGTGGGCGATGAGGACCTGTTCCGGCGGATATACGAAGCGGAGAGAAACTATGTGATGACCCGCGGCTTTTGGGACTAGGCAGGCTCCATGTCAGAGTATGCCACAAGGACCAGCTCGATTCTTCCCTCGAGGCCCGCCCTAGCGTTGAGGTTTGCTGCAGAGAACTTTTGCCCCGCCTTGAGCCCTTCAATCATCCTCGCCTGGTCCCTCCAGCCTTTCAGGGGGATCTCGCCGGTATCGTCCCCTACTAGCATCTCGCCGAGCTCGACTGTATCGCCTGCCCTGGTCAGTATGTCCCGCTTCTCGGGCGCGTTTAGCACCACCGCTTCAATGCAATAGTTCCCGCCATCTGCCACGTCCTTGATCTTTGTGCGAAGATCCCCCCTTTTTGGCAGGGAGTCAGAATCGGACATCTTTCTTGCATACGAGCCGGAATCAAGCGTTATCGAGTTGCCGTGCACTTTCGACGGCATGCACTCCATTATGTCCCCGGCTGCAAGCTCGTCCGTCTGGCCGCCCGTGTCGGATATTTGCAGCAGGTTCTTTTTCTCATTGACCCCCAGTATGAGCGTGCTGCCTGAGGGCGACTTTCTGACGGATAGGATCCTTGCGGTGACGGGGGTGATCTCGTCTGAGCCCTCCACCTTTATCAGGGTGGATTCGTTGCCGTGCACCTCGAGCCCCTGTTCTGCCATCTTGGCCCTGACCCCGAGCAATACAGTCTTTGAATCCTGGGATATGACCGCGGGCAGGTTCTTTTCGTCCTTGCCCCAGACTACAACCTTGACGGGCGACGAACCGCTCCCCTTCATCCTGAACCGCAGCGCCGTCCCCGGCTCGCCGCGCGAGTTTGTAAACCGTATTGTCCCTATCTGCCCGTCTATTGTTCCCGACACGGCAAGGTCCTTCTCGCCCTCTGATACGGTGCTAATGTCCCTCGTTATCTTTTCTATCCCGGGTATGCTGCTTGTGTTTCCGGACTTTTCTAATCCAGAATCGGAGCCTATGTTTATCGTCGGCGTGCCGTCGCGGTCGGCCCGGACATACGCCCTGAGTATCTTTACAAGATCCCCCGGCCCGAGGCTGTCTATCCCCTCCAGGTTGGCCTTGTCGTCCCAGAGCTTGACGCTGGCAGTCTTTGTGCCGGATTCATCGCCGTCGTATACGGTCATCGTCCTGAGCTTGAACGGCGTGCCGTCCTTTCTGGAATACTCTTTTGTCTGTGACATGTTCAGCATGCGCGCCTCAAGCGAGACATCCTTTGCGCCCGCGCGCAGGTCCTTTATCACCACGTCCGATCTTGCCGGGGCGTCGAGCTTTACATTGAGCTCGCCTGCCACCAAGAACAAGGCCCCCTGGTCTGTAAGGTATCCGGCGCCGATCCTCTCTTTTTTCTCCCGTATGAGGTTCTCTATGGCGGCCCTGTCCAGATCGGGCTTGAGCTCCATGAGCTTGCCCATGAGTTCCTCAAAGTCGGACATGACACAACGTGCGGGGCGCTCACTATAAGAATTTTGTACCCTGTTCTGTATACAGCAGGCCCTGCTGGCGGCATAACTAGATTAGTAGGGGGGCTAGGGCCCCTGTTATGTCATGTATAGAAGCGAGATCGCTGGCCAAGTCGTACGGGAACGTCACGGCAGTCGACGGCATCGATCTTGAGGTCCCAGAAGGGCAGATATTCGGGTTTTTGGGCCCGAACGGGGCGGGCAAGTCCACCACGATAAAGATGCTCACCACGCTGGTGCAGCCCGACAAAGGGGATATCCGCATACTGGATACGGACGCAGTCCGGCACCCTTTAGACGTGAGAAAGAGGATAGGCGTGGTCCTGCAGCAGCCAAGCTACGAGCCGTCCCTTACGGTATCCAAGTCGCTTGAAAAGTACGGCATGATGTGGGATACGCCCCCTGCCGAGCGCAAGGAGAGGGCAGAAAGGCTCATGGAAGAGTTCGACCTGACCGAGATAAGAAACCGCAAGAACGTGGACCTCTCGATAGGCCAGAGGCGGAGGGTCCAGGTGGTCCGGGAGTTTATGCATGACATGGACCTGCTGTTTCTTGACGAGCCCACAGTCGGCCTCGATCCGTCGGCGCGGAGGCGCCTGATGGACTATCTCAAGGAGAGGGCCAGGTCGGGCCTGACGATATTTTACACCACCCATGTCCTGACCGAGGCAGAATACATCTGCGACAGGATCGCCATAATAAACAGGGGCAAGATAGTGGCAGTCGATACTCCAGAAGAGCTCAAGAACAGGTTCGGCCAGCAAAAGACGATAAAGATACACCTCTCTGCAAAGGACGATCATGTAGAGGGCCTGCTAGAACACATACCGGACTGCAAAATAGATTTTAGAACGGGGACCTCCATTACGATACAGTCCGACGAATCTACCAAGGTGCTGGCGCAGGTTTTGCAGATACTGGGAGGAAACGGGATAGAGGTGGAGGATCTCTCCGCCGTTCCGACCAATCTAGAGGAGATATTCCTAAAGGTGGTGGGGGGTTCGGGTGCACCAGATAGTTAGGCTGGTAAACCGCAACCTGACCATCGCCCTCAACCCGGGCTTTCTGGTCTGGCAGGTGGTCTTCCCGCTGATATACATATTCGTCGCAGGCTTTGCGTATACTTCGATAATAGACGGGGTCTCATTCGAAGGCAGGGATCTCGACTATCCTGCATTTCTTGCAACCGGGATGATCGGCTTTAACATAATGAACAGCACCCTTGTTACGGGGATCATAATCTGGAATGATAGGCGCCACGGAATGTTCGAGCAGATAATGTCGGGGCCGTTTACCAGGGCACACTACATACTGAGCAGCGTGATCACCCAGGGGATAGTGGGCATGGTGAGCGCGGCCCTCATATCGGCAATGGGCTATCTTGTATACTTTGACCATGTAGAGTTCGGGGCGGCCACCATCCCGCTGATAGTATTTGCTGCAGTGACCGGCTCTGTGCTGTTTGGCTCGATAGCCTCGATAATATCCGTCAGGATACGGTCCAGCGAGGGCTTTAACGTGATAATCAACACGGTCTTTCTGTTCTTTGCATTTGTCAGCACGGCGTTCTATCCCGCGACTGGCGCCCCGCAGTCGCTGGCCATAGCGTTCTATCTGAATCCGCTGACGTACCTTGTCGACGTGATCAGGGCGGGGATATTCGGGGCGATAACGGAGTTTGTGCTGATAGAGATGGCGGTGCTGGCCGTCCTGGCGGCAGGGATGTTCGTGGTTGCAATACGGATGCTCACAAAGCTGGATTACTAGTAGCCCGGCCCAGATTCGAACTGGGGTCGGGGGCTCCAAAGGCCCCCATGCTTCCGCTACACCACCGGGCTTCCGCACCTGCCCCGCCAAGGCTCCCTTAATGTTATTTGCCCAAGGCGGGCTCTATTGGATAGGGGCGCGCCCTGGCCCCGGTCAAACAGCGTCGCGGGTGTCATTCATGTAGATGCCCGCACATCGAGCTTTGTACCTAGAGCGCGTGCCGCCTTCTCCAGGGTATAGAACGGATCCTCCATGCGGGCAAGCTCCACCCCGGCCTTTCTTGCCGTCTTTTTGCGGGACCGGATCATCCCGTTTATCATCGAGGCGACCGACCCCGGCGTGCGGCCCCTCCTGGCAAGCCCCCGGCGTACCAGGTACTTTTCAACAGCATTGGGCACAGCGTCGTAAGAGACTGTCGGAACACCGAGAAGTGCAGCTTCTGCCGTCATCGTCCCGCCGGAGCCGACGAATACATCGCATCCGTCTAGCAGGCGCCTGCCGTCATGCGACATCCCCATTATTCTTATCCTGTTCCCAAAGGCAGCCCGGAGCTCCCTCCGCTGGACAGGATACCTGGCAAGGATGGCCACCTCCTTGTCCTTGTGCTTGTCAAGAAGAGCCCTGATTATCGGGACGGTCCTGCCACCGCCTTTTGCATATGCAGCCTGCCCCTCTTCTGCCCTGACCAGGATGGTCGGCCTGTCCCGGTCAAAGGGAACAGGAGGCCCCGCCGGCTCCCGCCTGGCGGTAACTGCGGCATCTATCGATCTATACCGGATTATTTTATCCGGATCTATGCCAAACCGGGCAAACTCTGATCTTGGGAATATCCACGGGGTCAGGAGCCTTCCCGCAAGGGGGACAGTCAGCCTCATGACCGCCTCTGCATGGGGCGAATCGGCAAACGACACATGGGGTATCCCAAGGCCGTATGCCACCCTTGCCGCCTCCGGAGATGAGCAGGCCACGGATAGATCGGGCGAGAACCTCTTCACCGCCTTGACCAGCAGCGCCATCCTCTCCAGGCCGGCCCCAAGCTTGCCCTCCCTGCTTGAGCCCCCGTGCCTGCCCGCCTCCACCGCCCGGACCCCCCTGATCTTCAGCAGCGGCGAGACCTCCCCGTACCTGCGGGTGGTCCGGAGAACCCCTTCCAGCCTGGCCGCCATGGGCTCGAGGAACAGCAGGTGCTTTGGCGTGATCATATCGAACCAGATCCTCATGGAGCGGCGTGGGGCCCCCAACTTCAATAAGTTTTTCTTACTCGGCATGCAGCCCCCGTACATGGCGGCAAAGGTGGTTGTATACGGCTTCAGCACTGAGGGGTACCTCCTTGCCCGCCAGATGTCGATCAAGGGGGCGTCAGTCTCGCTCATAGACGAGATGTCATTATCGGCCATATCGCTCACGCCAGAGATCGCAAAAAAGTACGCCAGCGTCTCGTCCCTCAAGGAGGACGAGCCGATACTCCCCCTCGAGCCGATAGACGTGGCGATCTCCCGCGCCCAGTACCTCTTCTTTGCGCCCCGGATAAGGAAGATAGGCCAGGACACCAAGACGGAGATATGCTCAAAGTTCAAGACCGCCACGTCCCCGCTGAAAAAAAACTCCTCGGTGATATACTGCGTGCCGACGGGCTTTGAGGGCAACCACGAGAACATATCGTTTCTAGAGCATGTTACAGGCTTTGAGGCGGGCCGGACTGTCTCTTACTATTACTATCCCCTGGGCGGGGAGAACCCCGAGCTCATAGGCTCGTTTAGCGGCAGCGACGAGGTGCTCGCAGAACTGCTCTCCCCGGGAAAAAAGCAGAGGGAGTTTGTCCCCATGTCGTCGGCCGAGCACTTTTACGCCGTCGACCTGCTGACCCGCTTCTCTACATTGTTCAGCTCTTTGGAGGTGTGCAAGTTCGCCCAGGACGAGCAGACCAAGGCGGACCTCTCCTCGAGGCGCTTCAAGGATGTATTTCTCGACGACATGGTTGCAGGCATGTACGACCTGCAGTCGCTCCATTCGTCGTTCGACGCGCCAAACACCATCACCTACATAATCAACGGGAGCCTGCGGGGGATTGAAAATTATATCAAGCGCCTGATAGACGAGACGCGCTCGCTGCTCAAGCAGAACCATCTAAAGGCCAGCAGGACCACGATAGCCGTCTCGTGGACGATGGACAAGTACGAGATGCGCGGCGACAAGGTGGACATGCTCCGCGATCTTACGTCGCGGCTGCGCGACAGCATAGGGGATGTGGCCGCGTACAGCGAGCCCGATTCCGACCTCTTTCACAACGAGAGAATCATGGTCGTGCTGGTCTGCACCCAGGCCGACTTTGAGAGGATAGCGGAGAACAGGAAGGAGAAGAACCTCATACTGATCAAGGCCAACCCGCTGTGCGAGGTCGTACAATAGGGTTAAAATCAGCCCCGTATGACATCCTGACGATGGATGAGGAGAAGGCGGCCACCGTCCAGGAGCCCTTTGAGCAGGAAGCCCCCGGGATCGGGGATCAGGAAGCCCCCGGGATCAGCGAGCAGCAAGCCCCCGGGGAACTGGAGGAGATGCTCGAGGCCGAGCGGCTCAGGTCGGCGGATCTTGAGGAGAAGCTAAAGCACATGCTGGCCGACTTTCAGAATCTTGAGAAGAAGACCCGGGCCGACATCGAGCGGGGGGTCGGCGAGGGGCTGGACGGGATACTGCTTGACTTTCTGGAGATCCACGACGACTTTGCGCGCGCAAAGGACGCTGCGGCAGACGGGGCCGCGGCTGCAGGCCTAGCATCTGTCCTGCGGAACATGGATTCGCTCCTGGCAAAGCACGGGCTCTCCACGATAGACGCGCTCGGCGAGATATTCGATCCCAATCTGCACGAGGCCATCTCGATCATACAGGACGGCTCGCTTGACGAGGGGACCGTCACACGGGAGATCAGGAAAGGATATATCTCTCGGCACAGGGTTGTCAGACCGGCACTAGTTGAAATATCCAAGAAAGGCGGAGTGAACTGAAGATGGCAAAGGTAATAGGCATTGATCTGGGCACAAGCAATTCTGCCGCAGCAGTGGTCATGGGCGGCAAGCCCACGATAATACCTGCTGCAGAAGGGGCGACAGTAGGCGGCAAGGCGTTCCCGTCTGTGGTCGCATTCTCGAAAGACGGCGACCTGCTGGTGGGCGAGCCTGCGCGCAGGCAGGCGGTCACAAACCCGGAGAACACGATAATGGCGGCAAAGCGAAAGATGGGCAGCGAGCACATCTTCAAGGCGGGGGGCAAAGACTACAAGCCGCAGCAGATCTCCTCGTTTATACTGCAAAAGATAAAGAAGGATGCCGAGGCGTTTGTCGGCGAGCCGGTGGGGCAGGCCGTAATCACTGTCCCCGCCTACTTTGACGACAACCAGCGCCAGGCCACCAAGGACGCGGGCACAATAGCGGGGCTCGATGTGGTCAGGATAATCAACGAGCCCACAGCTGCATCGCTTGCGTTTGGCCTCGACAAGTCAAAGCAAGACATGAAGATACTGGTCTTTGACTTTGGAGGTGGCACACTGGACGTTACCGTAATGGAGATGGGCGGCGGCGTATTCGAGGTGATGAGCACCTCCGGGGACACCCAGCTGGGGGGGACAGACATGGACAAGGCGATAATAGACTATATCGTAGACGACTTTAGAAAGAGAGAAGGCGTGGACCTCTCGCAGGACAGCACTGCTCTGACCAGGGTGAGGGAGGCGGCCGAGAAGGCCAAGATCGAGCTGTCTACTGTCATGGAGACCGACGTCAACCTGCCCTTCATATCGCACGATTCGTCGGGCCCAAAGAACCTCGAGCTCCGGCTGACCCGGGCCAAGCTCGAAGAGCTGGTGGGGCCTATCATTGACAGGTGCCGGCCCTCTATAGAAAAGGCCCTGGCGGACGCAAAGGTGTCGCCTTCTGATATCGCAAAGATAGTCATGGTGGGCGGCCCCACCCGGATGCCCGCAGTCAAAAAGTTCGTCAGCTCGGTGACCGGAAAAGAGTCCGAATCGGGTGTAGACCCCATGGAGGCAGTCGCCATGGGCGCGGCCATACAGGCGGGGATCATAGCCGGGGACGTCACAAGCGATATCGTCTTGCTTGATGTCACCCCGCTGACGCTCGGCATCGACACGCTCGGCGGGGTGCGGGAGCCGCTCATAGAGAGGAACACGACAATACCCACCTCAAAGAGCAAGGTCTTTACCACCGCGGTCGACAACCAGACAGCGGTAACTATCCACGTGGTCCAGGGCGAGCGGCCGATGACCTCGGACAACGTATCACTGGGCAGCTTCAACCTGACCGACCTGCCGCCGGCACCGAGGGGCATCCCCCAGATAGAGGTAAAGTTCGACATAGATGCAAACGGGATAATCAACGTGACGGCAAAGGATCTCGGCACCCAGAAGGAGGCAAAGATAACCATAGAATCAAGCTCAAAGCTCTCCAAGGATGAGATAGAAAAGCTCAGGGAGGATGCCGAAAAGTTCTCTGACGAAGACGAAAAGAAAAAAGGCAAGGTGGAGCTCAAAAACGAGGCGGAGAGCTTTGTGTATACAGCAGAGAAGCTTATCAACCACGACCTCAAGGACAAGATTACACAGGAGCAGGGGATCAAGATCAGCGACGGCATAAGGGAGGTCAAGGAGGCGCTAGACCAGGACCCTGATATCCTGAGGCCAAAGCTCGACTCGCTAAAAGCCATGGTAAACGAGATTACCACCGAGATGTACCAGCAGGCGGCAGCGCAGGGCGCGGCAGGCGGAGCCGCAGGAGGAGCCGCAGGAGGAGCCGCAGGCGGGGCAGCCGGCGATGCTGCAGGGGCAGCCGGGGATTCCACAGGCGATGCCGCGGGTGCAGCCGGGGGGCCCTCTGAAGGGCCGGCCGGTGACGCAGGGGCAGGCGAATCTGCAGGTCCGGAGCCCGGGGACGACGGCCAGCCAAAGCCCGGCCCGGCGGCCTAGATAATTTATACCCCCGCACGCGGATTTCATGCGATGTCTGCCAAGAGGGACTATTATGAAGTGCTAGGACTCGGGCGGGATGCCGAGCTAGCCGAGATAAAGTCACAGTACCGCAAGCTCGCGCTCAAGTTCCATCCCGACAGGAACAAGTCGGCCGATGCGCCAGAGCACTTTAAGGAGATCTCCGAGGCGTACGGGGTCCTCTCGGATCCCGAGAAGAGGGGCGTATACGACCAGCACGGCCACGGGGGCGTCGGGGAAAGGTACAGCACCGAGGACATATTCCGCGGCTCCGGGGGCTTTGAGGATGCATTTGGCGGGGGCGGCTTTGGGTCGATATTTGACACGATATTTGGCGGCGGGGGCCCCGGCCGGAGGAGGGGCTCGGACATACTGTACAAGACCGATGTCACATTGGAGGAGGTCCTCCGCGGGAAAAAAGCCGTGATTGATCTTGACACGAATGTCGCGTGCGACGTGTGCCGTGCGTCGGGCTGCCAGCCGGGCACATCAAAGGCCTCCTGCAAGGCGTGCGGGGGGCACGGCCAGATAAAGCAGGTGCGACAGACCGGCTTTGGCTCGTTTATGACCATGTCGGCCTGCCACCGCTGCCGCGGCCAGGGAACGGTGATAGAAAAGCCCTGCAGCACATGTTCCGGCCGCGGCACAAGAAGGGGCAGAAAGCACCTAGAATTTGAGATCCCCCCGGGGATAGACAACGGGGACTATACCGTAAGGGGGGAGGGCGAGCTTGTGCCCGGCGGGGAGAACGGGGATCTGATCGTGCGGATCACGGTAAGGCCCCACGCGATATTCAAGAGGGACGGCCGGGACATATTCTACGATGAAGAGGTTACAATGGTCGATGCCGCACTCGGCAAAAAGGTCACCGTGCCCACCCTCGATGACACCCGGGAGATCAAGATAGACCCGGGTACTCAGCCAAACACGATAATCAAGCTCAGGGGCAGGGGCGTGCCGCACCAGGGGTCGGGGCGCGGGGACCAGTATGTAAGGATCGTAGTCACCATTCCAAAAAAGCTCACCAAGGATCAAAAGAAGATCCTGGGCGAGTTCTACAAGCCCTGATTGGATTACTTGGACCGCCTCTGGACCAGCTCGTGGCCCTCCCTGACGTGCTGGTCGTGGCAGGACTTTATGATCTCGCCCATCTTGCTCTCTGGATAGTACTTTATGTTGTACCTGCCCAGGATCCTCCTGCAGTCTACGCAGTATATCTCCCTGTAGGCCAACGCGCGCGCCCGGAGGGCACTGCAATTTTAACCAATAAAGAAACTTATTCCGGGCCCCGGCACCCCTCCCCGTGCGGGAGTCGCCCAGCCCGGTCAAAGGCGTAAGGTTCAGGTCCTTATCTCTCAGGAGTACGTGGGTTCGAATCCCATCTCCCGCACCCTCATTTGTGCCGGAAGACAGCCCGCGCCCTGTTAAATAGCGGCGGGGCCAAATCCCGCCCATGAGGGTAATTTATGCCGCCCCCATCCTGCTCCTGCTTGTCCCTGCCGCCGGGGCACTGCAGTGCGGAGAAGAGCATGTCCTGACGGAGAGGCCCAACGGCAAGCTTGCCTGCGTGACTGATCAGACGGCAGACAGGCTGGGCTGGATGCGTGTACAGGATCCCGGGGACCCGGCAGACAGGGTGTCCCCCGACGGGTTATCCGTAATGCACGAGCGGCAGCCCGTAGAGGCCCCCGCGTTGCTAGGTATAGGCGCCGATGCACGCGGCATGACAGATGCAGATGCCCGCGGTGCAGCCGGGAACAGATCCTTTGCGGGCGACTTTTACGCGCAGGTATCTGATATACAGGGCAACATCTTCTTTTCGCCCGTATCCATCCATACGGCATTCTCTGCGGTATACGAGGGGGCAGAGGGCGATACGGCGGCGCAGCTCCGGGATGCCTTCGGGCTGGAACCAGACGATTCAGCCCGCCACGCATCTGTAAAACTGCTCCTTGAATCATTCGGGGGCACGGGGCCGGTGCTGGAGATGGCAAGCGCGCTCTGGCTTGCAGACTGGATTGAAGCCAAAGAGGAATATGTCGGCGCGGTGCGCGATGTGTACCGTTCCGACGTGGAGCGGATTGACTTTGTCTCCGAGGGCGAGAAAAGAATAGACGCGTGGGCCTCGGATAATACACGCGGCAGGATAACCGACGTGACAGAGCAGGACCAGTTTGACGACCTGACTGCCGCTGTAATCACCAACGTTGTATACTTTAACGGCTCCTGGGCGGAGCGCTTTTCCGTGGAAGATACCAGGACCTCCACGTTCTGGAGGGGCGCCTCCGACGGCGTGGATGCCGAGTTTATGAACCTGGCCGCCAACCTTGACTATTCCGAGCGGCGCGGCGCGCAGGTGCTGAGGCTGCCCTATGAAGGCGGCGGGATCTCCATGGTGATAATTCTTCCCGGAACAAGGGACGGCATAACAGAACTCGAACAGTCCGTTGTACACGACGGCATACCCGCCTGGACCTCCGGCATGGCCTCAAAGGAGGTCATGGTCTCGCTGCCAAAGTTCGAGATGGGCACAAGATACGACCTGGTCCCGCTGCTCTCGGGGCTCGGCGTTCTAGACGCCTTTGTCCCGTCAGATGCGGACTTTGCGGGAATAGCGGACGTTGCCGGCGAGCTGTACATAGGCGGCGCAAGCCACGACGCGTATGTCAGGGTCAATGAGGCAGGCACGGAGGCTGCAGCGGCTACCGTCGTGGGTATGAGGGCCACCAGCGAGCCGCCCCCGCCGGAGGTCTTTACCGCCGACCATCCATTTCTCTTCATCATACAGGATGACGGGGGCGCGGTCCTCTTCATGGGACGGCTGTCCGATCCGACAGCCTGATGCATGGCCTGAAATCCGGACTATAACATGACAAACAACTTTAAAAGCCACGGCTAGTTAAGATAGCTATGGGCAAAATCACGCGTATAGGGGGGCGAGGAACCTCCCGCAGGGTCACCGATAAAGAGGACGACAACTGGACGGGCAAGGCGTACAAAGAGATGCAGGCCGCCCGAAAAGAGGCCGCAAAGGACGTATTTGTGACGGTAGGACGTGGCACCAAGAAGATCCGACTGGGCGACATAGCCGATACAAAGGGCAGGCCGTCGGGCAAGGGCCACTGGGTCAGGACCAACAGGGGAACCAGCAGGCGCTGGGTAGAGAACTAGCCAGTACCCCGGTTTATTTTACAATACAGGCGGACACTAGCCCTGTGCGGCGCGTATCTTTTCGCCGAGCAGCACGCGCACCTTCTCCCCGCCGGCCCTGCCGCGCAGCTCCTTCATGGCCATCCCCATGAGGGCGCCGGCCGCGCGCTCGCCGCGCTCCTTTATCATCGAAAGATTCTCCCCTATCAGCCTGTCCAGGATCTCTTCTGTCTCTGCATCCGAGAGCGCGCCTATCCCGGAGACCTTGATTGCCTCGGCGACGGAGCCGGCATCGCCGCGCATTATCGCCCCGAATATTATCCCGAGTGATTCCTTTGCAATCTTTTCTTCGGCGAGCATCCCGAATGCTTCTTCTATCATTTCATCCTCCAGCCTGCCGGCGTCAAGCCCCCTCCTTTGCAGCTCGGTTATCGTCGAGCAGAGCGCGGAAGCTGCAAAGTTTGCCGGCACGCTGCCCGCCACCTTTTCAAATATTCCAAGGTATCCGGAATCGAGCAGCTGCTCGGCGAGCTGCGTATTAAGCCCGTGCCTTTTGCACAGGCCGGCCACCATCTCGTCCCACGGCTCGGGAACGAGCGCACCCGCGGCTTCTAACTCCTTGTCAGATATTGCAATCGGGGGGACATCAGTCTCCGGGTACATCCTGGCGGGCCCCGGCCGCGGCCGCAGAAATACAGTCCCGCCGTCGGGCGTGGCGCGCCTGGTCTCGGAGGGCACACCCGAGCGCGCCCTGTCCAGCCTATCGAGCAGCTGCCCCACAACCAATTCTGCTTTTTCCTGCTGCGCCATAACCATGATGAATGCGTCTGTGCCCGCGGCGCCGAGCCTGCTGCCCACTGCTTCCACGTCATCGGAAGTAATACCGTATGCCGGCAGCTCATCTGAATGGAATATGCCGCCCATCCCGTACGATTTCGCAAGCTCGGCAAGCTCTTTGCCCAGCCTGATCCCCTCGTGCGGCGAATAACCCAGGATTCCCTCAAGGCCCGGCAGCAAAACAGCGTACATGCGGCCGCCCCCTGAAATCTCCTTGACTACCGCCTTGGACTCTGTCCCCTTCATCTCGGCGGTCACATCCACCATGTCGGAGGCTGTAGGGCCCCGCACCCATATTCCGCGCAGCTTCTCCGCTATCATGTTGAGCCCCTCTTGTCTGCGCGCCTCAAAATCGACTACTTTTTCGAGCTGGTCCAGTCTCTGCACGCCCTTGACCTCGACCACGGCCCCCCCGCTGACTGAAACGTTGACGTCCTGCCTTATCGAGCCTATGCCCCTTGCCGCCCTGCCAGTCGACCGGAGCAGCCTGCCGAGCGCCAGCGCAGCATCCCGCGCCCTCCTGGGACCTCCCTCTATCGGCTCGAGGGCGATCTCTATTAGCGGGATTCCCAGACGGTCCAGGCCGTACTCGCGCACGCCCCCGGATTCGCCGATCAGCCTTGCGGCATCCTCTTCTAGGCATATCGACTGCACCCCGACTTCTCCCCCGGAGTGCAGCACGCCCCCCATGGAGACGAGCATGGTCCTCTGGAATCCCGACGTGTTAGAGCCGTCTACTACCATCTTTCTCATGGGAAAGACCTCCCTGAATATGCTCGAGTTCAGCGCCGATGCAACTATCAGCACGGCCTCCCTTGCACCGGGGTCGACCCCGTGGGGCGGCTCCTCGTCCTCCTCGACCAGACAGCTGATGCCGGGGCCCGCGTGATACACCATGGTCATCGCCCTCTCCCCCTCGAATACCGCCGCGGGGTCATAACTGCCGGTCTCGCTTCTTGCCGCACGCAGCCTGCGCGTTATCCTGCGGGGAAACTTGGCTGCCTCCTCCTGGCCGCACCCGCAGAAGAGCTTCCTGCCGGTGGCCAGCTGCTGGTGCACCTCGAGGCCCACCTTGAGCCCTATCCTCTCATAGTATGTATCGTCCACCGGATCCCACCGTTATCCTGTCCTAAAAAACCCCCGGGGAGAACTCGCCGGCTATTCTATCCAGCATGATATTTCTCACCCCTTTGATATCATCTTTTATCCCTAGAGCCCACATGAGCTTTACCAGCGCGGTCTCGGACAGCATATCACCGAGTGGCGTTATCCCCAGTCCGAGCAGGTCCCTGCCGCTCTCATAGACCGTCATGGATACCCTGCCGTCGATACACTGCGAGGTCATCCCCATGAATACGCCCTTTTCTGCGGCCCTGCCGACTGCTTCATACATCTGGCGCCCCACGTGCCCAAGGCCTGTTCCCTCGAATATTATCCCCCTGGCCCCGGCGTCGAGTATAGAATCAAGCACGGCGGGATCATAGCCGGGGTGGTACTTTACCAGCGATGCCCTCGGGTCGACAGCTATTCTGGGCCTGTACTCCCCGGGTGCCAGACGGTCCCCCGGCCCCGCCTCGAGCCTGCCGTCCCGGATGGTATACGCAGGAGATCCCCCCACCGTCTGGAACGCGCCCCTTTTGCTTGTGTGGTTCTTGCGGACCCTCGTCCCAAGATGGCAGGCGCTAGCCCCGTCGTTGCCGTCAAGGTGCATGACCACATAGATGCCGCTGTCCACCTGCGTGAGGAAGCTTGCCGCCGCGGCAAGGTTTTGCGCCGCATCAGACGACGGCCTGTCGGGCGACCTCTGCGAGCCGACGAGCGCCACCGGCGCGGGAAAGCCGGAGAGCGCAAACGAAAGATACGACGCTGTATACTGCATGGTGTCGGTCCCGTGGGCCACTATCACCCCGCCGAACCCCTCGCCGGATGCGGCGTGCAGCTCCTCTGCTATCTTTTTCCAGTGATCAGGCTGCAGGTTCTCCGAGTGCTCGGAGAAGATCACCCTTGGAGTAATCTCTGCAATTTTGGCAAGCTCCGGCACCGACTGGTAGATCTCTTCGGGGCCCAGCGCCGGCGTGACCGCGCCCGTCCTATAGTCTATCCTGCTGGCTATCGTCCCGCCGGTGGATAGCAGCAGGACCTTTGGCAGCCCGCCCGCTGGCGCGGGCGCTGCTGCAGCAGCGGCTGCAGGCCGTTCTATATCCGGGAGCTTCTCCACGCCCTTTATCCAGCCGAGCTCTATTCCCACATTGTAGCCGCTGTCGAGCTTTAGCACAAGCCTGTCGCCCCCGCCCTCGTACCTTGGCATCAGCATTCCCGTGTATTCCAGGCCGGCATCGAGCCGGACCCTGTCCCCGACGCCAAGGCCGTTCAATTTGAGAAATTCGAGCGGCCCGCCCGAGTAGCCGGTGTGGTCCACGGGCCGGGTGGGCGGCGCCGTTTAATTAAACACTGCGGGAGTATCGTACACCCGTCTATTGTATGAACGGGGCAATCTTTTCGCCCAGCTTGAGGTTCTTTTGCGTCTTGACCTTTTTGACGGCCTCCTCAAAGTGCCTCATTGTCACGCGGGCCTCCTCGGTGCTGTTCTCTATCTCCTTTGCGTCGGGGTGCGTATCGAGGTATTCGTGGATTACCAGCGAGACTGCCGTGTTGGCTATCGAGGCGACATCCGCGCCGCTCAGGCCGTCGGTCATATCCGCTATGGCCTCCATGTTGACGTGCTCAGGATCTTCTGCCGCTGTAACCACGGGTATCCCTTCCGAGTTTATCTTGAGTATGCTCGTCCTGCTCTCCTTGTCGGGCAGGGGGATCTGGATTATCTTGTCGAACCTTCCCGGCCGGAGCAATGCCGGGTCTATCATGTCTGCCCTGTTGGTGGCCGCAAGCACGACCACCCCGTGCAGGTTCTCCATGCCGTCAAGCTCTGTCAGCAGCTGGCTTACCACCCTCTCGGTGATGTTGGTCGCCGCGCTGTCCGCGCCCCTTACCGGGGCGATAGAATCCACCTCGTCAAAGAATATCACGCACGGGGATGCCTGCCTGGCCCTGCGGAAGATCTCCCTTATGCCCCTTTCTGATTCGCCGACCCACTTTGAGAGCAGTTCCGGCCCCTTTACGGATACAAAGTTGGCCTCGCTCTGGGTGGCCACAGCCTTTGCCAGTAGGGTCTTGCCTGTCCCGCTTGCCCCGTGCAACAGTATGCCCCGGGGCATCCTGTGGCCGAGCTTGTCGTATAAAGCTGGATACTTCATGGGCCACTCGACAGCCTCCTGGAGCTCCCTCTTTACATCCTCGAGGCCGCCTACTTCGTCCCATTTTACATCGGGGTTCTCTATGAAGACCTCACGCATGCCCGATGGCGTGACCTCGATTAGCGCCTTTTGATAGTCCTCGCCGTTGACGACAAGCTTGTCGAGCGTTTCGGGCGGTATCTTTTCATCTTCGAGGTTGAGCTCCGGGAGCAGCCTCCTCAGGCACTTCATTGCCGCCTCCTTGCATAGATATTCGAGGTCCGCCCCGACATAGCCGTGGCTGACGCCGGCAATCTTGTCGATGTTGACATCGTCTGTCAGCGGCATGTTCCTTGTGTGTATTGCGAGTATGTCCTTTCTGCCCTTTTTGTCCGGGACCTTGATCTCTATCTCCCTGTCAAACCTGCCGGGGCGCCTCAGCGCGGGGTCTATTGCATTGGGCCTGTTGGTTGCCGATATTACAATGACCTTGCCGCGTGCTTCGAGCCCGTCCATGAGCGATAACATCTGGGATACTACGCGCCGCTCCACCTCGCCGGTCACTTCCTCTCTTTTGGGCGCTATCGAGTCTATCTCGTCGACGAATATTATCGACGGGGCCTTCTCCCTTGCCTCCTTGAAGATCTCCCTGAGCCTGGCCTCGCTCTCTCCATAGAACTTGCTCATTATCTCGGGCCCCGATATGCTGATGAAATGCGCATTGCTCTCGTTTGCCACCGCCTTTGCAAGTAGAGTCTTGCCGGTGCCCGGCGGGCCATAAAGCAGCACGCCCTTTGGCGCCTCGATGCCGAGCTTTTCAAATATCTCGGGGTGCCTCAGCGGCAGCTCGATCATCTCCCTTACCTTCTTTATCTCGTCGGTCAGTCCGCCTATGTCCTCGTATGTGACCTGCGGCACGCCCCTTAGCGTCTCGCCTTTTTCTGCAATGTTGAATACGGTCTTTTGTGTTACCAGGACGGCATCTGCCGCCGGCGTTATCCCTATCACCTGGAAGGTGAGCCTGCCGCCAAAGTACGGGACCATCACATTGTCCCCCTTGATCAGCGGGACGCTCTCGAGCGCGTCAGCCAGATATCTTTCATCTATGGGCGGTATGGCCTCGAGCGGCGCGACGACCACCTTGTCGGCGCCGACTGCCTTGATCTTCCTGACCGCTATCGTATCCCCGATGGCTATCCCGGAGTTGTTCCGTCCGAGGCCGTCTATCCGTATAATCCCCTTGCCCTCGTCTGACGGGTACAGGGGCAGGCACTTTGCGACGGTCCTTCTTTTCCCCTTTATCTCGATTACATCGCCGGTGGACGCGCTGAGGGTGTCCATTGAATCATAGTCTATCCGTGCCACCCCTCTGCCGACATCCCTGGTGTAAGCCTCCAAAACCTTCAGGGACAGGGCGTTTTGGCTCATAGCCCAACTTTTCTTGTCTATTTTTTATATCTTTGGCGTTTGGGGCCCAGCCAGCCATGCAGGCGGTGGATCAGTTGTACGCAGCCTTTTTCTAGCATGACATTCTTGGCCCTTGGAATACCCGGTCCGGGCGTCCCCGTGCCTGCCTGCCGGGGCCTTGGCTGGGGGGCCTCAGGGTGATCATAAGCTTAAAATCCGCATGGCCGGCC
This sequence comes from Cenarchaeum symbiosum A, assembly GCA_000200715.1. Lineage (NCBI taxonomy): Archaea > Thermoproteati > Nitrososphaerota > Candidatus Cenarchaeales > Candidatus Cenarchaeaceae > Candidatus Cenarchaeum > Candidatus Cenarchaeum symbiosum. The sequence goes on from DP000238.1 coordinate 1,946,838, forward strand.
GTCTCCCCATGGGCAAGAGGCCACTTGTAAGGCGCAGGGGGCGCGGCGGGATGCAGTTCCGGGCCGCAACCACCGGCAAGATAGCGCGTGCAAAGTACCCCGCCTTTGAGCTCGGGGAGCAGCGCGAGGGCACGGTGATCGACCTTGTGCACGAGCGTGGCAGGGACGCCCCTCTGGCCAAGATAAGGTTCGAGGACGGGATCGTCTCGTACGTGCCTGCCGTGCTCGGCACCCGGGTCGGCTCGAGCATGAACTTTGGGCTAAAATCAGAGATACGCGACGGCAATGTAATCAGCGTCCAGAACATACCCGATGGAACAACGGTCTGCAACGTGGAAAAGCACTATGGGGACGGCGGGGCCATAGTAAAGTCCGCCGGCGGAAACGCGACCGTATTCTCGCACGGGGAAGGCGGCGTGGTGCTCAAGCTGCCCTCTGGAAGGTTCTCCACGCTGAACCCGAAAAACAGGGCAATGGTGGGCACCCTGGCAGGCGGCGGCGTCTCGGAGCGCCCGTTTATGAGCGCGGGCGGCAAGTGGAGGAGGTTCCGCTCCAAGGGAAGAAAGTACCCCATAGTCCGGGGAGTCGCGCAGGCTGCATACGTGCACCCGCACGGGGGAGGAAGGCACCAGCACGTGGGGCAGAGCTCTACCGTCTCCAGGAACGCCCCGCCGGGGGCGAAAGTGGGCAGCATCGCGGCCAGAAAGACCGGAAGGGCCAAGATCAAGGACCGCAGATAGCCTGGCATCATATCCTTGTGCATTCACTCTTTTCAGGGGATTTACCGCGGCATCTGCCGCCCGGATCCTGCTTGCAGGGCCCTGATTTGATTTTTCAGCACCGCGGCTAAAGTTTTTATTCTTTTTTCAAGCTGATAAACGCATGGAGACTGTAACTGCGGAAGCCGTTAGGGAGTCCCTCAAGCAGTGCATGGATCCCGAGGTGCCGATAAACATAGTGGATATGGGCCTGATATACGGGATAGACGTGGACAGCAATGATGTCAACATCAGGATGACCATGACCACGCAGAGCTGCCCCCTCCACGAGACCATTGTGTCTGATGTGAGGCGCTATGCAAGAAAGGTCCCCGGCGTGAACAGCGTCAACGTGGACATAGTCTGGGATCCCCCCTGGTCCATGGACAAGCTCTCCGAGGACGGCAAAAAGATCCTCAAGGAGATGGGCAGCGGCATGATAACGCCCGCGCCGGTCAACTACGAAACGGCCATGCCGCAGGGCGTGGGCAAGCTGGTAAAGCAGGACGACGGCTCGCTTGTGCTGGCAAACGAGCACGAGCAGGGCTTTATGGTAAACCAGGCAATAGTGAACTTTTGGAAGTCATGCAACGGAAAGCGCAAGGTCGACGAGCTAGTCGAGATATTCGCGCAGGATACCGGCCTGCAGAGGCACCAGGTGGAAAAAGAGGTCATGCAGCTGATAAAGCAGCTGACAGACGGCGGCCTGCTGACCGTCCCCACAAAGGCCCAGGCCCCCAACTTTTAGAACACGTGGCTCGAGTTCGCGCCGTCAAAGTCTATGACCGCACCCGACAGGTACTTTATCCTGCTCTTTACTATGCAGCCGACGAGGTCGCCTATCTCTTTTGGCTCCCCGAGCCTGCCCATGGGCAGGCCCTTCCCGAACTCTTTGGCATCCCCGACGAGCTCCCTCATGCGGTCCGTATTGATTGCGCCCGGCGCTATGTTTACACAGCTGATATTTCTTGCCGCAAGGCTTCTGCTTAACACCTTGAATACGCTGCTAAACGCCGACCGGTAGGCAGCAGATATTACAAGTTTCGGGCTCGGCTCCTTTATCACGCCGGAGCTTATCAGAAAGATGTACCCGCCGTCCCTCACCTTGATCCCGCGCAACAGCATGCAAAAGCCCAGGAATAATTGGTTGTGGTACTTTTCCCAGTCGGCCCTGTTTATCTCGTCAAACTCCATGGGGGGAGGCCCGCCGGTGTTCAGCACCAGAACATCGGTCTCTGGGTTTTTTGCAGCAAATTTATCCACGCTTTCAAGGTCGGACGTGTCTATGTCAGCGCGTGATGCGGCCATAACATCGCACCCCGCCGACTTCAATGCGTCTGCTATGGCCCCTCCTATCCCCCGGGACCCGCCTATCACTATCGCTTGCATGATCTCATGGAGGCTCAGACCTCCTTTATTTCGGTGATCTTTCCGAGCACAGAGTCCATCCTGATTACGGCCTTTTTGCCGTCCCAGCCTAGCGCCACGTACCAGTCCCCCGAGTCTTTGTGGTAGAGGGATTCTAGCTTTTCCATGCCCTGGGCATCTGCGGCGTACTTTTTGACTATCCCCGATATGGCAAGCGAGACTGCGTCCTGCTCTTTTTCGAGCTTTCTCTTCATCAGTCCTATTCCGGGGCTCATGCAGATGCAGGTATCTGGGCATCTAATATAGCTAATCACCGGCTGATAGGAGGGATTCGTGCCTGAGCTTTGCGGATATGCACTAGAACTGCAAGGGCTCGGAGGGCTTCGATCCCTCGACCTGGCGGTCCGAAGCCGCCCGCACTGTCCAGGCTGTGCAACGAGTCCGTTTCAACCAACTTTTTAACGGGCTAAATACCTGTCTTAACACTTGAAAGTATCACGCAAGGTGGCCGATGTGGAATATGCTATACGGGACGTGGTATCGGCCGCCCACAAGCTCGAGGCGGCAGGCCGGCACATCGACTATCTGAACGTGGGCGACCCTGTACAGTTTGGCTTCCAGCCGCCGGAGCACGTCAGGGAGGCGCTCTCCCGGGCCGTAATGGACGGCCACAACTACTATACAAGCTCCGAAGGCCTGCCGGAACTGCGCGACGAGATTGCGATAAAGGAGGGAAAAAAGGGGCTTGGCGTCTCTGCAGATGACGTCCTGGTTACAAACGGGATCTCCGAGGCGCTAGAAATGGTGCTCGACTCGATAGTAGAGGAGGGCGACGAGGTGCTGCTGCCAGGGCCCTACTACCCGCCGTACGCCTCGTACATACGGCTCAACGGGGGCAGGCCCGTCGAGTTCGAGACGGGCCCTGGGCCCGGCATCGACCTTGAGAGTGTGCGCTCCAAGATTACGCCGAGGACCGTGGCCATCTGCATCATCAACCCCAACAACCCGACGGGCTATGTGCTCGGGGAGCGCGCGCTCAAGGGTTTGGTGGACCTGGCAAACGAGCACAACCTGTACATAATATGCGACGAGATATACGACCAGATAACCTTCGATGACAGCTTTGCGGGAATAGGCAGGGTGGCAGGCGACTCGCCTGTCATACTGCTCAACGGCTTCTCCAAGGTGCACCTCATGACTGGGTGGCGCCTCGGGTATATCGCACTCGGGCCCTCGAAACTGCTTGACCCTCTAAGGGGGGCGCTGCCAAAGCTCGCGCGAGTAAGGATATGCGCCAACACGCCCGTCCAGTATGCGGCGCTAGAATCGCTCCGCGGCCCGCAGGGGTACATACAAGAGTTTGTCGAAAAACTCCGGGAGCGGCGGGACCTTGTCGTGCGCCGGCTCAACGCCATGCCCGGCATATCATGCGCAAAGCCGCAGGGCGCCTTTTACACATTTCCCTCTATTGATACGGACAGGTTCCCGTCGGACAGGGACTTTGTCATGGGGCTGCTCGAACAAAAGGGCGTCCTGACCGTCCATGGCTCGGGGTTTGGCAAAAAGTACGGCAGCGGCCACTTTCGGATAGTCTACCTGCCGGATCCGGACATGCTCGAATCCGCAATGGACAGGATAGAAGAGTACGTATCTTAATAGCTCCACCGGGAGAATTTCTCCGGCGTGAGCTCTATTATGCAGTCTGTATCATTGAGCAGCTCCTGCGCGGCTTCATTATCCAGGGAATCATAGTACCTCGATAATATGCGCCCGGCGATGCGGCGCACCTCTGCCCCGTCGAGAATAAGCCTCGCGCTGCCGCTGCCCGCCACCCCGTTAATCTCCGGCGCGTTGACCCCCACATCGACACAAAATGCCGCCCTGGTATTCCCCCGCAGGTTGCGAGCCTTTTTCGTCCTTGTGTTCGTGCCTATGTAGAATTTGCCGCCCCTGTAGACATACCAGACGGGGGCCACGTGGGGGGTGCCGTCGGGGCCGACTGTCGCCAGCCTGAGCAGCTTCTGCGACCTTAGGAAGCTATCGCGGCGGCCTGACATGCTTCCTGTACCCCAGGGCCACCATTATGCAGCCAAACCCTATCATCCCCACAGACAGCTTTACGCTGTTCGGGTTGCCATTTAGCAGAAACTCCAGCACAAAGTCGGGCGTCCAGAGGATCAAATGCTGGACCATGATCACAGAGGCCGTAACGATAAACAGGACGCCCATAGCGACATACCAGTTCCTGCCGCGCCTGTTGAACTCGGAGGACATTGTCAGACGATCTTTATCCCCGGGTTTTTGATCTTGTTCCTGACCATTATGTTGAGGAGCAGCGGGGTGGCTGCCTCTGCCAGGTATGACAGCGACCCGGGGCCAAGGTATAGCGGCCGGAGCCCGCCCATCTCCCTTATGAGGCCGCTGGCCGTATCGACAGCGGCATCGCCGTCGCCGCAGACAAAGACGTCATAGTCAAGATTTCTGCTTGTATCGACGAGCTTCTTTTCAGAGACAGCGTGCAGGGCGGATACTAGCATCTCGCGGCGCTTTACATGCTTTGCAACAAGGTCGTATGAAGGGGGCGTTCCGTCGCATATAGGGATGAACTCGAACCCCGCGTCGGTCTTTCTCATGGGGACAATCGGGGATATTATCACGCAGTCCTCGCGCGCTGCAGCGAGCACTGTCGGGCAGACAGCATCTATGTTCCCGTAGGGTATCGACAGGACGAGCACGTCGCTTTCTGCGGCAATGGATTCGTTGCTGCCGCCCCTAATCGTTCCCTGGCCGGCTATTCCCGCATACTCTTTTGCCGCCTCCTCGGCCCTTGCTGCATCCCTCGACCCGACGAGCACCTCGTGGTTCTTGCACCAGCGCAGGGCAAAGCCGCGGCCCATGCCGCCGGTGCCGCCGATTATGCCGATCTTCACGGATTATTGCCAGGGAATGTTATTATTATCTCTATTTGGCCAGCCCTGCATGGCCTTGGTCATTTTTCTAAGGCATGGCCAGGCAAGAAACAACACAGAGCGCGTGCTGTCCGGCCGCACCCCCGGCGTCCCTCTGACGGAGAAGGGAATGGACCAGGCAAGAAAGGCCGCCGAACTGGTGGGCAGGATGGATGTGGCCCGGATATACACAAGCCCCATACAGAGGGCGCGCCAGACCGCCGACACCGTGGGCAGCGCCAACAACATCGAGGTAGTAGAAGATGACAGGCTCATCGAGCTGGAGATGGGCAGGTTCACCGGGTGCAAATACGACGACATAGCAAACCGGCACGGCAACATATTCCTAAAGTTTTATTCCGGGGACAGGGAGCTCGAGGGCAGCGGCGTCGAGACGTTCGCAGAAGTAAAAAAGCGCGTCAACGATATAGTGGGATACGTGACGGGCCGCCACCCCGGGGAGAATGTCCTGCTGGTAACCCACATGGACCCCATCAAGGCGGCGCTCTCCGGTTCAATCGACCTAAAGCCCCAGTCGCTCTTCGAGCTCATAGTGGCAAACGCCTCGCTGAACGTCTTTTATGAAGACAAGGGGCGGCTGTTCCTGCGCGGGATAAACGTGATGGACACAGCCCGCTTTGATGACTGGTGGTAATGCGGAATCCGCGTGTGCCTGCCGTGCAGGGTGCCCGCAGGGGCGAACCTGATTTCGTGATCATACACCTGATTTCGGGCTCATTCAACAAATATGGCAAAACGACAAACCCTTAAATAGAAAATCGAAGCGGTATGATATTGCATGAGGGGCATACCAAGCGTTCTCTTGATCGTTGCCATTATGATGGTGATACCATACGTAGGCAATGCGATCGCGGCAGGTGATGAGCCTGGCGAGTACCTTGACCGCAGGACAGTCATCTGGAACCTCTTCTTCAGGCTCATGGTTGTCTGCTTTACAGTGGGGGCCGTCGTATCCGGGATCGTGATCTGGCAGGTATGGCGTTTCCGGGAATCACATCCACAGGCCAAGCCCACAGAATACGAGGGGACGGTCTGGTAGACAATGGCGACCCACTCCAACTGGCTTGAATGGATCTACATCGGCGTGGTTGTCGCACTGTTATGCTGGGTTGGCGCAGAGGCGTGGAACGTAGAGAGGCTCATCGAGCATGTCCCGGAGGATGCCGAGATAATAAAGGTGGTCGGCCAGCAGTGGTTCTGGACCTTTGAGCACGAGGACGGCACCCAGGAGGTGGGCGAGCTGCATGTAGAGGTTGGCAAGGCGTACAAGTTTGAGATATACTCGACAGACGTGATACACTCGTTTAACATACACGACTATGTAGTCCTCATGGACGCGGTCCCGGGCAAGGTGACCACAGTGTGGTTTGCACCTACAGAGGTAGGCGAGCATGATATACAGTGCAGGGAGTACTGCGGGCTGATCCATTATAACATGAGGGGCACGCTATTCGTGGAGGAGGCGTCGGCATGACAAGGTATTTAATCAATTACAACACTAGCAGGACAAGAGGGATGACACAATGGTACTAGAACTCCAAAAGCCGCGCCCCATCTGGCAGATCATGTTCTCGACGCATCATACAGATGTGGGCCTGCTCTACCTGATATCCTCGCTGGGCTTTCTGTTCCTGGGCGGGGCACTGGCCCTGCTGATAAGGGCGGAGCTCTTCTTCCCGGGAACGCAGTTTATCGCGGATTCAATGACCTTCAACAGGATGTTTACTGTTCATGGAACGACCCTGATATTCCTGTTTATACTGCCGTTTGCATCCGCTGTTGGAAACTACTTTGTCCCGATAATGGTCCGGTACAAGGACATGGCGTATCCAAAGCTCAACGCGATAGCCTTCTGGATGATCCCGCCCGCGGGGGCACTCGTCTGGCTGGGCTTTGCCGACTTTAGCTGGTACGCAACACCCCCGTACTCTGTAATCAGCGCACCAGGGCCTGCCGCCGACATGTGGATATTTGGCCTAAAGATACTGGGCATCTCATCGATACTGGGATCAATCAACTTTATCGTTACAATACTCAAATGCAAGCATCCGGACATGTCCCTGGGCCAGGTCCCACTTCTTGCATGGTCATATCTTTCATCATCGTTAATAGTCCTCGTGGCACTGCCCACCTTTGCAGCGGCCCTGCTCATGCTGCTTACCGACAGGCTCGGCGTCTCTGGGTTCTTCAACCCGGCAGTGGGCGGCGATCCTATCGCGTACGCGCACCTGTTCTGGTTTACATTCCACCCGGAGGTATACGTGCTGGTCATACCGGCAATCGGCATGATGTACGAGATGGTGCCCCGCTTCTCTAGAAAGCCGATATACAGCTACAACTCTGGATTGTTTGCATTCGTGCTGCTTACAATAGTGGGCTTTTCATCCTGGGCGCACCACATGTTTGCAACAGGGATGTCCTTTACGGAAAAGACCGTATTCATGCTGGGTACGCTTGCTGCAGTGCCGGCATCGGCCATGCACGTGTTCAACTTTGTGGCCACCATGTGGAACGGGCGCATCAGGTTCGATTCACCGATGATGTGGTCGATAGGCGGAATAGCATTGTTCTTTTCCGCAGGCGCCGGCGGCGTGCTCAACGCGGCCATGCCGCTGGACTTTACCACGCACGATACGTACTGGGTCGTGGGCCACTTCCACCTGTTTGTAATGGGGACGATAGCGTTCGGCTCGATAGGCTTCTTTTACTATATGTTCCCGTTCGTAACCGGCAGGATGTACAATGAAAAGCTCGGCAAGATCCACTTTGTATTCTCGTTCGTTGGAGCGGTGCTGCTCTTCTTTACCCAGCACATACTGGGGATATACGGCATGCCCCGCAGGGTCTACGACTATCCGCCCATACCTGAATGGATTGCAATGAACCAGATTGCCACAGTGGGCGCAATGCTGATAGGCGTGGGAATGGCGATATTCCTCGGCAACATGATACACTCGTCTGCAAAGGGCAAGCCGGCCAACATGGAGGACCCGTGGGGGATCGGCGGCAGATACTATTACCCATACCAGGTCAAGAACCCCCAGCACTAGGTGCATACGATGGCTGACGATCCAAACGACCCAATATACAGGACCACCGCTGCAAGAACGGGCAAGATGATGGCCATAATGCTGGGCATATGCCTGGCAGGCGGAGGGATCTTTTTCGGCCTGTGGGACTATTGGATCTCCGAGCCCGCCCCGGTGGTAGCCATGATGGCAGGCGAAGGCCCCGTCGAGACTGCAGTCGAGCTATCCGGCAGGGACATCGACGTCTCGCTTTCATTTATAGAATCAGAGGACTTTAGGGTTCTTGCATTCGACGCGCTGCCCGGCGAGCCCGGCAGCAACCCGACGATAACTGCAGAGGTGGGCGACAGGATACGGTTCGACGTGGTAAACGACGGCGTATTGTTCCACGCGTTCGGTGTTACAGCCGACGAGGAGGGATGGGTCGGATTGTACCCTTCGTCAGAGATCGCCACATCGAGCAACCCGCTCCTGGCGGGCGAGAGCGGCACATCCGAGTTCATACCGTCAGAAGACGGCGTATACTATTACATCTGCACAGTCCCGGGCCACAGGATCCAGGGAATGGTCGGCCAGATTATAGTCGGAGACGCAGAGGCACCCGCACCCGAGGGCTGACCGGATAACATTGGCCCTCAAATACCTCTCCCTTGTATCCCTTGCAGTACTGTATTCGCTGATGTTTCTCGGCGGGTACATCTCGGCCGCCGGCCTGGGCCTCACGTGCCCCGACTGGCCGCTCTGCCCCAACGGGCTACTTCCGGGCGACCCGTACCTTGTCGAGTGGACGCACAGGCTGATTGCAGTCACCGCAGGGGGCCTGATCATCGCCACCGCGGTAGCCTCTTGTATAAACAAGGACGCAGGCTCCCGGATGAAGGCGACCGCGATAATAGGGGCCGTCCTTGTAGTCACACAGATAACGCTGGGGGCCGTAGTCATAGATACGAAACTTCACGCTGTTCTGGTGGCCGTGCACCTGGGCATAGGCATACTGTTGTTCGCAATGGTATTGATGACTACACTCTTTGCATTCCGCATGGGCAAGCAGTCGATAAAGGCCCGGACGTAGACAGGCTGTACAGGCCCCGCCGATTACCGCCCTAGGGCTTGGGTTTGTGCCGCGGAAACCTCTTGGGTATGTAGACGTACCCGACTATAACCGCAAACGTGCTGGCCCCGACTGTAATCGAGAAAAAGAAGATGTACCCAAAGGGGCTCTGCGTGCTCAGGTTGAAGGTATAGGTCAGGATCTCGCCCTGCTCGTTCATGTCGTACAGGTCCACGAACACTATGTGGTTTCCCTTGGATGTAAAGGAGTGCTCCACCTCCCAGTGGCTGCCGTCGACCGCCCTTGGCGCTATGGCCCAGAGCTGCTCCCCCTGGTAGGTAAAGCGGAGCCCCATGGTGAACCTGTCGACCTCCACAAAGTCGATGTCCGTCACCCTGAGCAGGATCGTTGACGGCTCGTCTACCTGGGGGAACTCGGGCAGGGTGGCTATCTGGACCCTGTACCCGCCTATGAACTCCTCTGCCGAGTTGAAGAGCGAGTGGGCGTGCGATTCAGAAATGCCGCCGGCGCCTGCCGCCACTGCAAGCACGGCCAGAATTATGGGGATGCGCGGGTTCACTGCTATCAAGCAGGCGGCAAAAGTATTATAATGTAGTTTCATAAAATTAGGCACAACTAATACGTATGGATGCGATCGCCTGTCCTGCACGCCGTATAAGCGGGGATGGGAAAAATGTCCAAACCTTTAAATCCGTAATGGGAAGTCGGAAATCTGTTGACTGTAATAAGCAAGTCGATCGAGATCAAGGCACCAATCAGCACTGTCTTTACGTACTTTGCAAGGCCCGAGCACGTCTCTGACCAGGTAAAGAACGATACAGTCGGAATGAGCGTAGTCCCTCTTGATGTCAAGGAAGGCATGGGTGTGGGAACAACGTTCAGGGTGATAGGCGACTTTGGCGGCAAGCGGCTCGAATGGGACTGCGAGACGACCGAGTACAAGAGGAACAGCAGGATCACAGCAGAACAGTTCAAGGGCCCGTTCAAGCACTGGAAGATCACCAACGACTTTGAGGAGCTCGGCGAGAACGAGACCCGCGTGACACTCACTGTAGACTATGTGATGCCATTTGGACCCTTGGGCAGCATACTGAACAAGGCAAAGTTTGCAAAGTCTGCCGAGCGCGGCATGGAGACAGCACTGTACAATGTGCGCGGCCTGCTCGAAGGCAACGGCTCAATCCCCGTATACATCACACTCGATGCATACCGCAAGCTGCTGGCAGAGAAGAAAAAGATGCACAACGTCCCGGTCTCGACTGTACTAACCCAGATACTCAAAGAGTATGACGAGATCCAGGCCAAGGTTCCAAACTAACTGTCATCTCAACGTTAATAACAAACTCTATTTCTGTAAATTTCTGTGGGTTTATGGCTCAGCCAGGTAGAGCACCGGACTCTTAATCCGGCTGTCAGGGGTTCGAATCCCCTTAAACCCGCCTTCTAGATGTAATGCGCAGGGGCGCATAGGAGTTATTAGAAATGGCCTCCATAACCAGATGGTATGTCGCTGCAAGGCTTTGTACTGGTCAGTTGTACGACCCTGACTGTAGCTTTGAGCATCGCGCTGGCCGCCCTGTATTCCTGAGCATTCAGAGGCCGAGGTGCTTTTTTGCTATCATGTGGATTCCGGGCTCGCCTACCGCGCCCGTCATCCTGTCGGCGGGGCTGCCGTCTCTAAACATGACAAACGTGGGTATCGCCTGCACTCCATATCTATGCGCTATCGGCTGGGCATTGTCCACGTTGACGCGGGCGAACTTTATGCCGGGGTACTTTTTTGCCATCCTCTCAAATATCGGGTGCATCGACTTGCAGGGGCCGCACCACTCCGCCCAAAAGTCAACAAGGACGAGGCCGCCTGCGCCTATCACGCCGTCAAAGTTTGAAGTATCAAGCTCGAGCACGCCGGCTTTTGCCGCGAGCTGCCCCTCCCTGTGCTCCCCCATTAGATCATGCAACTGCTTGTCCCGTATGCGCTCGTATTCTGAGTCGTCCATATTATGGTAGGGGCGGGCCTGATATTAAACGGATGCGGCCCCTACAGGTCGAGCAGGAACCTGAGCCTGACCCCGTCGGATTCGTCTATCTCCATTTCATGGAATGTGGGCGCCTTTATCTCCACATGAAAACCGTGCCTCTCAAGATCGATGGGCTCGCCAAACGTGCTGGCCCTGACGGTGCGCTTGTCCCCGGAGATCTTTGCGGATATCCTGGATATGGCAAAGCCGCCGGTGATGATCTGGTATATCACTTCCTCGAGCCAGTTGAACAGCAGGTAGTGCAGGTCCTCGCCGGACGCTGTGATCTCGCGCTCTTCTATCTCTTTGACGGATCCGGTATCCAGCGTGATCTCGGCCACGGCCCTGCCTGCAGCAGTGAACGCCTCGTCGAGGCTGCCTGCCCTGACTTCGACTATCGCATCTGTGGCATGATCAAGGATTCTATAGCTCAAGCGCACATCGGCGGGCGGCGCTCACAATTTACGTCTTTTCCGCACCGGGCTGAACCATCCGGGCCTGCCAACCAAGCTTTATCAAGCCCATCTCTGTACCGTTGAGCCATGGGAAGGTTCGAGTATGCGCTTGTGGCCGCGATGGCACTATTAATCTCGGGCACACTCGGGCTGATTTTACAGTCCCCGGATGCGGTCATGGAGGAATCAAGAGTGGATCTTGGAAGGACCGGCGTGCCCGGCGGGCTCACATTTGCAGCGCCGGATGATGTCCCCGCCCCGCGCATGGCCCCTATTGCAACAGATGACGCCATGCCGGAACCCGACGGGGAGCCGCGCTTCGTCGAGCTCGGCGCGACGGACAGCCTGATGATCGGCGAGGGCGGCCCGGCACCCGTGGAAGCTGCAGACGAGACCGATATGTCCGATGGAATGGAGGAGGCCGCCATGTCCGATGGAATGGAGGAGGCCGCCATGTCCGATGGAATGGAGGAGGCCGCCATGTCCGATGGAATGGAGGAGGCCGCCATGTCCGATGGAATGGAGGAGGCCGCCATGTCCGATGGAATGGAGACGGGCAGCGAAGAGATGGCCGTCACCATAGAGGCGTCCGATACGGTAGAGCTTGAGGACGGGGGCTCTGAGGGGACCGTTGATGCAGAATTCGACGGCCGGACTACCGCCATAGATGTCTCCGATACGGTAGAGCTTGAGGACGGGGGCTCTGAGGGGACCGTTGATGCGGAATCCGATGACCGGACTACCGCCATAGAGGCATCCGATGCGGTAAGCGTAGACGACGGCTGATCTTTAACTGATATTTCCCTAAATCAGGCTAACGTTGCGCCCGTCGTCGACCCAGATCCCCTCAACTTTGACCCCAAGATCCCACGATTTTACGAGCCGGACCCCTTCTGCTATGTCCTTGGCATGCTCTTCTGCCGAGACGGGATTTGCCGCACAGTCCGCGTGGCCCGAGACTATGACCGTTTTGGACTTGTGCGCCTTTATCGATATGACCACCTTTTTTCGGAGCGCCTCGGCTGTCTCGGGCGCAGAGATTCTCTTGTCGAGACCCGGCTCTGTAATGGTATCCACATAGTCCACGTTGTATTTTTCCCTTATCCACTCCGAGACGGGCCCCTGAATCCTGCCGTCTATGCAGCTGACCGATGTAGCAAAGGTGCCAGTAGCCATGGTTCACCGGGGGCACCGGCGGTTAAAAACGATACTTACAGGTAGGAACCGGCGTATCCGGCGGGCGCCTGCATAACAGCGGGGCTCTAACTTTTAAATTATAGAGACCGGCCGGCAGTTCCATGGACAGCACTCAGAAGCTGATAGGATACTCGCTCATCGGACTGGTGGCGCTTACAATCGTCTACGTGGCAGTAGTGGGCTTTTAGGCCCGCAGGCCGGCATCGACCATCAGCGCTATGAACAGGACGGCAAGGTATGGGCTGGAGAACTTGAAGAGCACCCAGGCCGCCTTCTCTGTCGGCTTGTATACCACCCATGCGGACAGGGCGATTATCAGCGCGCCGGACGCCGCCGCCGTAGCGAGGTAGACGGGGCCCACTGCAGCAGCCCCGTCTTCTAGAGTTATGAGGAGGGGCGCCAGGCTGAATAGCGCCATGGCCACTGTGGATACTGCAATCACCCTTGCGGATGTGCCCTCCGAGTGGACGGCTGTCAGCATCGGGACGTTGACCTTGTTGTAGTCGTCCCTAAAGTGGAGAGTCAGCGCCCAGATGTGCATCGGGGTCCAGATGAATACAAGCCCGCCCATGACGAGCCCCATCGTCCACAGGTCGGCTGTAGTGACGGCAACCCAGCCTATCATGGGCGGCATCCCGCCGCAGAGCCCGCCGAGCACAATATTCGAGCGGCTCCGCCTCTTTAGCATGTATGAATAGACCAGCACATTGTTGAACAACCCAAACGCAATGAACGCGGCGGCCCAGGCGCCCTGGACAGGGGTGGTGGTCAGGGCGATGCAGGCGGCCATCACCATGGAGGCGCCGGCAAGGAACAATCCAAAGTTGCGGGCCCCCGCGGGCGTGACCCTTCCCGATGGAAGGGGGCGCTTTTGGGTCCGCTTCATTATCGCGTCTATGTCCCTGTCGTGGTAGTTGGTCAGCACGTTTGCGGAAGCTGATCCCGCCGCCACCGAGAAGAGCATCAGGGCCCAGGTAGCGATGGATATCTCTATCCCGTATATCCCGGAGGCGGCAACTGCGGCCCCAAAGGCGGTGAATACCAGCAGGTACCAGATCTTTGGCTTGCTGAGCTCATAGTATACGGCCACCCTTGACTGTGCCTTTTCTCTCTGCACGGATCGACACCTACTTTGAGGGCATATATGGCATTGCCTTTTCGCGCGTCTTCATCTCTAGAAAGCTCTCCGACGATATGACCCCGTCTATCTTGCCTATGCTGTCGGAGACTATCACGTGCATTTCGCCTAGCTCGCGGGCATAGACCGTCACCAGTATGTCGAACCTGCCTGTCACCTCGGCTATCTCCCTGACGCCCCTGATCTCGAATAAAGCGTCTATTATGCTGTCCCGCTTCTTGGAGTCCATGTTGAGGCCTATGAGGGCCTTTACCTGGTAGCCGAGCTCCTGGTCGTTTACCACTATGGTAAACCGCTCTATGAGCCTCTTTTTGACCAATCTCTTGATTCTAGAGTATACCACGCTTGAGTTGACCTTGATCTTCTCGGAGAGCTTTGGGACCGATATGGACGCGTCGGCCGACAGCTCGGAGAGTATCTTCAGGTCCAGCTCGTCGACTTTTGCCATGGGGTATGCCCCCTTGTTTAATTTATAAATCTTAAACGGATATTTGGCTAAATTTGAAATAATTTCTAGATTTTGCCCTTTTTGAGCAGCATCTCCGCCAGCAGGACCGCCCCCTTGCCAGAGCCCATCTTTTTGTTGTGGGAGAAGAGCATGTACTTGAGGCCGTTATCGAATAGGTCTTCTTTTTCAACGCGGCCTATAGTGGTGGTCATGCCGTCGCCTACCGGCCGTTCGAGCCTGGGCTGGGGCCGTGTGGGGTCCTCGTGGAATGCATAGTATTCGTCAGGGGCCGACGGCAGGCCGGCAACCGAGCTGTTCCTGTTTGATTCGTCGAATAACGCCTTTGCCTTTGCCGGGTCTATCTCATCTTCGGTCTCGACGGCCACTGACTCTGTGTGGCCGTCCAGGATGGGCACCCTGGTGCACGTGGCGCTGACCTTTATGTCGGCGTCTATTATCTTTCCGTCCTTTAGCTTGCCGAGTATCTTGCGGGTCTCTATCCTTACCTTTTCTTCTTCTTTCGGGATATAGGGGATGATATTGTCGGTTATGTTCATTGCCGATACCCCGGGGGACCTGCCGCCGCCGGATATCGCCTGCATGGATGTCATCCTTACTTTTTTGGCGCCGTACTTTTCGTATATCGGCTTTAGCGTTATGGCAAGGCCCGTGGTTGTGCAGTTGGGGAGCGGGGCCACCCAGCCCTTCCAGTTCCTGTTCTTTTTTTGCGTATCGAGCAGGTCGGCCTGCTCGTCGTTTATGCCGGGGATCAGTATGGGGACGTCTTCTTCGTACCTGTACGCGGAGCTTGTGGATATTACGGGGAGGTCTGCCGCGAACTTTGTCTCTATATCCCGGGCGGCGCCCGATTCTATCGCGGAGAAGACAAGGTCGAGCTGCGAGACATCCACCTGGTCTATGGATTTTACCATCATGTCTGTGATGTACGGGGGGATCTCGCCGCCTATCTCCCAGCCGACTATGCCAGAATCATCCCTGATCGCGTCAATGTACTTTTTGCCCGCCGAGCGCTCCGATGCGGCTATCTGGGTGACAGTAAACCACGGGTGATCCTCCAGCGACTGGACGAACTCCTGGCCCACTGCCCCGGTGGCGCCCAGTATGGCGACCCTCTTCTTTTCCATGGGGCCCGATCCATTCCATGAATTAATATTCCTTTTTGAGTCCCGCCTCCCATACCAAAACACACTAAATCGGCGGTATGTTATACAGCCCGTGAAGCTGCACCGGGAGATCACCTCGCACGAGCCGACGGTCCACGGCGGGCCGTACTCTGCGGGAGCACTGCCCGGGCTGGTCGACTTTAGCTCAAACGTATCACCCGCTGGCCCCCCTCCTTCTGTCGGGCGCAGCCTCAAGGGGATGATGAACAGGGTGTCTGTCTATCCGGATCCCGCCTCATCATCACTGCGGGCCCGGCTTGCAAGGTATGCGGGCCTCCGTATCCGGCAGATAACAGTAGGAGGCGGCGCCACCGCGATAATACACGACTTTTGCAGGGCGTTTCTCCGGGGGAGAAAGACGCTTGTGGTATCGCCCACGTTTGGCGAGTACGAGGCTGCCGCCCGCCTGGCGGGGGCCCGCGTCAGTCGCTTTGAGGCGATGGAGGTTGGCGCGGAGACAGAAAAACTCGCGGGTGCCATACCCCGCGGAGGGTGCCTATTCCTATGCAATCCGAACAATCCAACGGGGGAGCTGCTGTCCAAAGAGCAGGTGGGGAGGCTGGTCCGGGCGGCCGCCCGCAGGTCCGCGCTGGTCATGGTAGACGAGTGCTTTATCGAGCTGTCCCGGAAGCCGCGAGAGAGCATACTGGATATGGCGGGCCGCCTGAGTAACATGCTGGTCCTCCGGTCGCTTACAAAGTCGTTTGGCCTGGCGGGGCTGCGAGTAGGGTATGCGGCAGGCCCGCAGGGGATCATAGACGTGCTGGAAAAGGTAAGGATCCCGTGGAGCGTCTCGGGGCCCGCCCAGGATATGGCCGAGGCCGCTTTATCGTGCACCTCCCACCTTGTATCTGCACGAAAGATGATATTCAAAGAGGCCGGGTTTTTGCGCCGCGGCATATCCGGGATAGACGGCTTTGAATGCCTGGATACCTCGGCGAATTTTATGCTGGTTAGGACGCGGCTCCGGGGCTCTGCAGTGCGGGACAGGCTGATCAAGCGCGGCATACTTGTGCGCGACTGTTCCAGCTTTGGCATGGACGGGCACTACATCCGGATAGCCGTCAGGACGAGGCGCGAGAACAAGATGCTGGTGGAGGCGCTAGGTTCCATATGAGCAGCATAATGGTCCAGGGGACCTCTTCGGGCGCGGGCAAGTCGGTCCTGGTGACGGCCCTCTGCAGGATATTCTCCGACATGGGCCTGTCCGTAGCTCCGTTCAAGTCGCAGAACATGTCAAATTTGTCGTATACTGGGGATGGCTTTGAGATATCGCGCGCGCAGGCCATCCAGGCAGTTGCAGCAAGGGCCGAGATAACCCCGGACATGAACCCTGTCCTGCTCAAGCCCAGGGGAGGAAAAAGCACTGTCTATCTGGGGGGCAGGCGCCGGGGTGTGATGGATGCAGCAGAATACTATCGGATTGCACGGCGCGAGCTGCTGCCCCCAGCGTTGTCATCCCTTGCAAGGCTGCGGCGTGAACATGATGTCGTGGTCATAGAAGGGGCGGGCTCGCCTGCAGAGATAAACCTGCGCGGCCGAGACATAACCAACATGGCGATCGCATCGAGGATAGCCTCGCCTGTAATACTGATCACCGATATAGAGAGGGGCGGCTCCTTTGCAGCACTTGTGGGAACGCTCTCGCTGCTCGAGGAGCGGCACCGGGAGCTGGTCCGCGGGCTCGTATTCAACAAGTTCCGCGGCGACGAGGGGATCCTGCGGCCCGGCTTTGCAAGGCTACGGAGAATAACCGGAAAGCGCGTGCTCGGGGTCATACCAAAGGCAAAACTGGGCATACCAGAGGAAGATTCTCTTGATGCATCACCCGGGGGCACCCCGTGGGACGGCCGGCCCGGCACACTGGACAGGGAGATAGGAAAGCTCGCATCTCTGGTAGAAAAGAGCCTCGACATGCGGGCCATCGGGGGGATGATAAAATGATCGAGCCGCTGCTCGCCCTTGCAATAGCAATATCCCTGGATATGGCGGCAGGCGACCCGAGGAGCGCCCTGCATCCTACCGCATGGACGGGGCGCCTCATCGGAAGAATCATCCCGTACGGGAAGACTGGCTCGGCCGCCTCCGAGAAAATATGGGGGGCGCTATTTGTCACGGGGGTCACGGCCCTGGTGGTATTGTGCATAGCCGGGTTTTACATGGGCGTGGGCCTGCTGGCGGCACTCCCCGCCGCGGTATTATCTGTAGCCGCCGGCGCCGTCCTCCTCAAGAGTACAATAGCAATCCGGGGCATGGAACGGCACGCGCTCGATGTGCTGCGCCCGCTTGAAGAGGGCAATATAGGTGCAGCAAGGGAGCGCCTCTCCATGATAGTAAAGCGCGATACCTCGAACCTTGACAGGAGGCGTATTCTCTCGGGTGTTCTAGAGAGCGTCTCGGAGAATACAGTAGACGGCGTGACGGGGCCGCTGTTCTATTTTGGAATATTCGGGCTCTTTGGCGCCTTTGTATACAGGACGGTCAATACCTTTGATTCCATGATAGGATACAGGAGCGGCATGTTCAGGAACCTTGGGTGGTTTGCGGCCTATTCGGATAGAATACTCAACTACCTGCCTGCAAGGCTTACAGCACTGGTCATGGTGATAGCATCGTTCCTATTGCGGAATGACTGGAGGGGCTCGTACAGGGCGATACTCCGGGACAGCTCCAGGACAGAGAGCCCCAACGCTGGATACCCGATGGCGGCTCTGGCAGGCGCCCTCGGCACCGCGCTCGAAAAGCCCGGCCACTATACGATAGGGGATGGCGCAGAGCCCGACATATCCCATGTAAGGTCGTCCATATCGATAATGAAGGCCACCTGCCTGCTGTTCTGTGCACTTGTTACAGCGCCAATGGTGGCCGTCCTCTCGTACATCGGGTGGTGGATTCATGTTTAAGGGCGCAGGCTCGGTCATATCGTTTCTGACGATACTGCCCGCGGGGGCAGGCAGCCTGGATGTGATAGCACGGAACATGCATCTTTTCCCGCTGGCCGGCATGGCGATAGGGCTGATCGCAGGCGGCATAGGCCTTGGGCTATCGGAGGCTGGCGCCGACCCGCTGGTGGTCGCTTTGCTGGTGGTAGCCGTAATAGCCGTGATCACGGGGATACACCATACCGACGGCCTTGCGGACTTTGCCGACGGCATGATGGCAGGCGGGGACAAGGAGCGCAAGATATCTGCCATGCGGGATTCGTCGGTGGGCTCTGCCGGCGTGACGGCGGTGGTCCTGTATATCGTGGGAATGGTGGTGGCACTCTCGCTTGCCGGCGGCACCGAGCTGCTCAAGGCGGTGCTATTCGCCGAGGTGGCGGCAAAGCTGTCCATGGTGTTGATGGCGTGGAGGGGCCGCACGGCTGCCCCCGGTTCTGGCTCGCCGTTTGTATCGGCCATGAAAGGCGGAAGAAGGGCCGCATTTGCTGTAATAATATCCGCGATACCGCTTGTCATTCTGGGGGGCTGGGCCGGCCTGGCCGTGCTGTCGACCGGCGTTATATCGTCTGTCATCTTGGTATCCCTGTCGTCGAGAAGCTTTGGGGGTATAACCGGCGATGTAATGGGTGCTGCAAACGAGCTGACCCGGCTTGCTTCTGTCCTGGTCTTTGTATCGATATGATGGGAATGATAATGGCCGGGGGCCGCGGAACCCGGATGGGCCATACAGAGAAGCTTCTCCTGGGCGGCACCCCCATGGTCCTCCGCGTGCTGGATGCTCTAAAACAGTCGGGCTGCTTTGGTGGGATAGCAGCAGCTATCAGCCCCAACGCGCCAGATACGGCGCTGCTCTTGGAGGAGAGAGGAGTGCGCGTTATAGAGACCGGCGGCAGCGGCTATCCGCAAGACCTCAACAGGGCCCTGTCAGATCTTGAGGGGACGGTGATGGCCGTACCCGGGGACCTGCCACTTTTGGACGCGCAGGTAATACGCGTGTTAGTTGATAGGTGCCGGCAGGGCGACTCCTGGACGAGCTTTGTCGTATCGGAGGGATTTCTTTGCACAATGGGCCTGCGGGGCGGCTATTATACAGAGTACAACGGGAAGAGGTGCGCGTACACGGGCGTATCCGTTGTAGACGCGGGAAAAGCGGGGCCCTTGCAGGAGATAGGCGAGCGCCTCGAGATGGTAAACGATCCAAGGATTGCATTCAATGTGAATACGGTACAAGAGTACCGCATATACGAATCTATGCGGTCAGGAACTCGAACTTTTTGACGCGCAGCCCATAGGTGTTGAACTTTTTCTTGCAGTCGGGGCATGTGAGAAGCCGCGTCACCTTTTTTGTCACCTTGGCGGGCTTTGCGAGCTTGGGGAATTTCTGGCCCCCGTATCCCTTTTTGTCCTCTGCGTGGCGCCTCTCCCCTATGGCAGAGGCCCTGCGCTTGCCGGCCTTGTATATGGAGACCTTTTGCGTCGTGTGCTTTTTGCACTTGGGACAGTACCTCCTTATCTGCTTGGGATACCTCATACCCGGCGGCCCGGGGGCCCGGTAATTTAAGCATTGGATCGGGGATCGGCCGGTCAAACTATAATTATCTGCGGGAATGATTGTTCCGCATGAGGCCGCTCTCCAGGTCCATATCGCGCCTGGCTGCGGTGGCCATGGGGGACCGCAAGGCCGACCTGATCATCCAGAACTGCTCGCTTGTATCCGTGTATACGGGGGAGGTGATCGAGGGAACAGAGATCGCCGTATCAGGCGACCGTATCGCGTACGTGGGGCCGGATGCGTCGCATGCGCGGGGTGCAGGGACTGTTATCCATAACGCACAGGGCAGGTACGCGGCACCCGGCTTTGCCGACCCGCACATACATGTCGACCAGTTCGTCACACCTGCCGAGCTTGCCGCACAGTCGGTCCTGCATGGGACCACCTCGCTGTTCTCGGACCCGATAGACATGGTGGGGGTCGCCGGATACAGGGGCTTTAGAACCCTGATGAATATGTCAAAGGATCTGCCGGCGCGATTCTTCCACGTGGTGCCCGGGGGCCTTCCCGTCGATGGCAGGTTCAGCCACAGCAATACGCTGAGCCCCGAAGAGGAGAGATCGGCGATAGGCCTTCCAGATGTTCTCGGCATGGGGGAGGTATTCTCGTGGACAAAGGTCACATCAAGGGATCCCGGCACAATGAGGTCGATAGGTACGATGCTTGATGGCGGCTGCATAATCAACGGGCATACCGCGGGCGCATCGGGAAAAAAGCTGAGCGCGTATGTATCCGCGGGGATACTGTCGTGCCACGAGCCCGTAAATGCAGAACAGGCAGAAGAGAGGCTGCGCCTCGGCATGTGGGTGATGATGCGGGAGGGCTCGATACGGAGGGACCTGGCAGAGATACTTCCCCCGATGCTGAAGAAGGAGGCGGGCCTCGACAGGCTGATGTTCTGTACTGACGGGATAGACCCTGTCGACATGGGCGAGAAGGGCCACATTGATCACTGCGTAAGGGAGGCTGTGCGCCTTGGGGCAGACCCCGTAAGGGCAATAGCGATGGCGTCGAGGAATTGTTTTGACTATTATAACATGGCCCGCGACCTTGGGGGGATATCCCCGGGGAGAATAGCGGACATACAGATGCTATACGACCTGGAATCGTTCCGGCCCGAGGATGTATTTGTCGGCGGGAACAGGATGGTCTCCGGGGGGAAGCTGGTATCGCGGCAGCATCCGGTAAAGGCGCCATCCTGGACGCGCAGGACTATACGACTGGGGAGATTAACCGCGGCAGACTTTGCGGTGCATTCGAGAAAAAAGACCGAGCAGGTAAACACCATAACAATGAAGACAGAGATCATAACAGAACAGGGCTCCGCCGAGCTATCCGTAAAAGAGGGCAACGTGGAACCGTCAAGGGATAGTGACGTATGGAAGGTGGCCGCATTTGACCGATTGTCAGGGAACGGCGGCCGCACTGTGGGATTCCTGGAAAACTTTGGGGCAGACATAGGGGCGCTTGCATCCTCCTGGAGCTTTCATGAGAACGACCTTGTCGTACTGGGCTCATCCGAGATAGAGATGGCAAAAGCCGCCAATGCCGTGATGGATAAGGGCGGCGGGATCGCGGTGGTCCAAAAGGGCAGGGTATCGGCCATGCTCCCGCTGCAGATCTGCGGGATAATCTCGTCCGATCCGTTCGGCAAGGTATCCGAGGGGCTCTCCAAGCTGACCTCTGTGATGACGGATGCTGGATGCACATTCCAGAGGCCGCACCTGGTGCCGGTCTTTCTGCCCTTTCTGGCCCTGCCTTCTGTCCGCATCCTGTACAGCGGGATGGTGGACGTCCGCAGGCGCTCCTATATCCCGGTGATCGCCGGGGCCAGAACGGCCTCCCAGAGGCCCAAAACGCTTCGTAATATTAAAAAAGGGCCCAAAAGCGTGCGCTGACATGGCATCCATCCAGCAGACCCCCCAGGGCCCCGTGCTTGTGCTCAAGGAGAGCGCCCTGCAGCAAAAGGGCAGGGACGCACAGCAGAACAACATAGCGGCGGCCAAGCTGGTCGCGGAGCTGGTCCGGTCAAGCCTGGGCCCGCGCGGCCTGGACAAGATGCTCGTGGACTCGCTTGGGGATGTGACCATAACCAACGACGGGGCGACCATCCTCAAGGAGGTGGACGTCCAGCACCCGGCCGCAAAGATGATGGTCGAGATAGCAAAGACCATGGACAACGAAGTAGGCGACGGGACCACCTCATCGGTGGTATTCGGGGGTGCATTGCTCTCCAAGGCAGAAGAGCTGCTCAAAAAGGACGTCCATTCGTCCGTTATAGTGGAGGGCTATCAGGCTGCGGCAGAAAAGTCGCTCCAAGTGCTGGACAGCATGGTAAAAAAGATACAGCCAGACGACCGCGATTCACTGCTAAAGATAGCGACTACCAGCATGCAGTCAAAACTGGTCTCTGACGACAGCGAGCCGCTCTCCCAGATGACCGTAGACGCCGTAATGAAGGTGGCAGTCAGGAAGGACCAGGGGTATGTCGTAGACCTTGACAACATAAAGGTGGAGAAAAAGTCCGGCGGCTCCATACAGGACACCCGGCTGATAAAGGGAATAGTCCTGGACAAAGAGGTGGTCCATAGCGGCATGCCGACAAAGATACCGGGCGCAAGAATAGCACTACTGAATACCGCTTTAGAAGTTGAAAAGACCGAGATGAGCTCCGAGATAAGGATAAGCGATCCCACCCAGATGCAGCTGTTCCTGGAAGAAGAGAACAGGATGCTAAAGGCAATGGTTGAAAAGATACGCGCCGCAGGCGCAAACGTCCTGCTCTGCCAAAAGGGCATAGACGACATAGCACAGCACTATCTGGCAAAGGCGGGCATACTGGCGGTCCGGCGCGTAAAAGAGAGCGACATGACAAAGTTAGGCAAGGCCACCGGGGGAAGGGTATCCAGCAATATAGACGATTTAACCTCGGGCGACCTTGGAAGGGCCGAGATGGTCCAGCAGAGAAAGGTCGAATCAGACAAGTGGGTCTTTGTAGAGGAATGTGCAAACCCCCAGTCGGTGACACTCTTGCTGCGCGGCGGCTCGCAGAGGGTGGTCGACGAGGTGGACCGCTCGATACACGACGCACTCATGGTGGTAAAGGACGTAATGGAGAACCCGTCGATAGTTGCGGGCGGCGGCGCGCCTGAGGCATACATTGCATCACAGCTCAAAGAATGGGCCGACAGCTTTGACGGCAGGGAGCAGCTTGCGATAAAGAAGTATGCCGAGGCCTTGGAGACCATACCCCTTGCAATAGCAGAAAATGCCGGCATGGACCCGATAGATACGATAGCCACCCTGAGAGCAAAGCAGAGCCAGGGCGGCAAGTGGACTGGAATAGACGCAAAAAAGACAAGAATAGATGACATGTACGGCCTGGATATTATCGAGCCGTCCGTGATAAAAGAGCAGATAATCAAGTCGGCGACCGAGGTCGCATGCATGATACTCCGGATAGACGACGTGATAGCGGTCTCTGCCGGCGGCCCGGCCGGATAAAATATCATACAGTGAACCGCATAGGCATAGATTTAGGCGGAACAAAAACAGAAGGTGTTCTCCTTGATGAGCAATACAATATTCTAGACAGGAGGCGCGTACCCACTTCTGGCACCTACGACGGCGTATTAGATGGAATAGCCGGCCTTGTAGAGGGGCTCGACCCGGGAGAGTCAACAGTGGGCGTCTGCACCCCGGGATCATTATCCCCATCCACCGGCCTGATAAGAAACAGCAACACCAGATATCTCTCAGGCAGGCCCCTCAAGGGCGACTTAGAGGGCCTCCTGGGCAGGCCCATTACCATGGAGAATGACGCCAACTGCTTTGCCCTGGCAGAGGCGCGCATGGGCGCGGGCCGGGGATACGGGACCGTCTTTGGCGTGATAATGGGGACCGGCGTGGGGGGCGGCCTGGTGGTAGACGGGATAATACGCGGCGGGCGCAACGGGATAGCCGGCGAGTGGGGCCACCATATACTGCACAGGGATGGAAGGGAATGCTATTGCGGGGAAAAGGGCTGTGTAGAGATGTACATCTCGGGGCCTGCGCTTGAGAGAAGGTGGGCTGAGCTTACCGGCAGGTCCGAGCCCCTAAAGGAGATAATGGGCGGGGTACACGGCTCTGTAAAATGGAGGCACGAGTTCATGGACAACTTTGGCGCCGGCCTCGCAAATGTAATAGACATACTGGATCCAGATGTGATAGTGCTGGGGGGCGGCGTATCAAATGTGCCCCTTCTGTACAGCGAGGGAAGGGACGCAGTATACAAGAGGGTATTCAGCGATATAGTCGATACGCCGATACTCCGGAACGAGCTGGGAGATTCGTCGGGGGTGATAGGCGCGTGTTTGTTGTGACTATTGCGGCTCGATTGTAGCTGGCGGCTTGCTTGATATTGCATATGTGACCCACGTGACCTCCTCTATCTCGTTTGTTATCCTGTTGCTCATCTTTTCGAGCAGTCCGTGCGGGAGTCTGGACCAGTCTGCCGTCATTGCATCAAGTGATTCTACTACCCGTATGGTCACTATGCTGCCGTGCCTTCTTTCGTCTCCGACTACGCCCACCGCCCGGTCGTCCCCCACTGCCGCATAGGCCTGCCATACTGTATCGTACAGCCCTGCTGCTTCAAGCTCTTCTTCGACTATCTTGCTTGCGGCCTTTGCTATGCCGAGCTTTCTTGGCGTCACCTCGCCCATTATACGTACTGCCAGGCCGGGCCCCGGAAACGGGTGCCTCGAGACGAGCCCCGGCGGCACGCCTAATCTTGCTGCTATCTTTCTTACCTCGTCCTTGTACAGCTCCCTGAGTGGCTCGAGGATCTCGAGTCCCAGCCGGTCCGGCAGGCCGCCCACATTGTGGTGCGATTTTATCACCGCGGCGGGACCGCCGGTGGCGCCGCTCTCCACCACATCGGGGTAGAGAGTCCCCTGGGCAAGCCACCGGAACGGCCCGTTCTTTTCGGCATATTCAGAGAATACATCCGCAAACTCGCCGCCTACTACTTTTCTCTTTTCTTCCGGGTCTGTTATCCCTTTGAGCTTTTCAAGGAATCTCTCTGCTGCATACAATGCTGTAAACCGCATGCCAAACTCCTCCTTGAAGATTCTCTCCACTTCCGCCTCCTCATTGTGGCGCAGCAGGCCGTTATCGACAAATACGCACTTGAGGCGGTCGCCGACCGCCTTGTGTATGAGCAGGGCAGTCACTGTAGAGTCTATCCCCCCGCTGACCCCGCAGAGTATGTTGCCTTCGAGCCCTGACATTTTATCCACGGCATCGTCGATAAACGCGTCCATGGTCCATTCCTGCTTTGCGCCGCATATCTTTAGCACGAAATTGCGCAGTATCTCCGAGCCCTGTTCTGTATGGGCCACCTCCGGGTGGAACTGTATCCCGTAGATGGACCTTGACCTGTCGGCTATCACTGCCGCGCTGGATCCTCCGGTATGGCCCATTATCTCAAAGCCCGGGGGCACCTGTTCTGCCTCGTCTCCATGGCTCATCCAGGCGCGAAACGAGCCGCCAAGCCCGCCGAGCAGGTCCCCGTCGTCATCCACCGACAAAAGCGACGAGCCGTACTCCCTGTTTGCGCGCCTGACTTTTCCGCCAAAGCCGTCGACGATAACCTGGTGGCCATAGCAGATTCCAAGGATGGGCAGCCCTATCTCCAGTACTCCTGCGCCGGGCCGGGGCGCCCCCTCCTTGTATACGCTTGACGGGCCGCCTGACAGGACCACCCCGCTTGGCGCCTCCTTTCGCAGTTTGTCTGCCGATATATCGTGGGGGAGCAGAACAGCGTGTACCTCAAAGTCGCGTATCCGCCTGCATATCAGGTGGCTGTACTGTGAGCCAAAGTCAAGAACGGCTATCTTGTCCATGGGTCAGCCTCCTTTTTCGAGCATCTTTGAAAAGGACCAGCCGGCGGTCCTGATAATCTCGTCCCGCCTGTCCTGGCTGGTGCAGTTCCGGATTGTTATGCCGCGGATCCGGCCCCCCTCTTCCTCTACGGTATAGTCGATCGCAGAGCCCTGCTCGATGCTGCCCTTTGCCACCCCTGCCTCGTCTTCATGCTTCATGCCGTCGAGTATTCTCTCTATAAAGAACGACCTGAATGGAGGAGTCCGGGAATCCAGCTCAACGCCTTCGTTGAGCACTATCGAGATATTCCCCGGGGATAAATGCGCGCTGCCCACTTCTGAACCGCCCGCCAGCACGGGTACAGCTTCTGCCTCGTCTTCCGAGGGCTCATCATGGATCGCTTCGGGTATATCCTCCGGCACATCCTGCATCTCCGGCGCGGCCGCCTCTACACTGCCGGATACCTCGGGGATCTCGCCGCCGGGCGGCAGCGACGACGCCTTTGCAAAGCTGCCACGCTTTATCACAGAGTCCAGCACCTCGAGGTTCTGCCTGAGAAACTCGATCTCTTCTTCGTGCTTTTCTATCTTTTCACTGATGCGCTCTTTTAGATCCAGTATCCCCCGGATGCCGCCGTCCTCGTCCACGGGGCAGATGACAGTCAAGGGTAATTAAAGCATATTCGCGTCAGGACAGGCCCAGCAGCCTCTTCAGGGCGGAGAGCAGGCCTACTCTCCTGCACGGGCATGAGGCGGAGAACTTTCTTGCATCCTTCATCATCGATTGCACCACCCCGTAGACGGTGGTGCCGTCGCGCCAGATGCGGCCCTCTATCCACTCCCTTATGTCGCGGGGCATGTCCGACGGGAAGCCCCCGTCCCACCTGCTGTCAGATCCCGCTGCTTCTACTATCCTGTTCCAGAGCAGCTGGTACTGGGGCACCTCGCTGAGCTCCGGCAGGCCGAGCCTTTCGCTGGTGGTAAACTTTATCACCGCTGTTTTATTCGCAAACCATTCGCCTTCTATCTCGACTATGTCGCCTGCCCCGGGCCTCCTGTTCTTGGTCATCTCGCTGATCAGCATGTCCCTGTATGTGACGCCGATCCTGAGGCAGCCCCGCTGGGCGCTCCTGTACTCGTCGGCGGGCATCTCCATGTATATGACGTGCTTCATGTTATCTGGGCCATTTGATGTTATAAAAAAACCATGCCACTTTTGTCCCCAATGTATAATAGGATCCGCCGCGGGGCCCGAGCCCCTACGGGGCCAGCCCCGGTAGCCGGACCCTCTCAAAGCCGCGTATGTACCCCGATGTGGTGTATAGAGTAGCGCGAGACCAGCCGGCAAGCCACTCGAGGAGTACCCTGGCTCTCTTGAGCTTTTTGATCTTTGTCGCCCTGTCAGCAGGCCTTGTATCTGATAGCGAGCCTATCCTGCTGCCCAGGTCCATGCCTGCGAGGACGATTTTTCGGGCGCCGAGCGCCTCTGCGAGAAATACGGCCCGGTCCCCGTCCGTGAATCCTCCGAAATTATACAGCCTGCCAAGCTCCCTGCCCTGGGTGGTCCCAAGGACATTCCCAAAGGAGCGAACCATTGGGAGCCTCTCTATGTTGTCTCCGTGCGCGTGCACTATCATTATGCGGCTTCTTCCTGCCCTGAGGAGAGATTTTGTATCGCCATCAAGGTCGGTAGTTATGATATCAGGCATTATGCCCTCATCTAGCAGGCCCCGCAGGGCCCCGTCTGATGCTATGATGGGCAAGTCAAGGCCGGGGATGACCTTGAGGGCTCTATGGAGGGAGGGGCCCGCGCCGACTACCAGGACTGTCTTTCCCCGGAGGATGCCGGCAATCCTGCCCAGGGGGACAGGCCTGCCTATTATCCCGTCGAGCTCTTTTGCTGAGAGCCTGTCCTGTGCGGCACTATAACCAAACTCTGCCAATATCCCCCTGTACCGGGCGGCCCAGCCCCTGATCATACCACTAAAATCCGGCCCGCCCTGATAAGTAATGTGAGGCTGGGCCCCGTCCCGGCGGGCGGCAGCTCGCCGGTGCGCATAATGGGAGTGATCAATGCGAGTCCTGAATCGTTCCACCCCGGATCCGTAAAGAGCACGCCCCGGGCGGCGGCAGCTGCGGCCATGGCCATGGAAGAAGAGGGCGCGGATATAATAGACGTGGGGGGCATGTCGACTGCCCCGTACCTTGGAACGATGGTATCAGAAGGCATAGAATTGAAAAGGGTGGACAGCACGGTGCGGGCCGTCCGGGGGGCGACCGACCTGCCCATCTCGGTCGATACGTGCAGGGCCAGTGTAGCCCGCCGGGCTATGGAACTTGGCGCCGAGATCATAAATGATGTGACTGGCCTGAACCATGACCCCGATATGGCCGGGGTGATTGATAGGTACGCGCCGTCGTTGATACTGTGCGCGTATGCGAACAAGGCAAGGACGGGCTCGATAACCGAGACCCGGGATATACTACAGAACAGCATAAGGCTGGCGCGCGCAGCAGGCGCTGACCCCGGGGGGATAGCGGTGGATCCCGCCATAGGCTTTTTCAGGCCGTCCGGCAGGGGGCGGCTGTTCTCTAGGACGAAAGCGGACTGGGCGGTGCGCGATCTCTGCATACTGCGGGACCTTGGACAGCTGGGCCGGCGGCATCCCGTGGTGGTATCCGTATCGGCAAAGTCGTTCATAGGGGAGGTCCTGGGGATTGGGGATCCGCGGGACAGGATGCCGGGATCTCTTGCGTGCGAGGTACTCGCGGTAATAAACGGGGCAGACGTGATCAGGACGCACAATGTCCAAGAGACCCGCAGGGCGGTGGGGGCGGCAGCCATGGCCCCGCATAAAGCTTATAACACTTCCAACGGCTTATTCTAGAGGGTTTCATTGGAATTTAGGGAGGGTCTGACTTTTGACGACGTGCTCCTTGTACCCAAGTATTCAGATATAACGAGCAGGTCCCAGGTGGACCTTGGGACGCGCCTCTCCCGGAACATATCGATCAACATGCCGCTGATCAGCGCCAACATGGATACCGTCACAGAATCGGCCATGGCCGTGACGATGGCAAGGGAGGGGGGCATAGGGATAATCCACAGGTTTCTTACCATGCAAGAACAGGTGGACGAGGTACTCAAGGTAAAGCGCTCGGGCAGCGTGGTAATAGAGAACCCGTATACGATAAGCCCCGAGCAGACCGTCCATGACGCGGCGGCATACGCAGAAGACAAGGGCGTCTCGGGATTGTTGGTAGCGGGCCCTGATTCAAAGCTTGTGGGGATACTCACCGAGCGGGACATGGAGTTCGAAGAGGACACATCGCGGCCCGTCCGGGATCTTATGACAAAGGATGTCGTCACGGCGGGCCCCGACATAGGCCCCGGCGAGGCGAGAAGGCTAATGCACAAGAACAGGATAGAGAAGCTGCCCCTGGTCGATGGCTCCGGCACGATAAGGGGCCTGATAACGAGCAAGGATATCACCGATTTGGAGAACTATCCGGGGGCCTCCAAGGATTCCAAGGGAAGGCCTCTTGTGGGGGCGGCAGTCGGAGTAAAGGACGACTTTATGGAGAGGACAGACATGCTGCTCGGTGCGGGCGCCGATGTCATAGTGGTGGATATAGCGCACGGGCACAGCGAGAACGCGCTGTCTGCCGTCCGGCACATAAAAAAGGGCTTTCCCTCGTGCGAGCTGATAGCTGGCAACGTGGCAACTGCCAGGGGCGCAGAAGACCTGATAAAAGCGGGCGTGGATGCTGTCAAGACGGGAGTCGGCTCTGGCTCTATCTGCATAACCCGGGTGGTGACGGGCTCCGGAGTGCCGCAGCTTACAGCCGTAATGGACTGCGCAAAGGTGGGCCGGGACAACGACATACCAGTGATATCCGACGGGGGGACCCGCACTTCGGGCGATGCGACAAAGGCACTGGCCGCAGGCGCCTCGTCGGTAATGGTGGGAAGCATGCTGGGGGGGACAGACGAATCCCCCGGGTCGGTCCTTACAAAGAACGGCAAGCGCTTCAAGGTATACAGGGGGATGGCCTCGCTTGGCGCGTCGCTTGGCAGGCGCTCAAAGTCGCCCGGCTTTTCCATGGATGATGATCTTAACGACTATGTGGCAGAAGGAGTAGAGGCCATGGTCCCCTACAAGGGGAGCGTAAATGACATACTCAAGCAGCTCACAGGCGGGATACGCTCGGGATTGAGCTATTGCGGGGCGCATACAATACCGCAGATGCAGAAGAATGCAGAGTTCATCAAGATGTCGGGTGCCGGCTTTGCAGAGAGCCAGCCGCACGTATTCTCATAGGGATATGCCGGGGGCGCCCCCGGGCGGCGCCATGATTATATGATGTTATATGGCACCTGCCGCCATGACGACAGAACCTGAGCAGCTAGAGGCCAACCGCAACAACCTTGTATACTATGACACCAACGTGTGGATCGCGCACCTCATCGGACCTGATAGCGATGCCTTTACGGCCAAATGCAACGCCCTGTTTTACGACGTGGAAAAGCGCAGGGTCAAGCTCGCTGCGTCAAACCACATCCTCTCGGAGACGCTGCACACGCTGCGCAAGGATGTAGTTGATAATGCACCCCCGGGCGCGGGAGAAGATGAATGCCGCAGGCTGGTGGATGAAAGGTCAAAGAGTTTTTTGGACGAGGTTGACAGGCTGAAAAGAGAGGAAAAGATCCAGGTGGCGCCCATGCTGGCCGCCGAAGGGCAGATCAAGGATCACTACCAGTATGTCTGGGACAAGTTGATCAGCATACCGTATCAGGCAATGATAATGAACCGGTGCCCCAAGTGCAAGGAGCACCTCCCGGAGCATCATGACGGCCCCTGCACCAGGTGCACCAAAAATGTCAGGTCCCGGGTGGGATACAGATACTCGGGAATGGGATATCCCGACATGGACCATGCATACATTGCTTTACAGCACGACGTCTCCGCCCTTTATACCGCCGACCGCGGGTTTGAGAATCTCTGGGGCGATCCGGAGTTTGAGGGCATGGAGATCTATGTGTTTCATAGAAGCCGCGGCAAATGGTCGTCTGAGCGGAACCCCTGGCCTGTCTAGCCCGCATCATCCGGCCTGAAAGCGCCATGATTATATCATACCGCACAAGACAAGCGCCGTGAGTGCAGAATCCGGGCAGGCGGCCGGCCGCAACAAGCTGGTATACTATGACACCAACGTGTGGATCGCACACCTCCGCGGGTACAACGACGAATTCTTCCAGTCGGAATGCGACACCCTGTTCGATGACATGCATGAGGGCAAGGTCAAGGTTGTGGTGTCAAACCATGTCCTCTCGGAGACCCTGCATACCATACGCAAGCAGGTAGTCGAGACCGCCCCCGAGGGCGCGGCGATGGACGAATGCAACAAGCTGGTAGACGAGAAGACAAAAGAGTTTACGGGCGAGGTTGAAAAGCTGAAGATGCAGCAAAAGATACTGATTGTTCCCACATCTACGGCCGATGCCTCCCTCAAGGACCACTACCGGTATGTCTGGGACAAGATGCACAGCATGCCGTTCAAGTCGCTGACAAAGACCGTCTGCCCCGCGTGTGCAAAGTACCTGCATAAAAGCCACAAAGGCGAGTGCCCCGCATGCAAGAAGGACGTCAAGCCCAAGATGGCATACCGGTACTCGGGCATGGGGTATCCCGACCTGGATCATGCGTACATGGCGCTGCAGCACAACGCCTCCGTTTTGTACACCCACGACAAAGCGTTCAAGAACCTATGGGGCGATCCGGAGTTTGAGGGCATGAAAATCTGCGTCTTTGATGACAAAATAGGCTGGCTTGTTTCATAACACTATGCATCCTCCCAGATGTCCCCGCCCGACCTGTCCAGTATGCGGTTCTTTGTGACAAAGGGGGCCCTTGGGTCGTGCCATTCCTCATGCCTTTTCATTGCCGCGGCATCATCAAAGGAGGCCTTGCACAGCCTGCATGCCTTCCTGCCGGCGGGCCCGCCCGTCTCCACGGGGGCTGCGGCGCGCCCTGTGATCTTTAAACCATCCGGGGCCGCACAACGCGCTAGTCTTTTATCCCCGACAGCAGGGGCCAATGTTGGATGCTGACCAAAAAGACCGCCATAGGCACTGCCATAGGCTCGGTCATTACGGTGATCGGGCTAAGCGCGTTTGTGCTGTCCATAGGCCTGCAGACAGTAGAAGTGGATGAGACGTTCGACACGGGCGAGCGCACGGGGTACTCGTTTAGCGCGCCGCAAAACGCCGAGCAGCAGATCAGCGTATCCGCGGAATCGTTTGACGTGAGGTTTGTAGCTCCTGGCAACGTCACCATTCCGCTGGCCAGCTATGAAGGCAACTTTACGCACAACTGGTCCCATCTGGAGGACGGTGACAGCAGGATCGAGATACAGAACACGGGCCAGACCGAGATGCACGTGACGGCAGTATACCACATATCGACAGACCCGATATTTTACACCTACCACGTGCTTGTTATGATCTCGGGGATAGTGGTCATAGGGGTCAGCGCCGGGTTCAGTGCAAGAAAGCCCCGCGGCTTTTAGCCTGGAACAGCCATCGGGTAGGATCCCAAAACCTTGAAGAATGACGTATTGCGGCCAGCCTCCTCTAGCACCCCGGCTATACCGGGGTCGGCCGCGCTGCCCTCAAAGTCGACGTAAAAGTTGTACTCCCAGGGGGATCCACTTCTCGGGCGGGACTCGATCTTTGTAAGGTTTACAGCCGCCCTCCCAAAGGCGGCAGTTATCCGGTGTAGGGCCCCCGGCTCGTGCCGTATCGAGAATATTATCGACGTCTTGTCCTTTTTCGACGGGGGGCACGCCTTGTCCCCCAGTACCAGAAACCTTGTGTGGTTGTTCGGATCGTCTGCTATGTCCTCTCTGATCACGGGGACGCCGTAAATCTCCGAGGCCCTCCTGCTGGCTATGCATGCGAGATCCACACTGTCCATTTTTTTTATCATGGGTACGCTGCCCGCCGTGTCATAGGTGGGGACCGTCCTCATTCCTTCTTTTTGGATAAAGCGCCTGCACTGGCCCAGGGCCTGGGGGTGGGAGTAGACGGTGGTTATCTTTCCGGGGGCGCCGGTCCCTATCAGGCAGTGCTCTATCCTGTGGTATATCTCGCCTACTGCTATTAGTTTTGTAGAGTATAACAGGTCGCTGCTCTCGCCTACAGACCCCTCGATCGAGTTCTCTATGGGGAGTACCGAATAGTCGGTCGTGCCGCGTACCGTGCTGTCGAGCACGTCTGCAAAGCTCTGGCAGGGGATGGTCTCTATGTTTTCAAAGAATGATACTGCTGCGCCCTCGCTGTACGCGCCCCGCTCGCCCTGGAACGCGACGCGGGTGCTCTTAGACACCGGGGCTTAGCAGCTTTTCGTTTCCAAAGTCAGAGGAGAGCTTTCTCTCGTCGACCCAGCCGCACTCGGTGCACTTTATGTTATAGTCCCGCTCCGGGGCATCCCAGCTGCGCCGCCGATCAAAGCCGCGCCCGCCGTCGCGGCCCTCGCGCCGCCTATCGCCAAAGTCCCCGCGTCTCCTGTCACCGGAGTCTTCCCGGTCACGCCTTCTATCTGCAAAATCATCCCTGTCGCGCCTTCTATCCCCGAAGCTGTCACCGCGCCGCCTATCACCAGAGTCCTCCCGGTCACGCCGCCTGTCCGCAAAATCATCCCTGTCGCGCCTTCTATCGCCAAAGTCCCCGCGCCTTCTATCACCGTCTTCCCTGTCGCGCCTTCTATCTGCAAAGTCATCCCTGTCGCGCCGCCTATCCCCGAAGCTGTCTCCGCGCCTCCTGTCAAAGTCGCGCCCGCCGTCACGGCGGTCGCCGCGGTCGTCCCTGCGGCCCTTTTTCAGGCCGTCGTGGTTCCGTATTACATCCTTGCCGCACTTTCTGCACTTTGTGAACAGGACGCCGAGGCTGGGATCGTTCATGCCCGCGTGTATGTCGCCGTTGATGCGCTTTATGATCTTGAGGACCACTATGTCGTTGACCAGGGTCACGGTGCTCTTGCGGATGTTTCTCGTCGAGCACATGCACTCGATGCCGGACGTGATGGGTCTGCCGTTGATGAGCTTCATGGATACGGCAAACCTGTGCGTCATGACTGCTGCGACCGAGCCTATTATGGTGTCGCCCGCGTCGGGAATGGGCAGCAATCTGGGGACCTTTATGTTGGCGACGCGGCTGCTCTTGTCGAACTCGGCCGTGCCGACCCCTGCGGCGCGCACCTTGTCCCCGTCGTCAAAGGCGTTTTTGCCCGCTTCATACTCCTCTATGGAGGCTATCACGTCCCCTGGAATGGTAAATGAATCGGGCATTATACGGAGGCCCCGGGTTGGA
Source organism: Cenarchaeum symbiosum A (assembly GCA_000200715.1). Classification (NCBI taxonomy): domain Archaea; kingdom Thermoproteati; phylum Nitrososphaerota; order Candidatus Cenarchaeales; family Candidatus Cenarchaeaceae; genus Candidatus Cenarchaeum; species Candidatus Cenarchaeum symbiosum. The sequence goes on from DP000238.1 coordinate 1,981,209, forward strand.
ATTATAACTCTTTGTGGGGGATCTGCGGGAGCTTGCCCCTGCCGGCATGCTTTCCGCTTTCGGGCATGGATTTTATGGTTTTTCGAGGCTGATAACATGCACTGAAATCTGATCAGCAAAACTGCCGCATGGGGGCAGTCCGGTCCGACTCCCGCATTGTTCGCTAAAGTTATGCGATTCAGCAGCTGGTGCCAGCCGGCCCAGCCAAGGGGAATGGCCTACCCGTCATTGTATGACTAAATGCTCCATGTTCCCCCCTCCGGTACCCAACACTTGTGATCGCCATGCCGGCATTGCACCGTCTCTCGTATAGGGCATTCTATCTGGATATGGCGTTGACAAGGCGGCATAGATCTGTATGGGATCGTGCAACATCTAGGTTTTAAGTCGATTTTATATCGTCTAGTGCGGGACGGGCTAGTCAAAGTACGGGAATAGTTGGGTTAGAATAATAAACAATGTCAATTTATATGTAAAACCCCTCTCATGGCAATCTATGCCTTTCAATACAAAAGAAATATATCAAAAATTCATGGAAGAACAAATTAAAAAACTAACCGAAGCAGTAGTCGAACTTCCTACCGGTGAAGATGCTGAAAAAACCAGATCATATCGTGATCGTATCAATGAAATAAGGCAAGACATCTATGATTCAACCAGCATATACATACGATCTATAGAGAAAGAATAGAGTATTTTGTCTGGCAACAGAGCAATTTTTATTTTTTAAATACTATCATACAGTAATGCACATGCTTCACCCAAGTATTCAAAAGCCAGGTAATGCCTAGCCTATGCTTGAAATGTGTGCTTATGTGAGAGCACATACTGGTTATCATCCCCCGCGCAGGGCAACCATGACATATTGGCAGGCAGACTATGTTTATCCCGGCTATGGAGGACTTGTGGGTCGTTGGACGGGATAAGCTGCATGCGCCGGATGAGCCCCGCAAGCTGGGTGTGGGCGTCAGACCGCCGGATGACAAAATACGGTGATCTGATTATACGCTACTGGGCCCAGGATGGGCCCGCATGCAGAAGAACCATGCATTCCAAAAGCGATATTAGATGTGCAATGTGCAGCACCGCCGTGAGGGCTTTAGTCTACGACAGGTATGCGGAGGAGAACGACTTTGCGTCCATACTGGACATAAAGGATATCGACGAGCCAGAGCCGGGCCCGCGCGAAGTATGCTTCAGGGTAAGGGCTGCAGCGCTCAACCACGACGACATCTGGGGCATGAGGGGCAAGCCGATAGGAGTACCGATGCCGCACATATCCGGCTCCGATGCTGCAGGGGATGTGACAGCCGTCGGCTCGCAGGTTGAAGGGCTCAAGGTGGGCGACCGCATAGTATCCCACGGGAATATCTCATGCAGAATATGCAGGATGTGCACGTCAGGCAGGGAGTACGACTGCAAGAATAGAATAGTCTGGGGCTTTCAGACGGGGCCGTTATGGGGGGGCTTTTGCGAGGTATCGCACCTGCCCGAGATAAACGCAGTGCCAATACCCGATGGCGTATCGTACGAGGAGGCTGCAGCATCATCGATGACGATGATGACCTCCTGGCACATGCTAGTCGGGCGCGCCCGGATAGTCCCGGGCCAGTCTGTATTGATCATGGGAGGGGGCTCCGGCATGGGCATATTCGGGATACAGATAGCAAAGATGTTCGGATGTACAGTGATAGCGACGGCAGGCCCTGGCAAGCTCGAACAGTGTATCGAGCTTGGGGCAGACCACGCCATAGACCACAGGAGGGACGACTGGGATTCCCGGGTAAAGGAAATAGCGGGATCAGGCCTTGATGTGATATTCGAGCACATAGGCGGGGAGCACTGGAACAGGGAGCTTGCCCTGTTGCGGCGCGGCGGGACGGTAGTGACTACAGGGGCTACCACGGGGTATGATGTGCGTACAAACCTGAACAGGCTCACCTCCGAGGGCCTGAGCATACTCGGCTCGACACAGGGGACCCGGGCGGAGCTTGAACAGTGCCTCTACTGGCTGTCCAGGGGCGATATACGGGCGGTAATAGATTCAGAGTACCCCCTGGAGAGGGCTGCCGAGGCGCACCAGAGGATGCTCCGGGGTAAAGGGTTATTTGGGAAGATTCTGCTTAAACCGTAAAAATGAGCTCGGATCCTAGAATTGACTCGCTGCTTGACGAGGCAAACCAGCTGTTCCTCAAAAAGAGGTACGATGAGGCCGTCCACTTTTACGAGGAGGTGCTCGATACGGACCCCGGCAACCTGAGCGCGATTAACAACGCGGGGTACGCGCTATCCAAGACCGGCAGTTTTGAGAAGGCGCTGTCCTATTACGGAAAGGGCCTCGAGCTGTACCCCGGGGACGTCTCGATAACCGTAAACATGATCTCCTGCATGAGAAAGCTTGGCGATCTAGACGGGGCGCTGGGCCGCTGCGAGGCCTTGCTGGTGGATATGCCCGACTATAACGCGGTGCTGTACCACAAGGAGAGGATACTGTATTCGATGTCAAGATTCGACGAGTCCGTTATATGCTGCGACAGGATACTGGCAGTATACCCTGACAACTGGGAGGTCATATACGACAGGGCGCGCTCGCTGGCCAGGCTCGATAGGATCCCCGACTGTACAGAGACGCTTAGAAGGGCGATAGGGATGCACCCGGGTGCGGCGGCCAAGGCGCTCGGGGACAAGGCGTTTGAGAATGCCTGCAAGGATAGCACATTTCAAAAGATGCTGGTGGATCAGCCCGATTCAGACTGAATACGCCGGTTCTATAACCAGTGGGGGATCTGCAGGTAGGATCCGATCTCTTCTTTCCGGATGACCCGCAGAAGCGCCGCCGCCTGGGGTGTGGACAGAAGAGGCTTGTCAAACGGGTTGTCGGTGGATATCCTGGGGCAGGCCACCTGGATGTAGGCGTCTATCCCGGAGAAGCTGCGCAGCCTGTCGTTGGTTATATCCGTCATGGCGAGCAGCTGGACTGTCCTGCCCTCTTTTTCGAGCTCTTTTTTGAACTTTAGAGCGGTAAGCTTTGAGAGCTGCCCCTCTTTTAGGCCGACTATTATCCCGAATGTCTGCGCATCTGCGGCCTTGTAGACAGCCAGCGTGGCCTTGCGCTGCAGCTTTTCGGCAAACTCTGTGACATCCCTTACCTCGTTAAAGTACGGGTCGAGCACGAACGTGGGCAGTCCCGTAGACAGGGCAAGGCCCGCCGCATGGAAGTTGCTCTGCCCCATGAAGACGTTGGCGTCGGCTGACTCTTTTGTATCCATGGCGGGATAGAACTCGCAGCCGAACACCTGGCCGTCGTTGAGCTGCCCCCTTCCCTTTCCCACTTTTACTATGACGCCGCCCTTTTCTAGTATGGACCTGACCGCATCCACCTGGTTTAGATGCTGGCTGTCGGTGACGAGCGAGACGGTTTTGCCTGCGAGGAGGGATACTGTCTTTTCGGCCACAGAATCAAACGGCATATCATCGTAGGCGTCTATCAGGTGGACGTTTTTCCCGTACTGTTCGACATTGATTGTATGGCCTATGTTGAAGAGTATCTCTGCTCCCAGGGTCTCTGCTCCCGCCGAGTTAAAATCGCAGGTGCCCCATGTGGTATCTGCGAGTATGTACGCGGGTATGCCGAATTTCTCCATTATCCTTGATGCTGTGCGCTGCACCTGGGGCAGCATGCCATCTGGGCCGTTGAGGGCCACCGACATGGGCTTTCTCTCCTCTATTATCTCGGATATTCTATCCTCGTCTATTACTATCATTTTCAGATGAGGGGATGGCGGTATTAATTTAAACCAAGCTTCGGAGGATGCGCCGCATCTATGCAGGGATGCTCTGTTCTGCAAGTCAAGCCACAAATAGCAGACATGCACATCTTGAGCCATTGGAGACGGACTGCAGCCACCTGTACGTCTTTGACGGGGGGCACTTTCGCTGCGTAAGGTGCGGGCATCTCCGCCAGGCTAGGCCGTACAAAAAGAGGAGGGCCGCAAGGGCTGTCCCGGGGATGGCCCTGCTGGCAGTACTGGCGGTGGCCGGGGCAGGAGTGTACCTGGGCGTGCTGCACTTTGACGTGAGCAGGCAGGACATAGAGGCCCAGGCAATGGGGATATACGACGCGATCCCGATCGATGCCGCCGAAGACGCCATCCTCGGCGCGTTCTCTGCAGAGACTGGGAATACACTGTACAGCTCGATACCTGCCGGAGCCATCGATGCCGCAGAGAATGTGGCAGCAGAGATCTCCCAGTACCCGCCGTTTAGGACAGAATCAGGCTTTGATCATGCAGCTGTAGAATCGTACATCTTCCGGCTTACAAATGAGGAGAGGGTGGCATACGGCATTGAGCCACTGTACAGGACTCCCGAGATAGACGGGATAGCGCTCGGGCACAGCAGGGACATGTACGACCGGGATTATTTTGAGCACGAGACGCCCGAAGGGCTAGGCCCGACGGGCAGGGGGCAGGAGGCAGGCTACGACTGCCGAAAGAACTATCTTGGATACTATACCTACGGACTGGCGGAGAACATCGCGTATGGGCATACGTATTCATCGTACATGCAGGAGGGCATACCGTCTACATATGGGTGGCTGGCGGGAGAGGAGGATCTTGCACGGCAGCTTGTCGATGGCTGGATGAACAGTCCCGGCCACAGGGAGAACATACTGGAGGAGAAGTACAACCGGATAGGGGTGGGCGTGTACATAGGCGAATCAGAGGAGGTGTACGCCACGCAGAACTTTTGCTAGAGAAACATCCGGTTCTGTCCGGCAGCTTTTATGGCTCGGCTGCGTAGACGTACCATGACTGCCGAGGGCATGGCGGATAGCGCCGCAGACCGCAAGTGCAAGCTAAAGTGGAACCAGGATCTATTCGGCAAGATCTCCGTGGTGCCCCCGCTCGGGTATATCCGGTCCAGGAGGCAGGCAGTCGGGCATATACTTCCCATTCTACAGTCTATACGCCATGATGAATACAGGGAGCCGATGGCGGGGGAGGGCGCCGTCTTTTTTGCAAAGCCGTGGTCCGCAAACAGCGTCCTCAACGACCTGGACGAGGATCTGATCACCACGTACAGGATACTGCGGAATGCCTCCACCCGGGACGAGCTTGCAACGGCCATCGCAGAGAATCCGCCCGTGCGGGGCATGATCCCGGACGACGGCAACGATCCGGCAACAGTGGCGCGGAGGCGCCTATCCCAGAGCCACATCGAGCACAGCAGCCCTGAAAAGATGACGCCAGACAAGTGGAAGGAGATGATCACGATGGCCGGCCGCAAGCTGGAGGGCACAGAGCTTACGGTCTCTGACTTTGAGGATTCAATAGCAGAGCCCGGCAGGAACGTCCTGATGTTTGTAGATCCCCCGCGTTATAACCCGGGCGGGGTCTTTACAGAAGGCGACCACAGCCGGCTCGCAGGGGCGCTCCGGCTGGCCCCACACAAGTTCCTCCTAGTATGCAATGACTGCCCCGAGGTAAGAAAGCTCTACGACTGGGCCCGCGTAAAGGAGGCAGCACTGGGGGCACAGACGGGGGAGCTGTTCATATCCAACTTTGAGCTGCCTGACAGACCCTGTCAAGATGCGTAGATCATCCAACAGCCGTGTTATTCCTATTACCTTGTGAGAAAACCCAGGCGGGTTTCACGCATATTCCATTTCCACGCCCTGTAGTATATCACCAGTGCGGATATGAGAACCAGCAGGATGGCTATTCCTACACTTTCAGACATCTGATAAGTTTCAATCATATATTCTGTAATGATCGAATGATAAACAAGAATTGCAAATGACACTGCAAGGCATATGATTGTCTTCCTTGAACGTATTGCCATGTTTTCATACGCATCATTGTCCTGTTTTTTCAGATATTTGTATTCAGAGCGTTTTATCCTGTCCCATACCGCATACGTCACAAAAATTGTGAATACAACTGCAGGGAACTGCTCTGTGAAATATTCGGTGGTTGATATGCTCAGCAAGTAGAAATACTCGAAAAGTATCATGATATCCAGGACAAACCGGGCCGAGCCCTGCCAATTATCACTGTATGGCCTCTTGGATAATGAGCGGGAGTATCCTATCCAGCTTGATACTATTATCACATATGAGACGAATAATGACGCGGCCGTGATGGCGCTTTCATCGTCAAATATGCCGTCAACGGGAATCAGCACCTCCGACAAGTTTAGAAAGCCTTGTACCATCACTATGGCAAAAATGACGTATATCCCCATCATAAACGAGGAACTGGCGGTCTGCTCCTGGAAAAAGCTGGGCAATGTCAACTATTCCACATCCGGTACAGAATAATAATCCATGTTGGAATCCGGGCTTGGGGGTGTGCCAAATTCACACTTTGTATTTTTGGCCTCTTTTGGATGGTCTTTTATGTACCCTAATATGCCGCCACCAACCCTGTGATTTTTAAATTCACAAACCACCTCTTTATAGTTATTTTTTGTCAGAAATATTGACACACGTCTAACACACTTTGATATTATATAATGGTGCCGTATCTGGCCCTGCCGCGGACGGGGACCCACTGATATTCCCCCATGCCGGTCCCGTCAGCCCGGGGCATATCCATCTTACACTAGACGGCACGGATTGGCAAAAAACCGGCAGGCTCGGGGAAAATACAAGAAGCGCATGCGGACGCAGGCATATCCTGCTGGTCCATCGCGGCCTGGCAGGGGGGCGGCCGGCGGGCCGCGGCCTGGAGTCCCGGAAAATTTGAAAGGCTCGAAATTCAAGCCTCCGGCCTGGGGCCTGCTTGGCATTTTGTTCACACATACATGGTGTACCCACGCCTGTCGGAAAGGCAAAAAACGGAGCATGGGGCCACTATTGCAGTTGGCCGGCACCAGACTGCACATAGGGATAGACGATACGGATTCTATAAAGGGCATGTGCACCACCTATCTTGGCTTTAGGCTGGCCCGCCTGCTGCAAAAAGAGGGGGCAGAGTTCGAGGACTATCCCCGGCTTGTGCGCCTCAACCCCAATGTGCCGTGGAAGACCCGGGGCAACGGGGCAGTGGGGATGACCGTGAATGTCTCCGACCCGGAAGCGGCGAGGAAGATCGCCATAGATGCGGTATCCCTGTATTCCGATCTAGAGAACGGGGCAAACCCTGCGGCGGTATTCTGCGAGGGAGGGATCCCACAGCCCGTGAGGGATCTCAGCAGGGAGGCGCTGCACGTCATGGTGGAGCAGGAGAGGGCCCGGGGGATAATAGAGCGCCACTGTTCCGGACTGTTCTATACGGGCAGCGGCCAGGGCATGGTGGGCGCGGCTGCCGCCATCGGGTATGAATTTGGAGACAGCACGCTTGAACTATTAAGCTACAGAAGAGAAGAGAACCGCGGGACGCCGCGGCCGATCTGGCCTGAGGATGTCCGGGGAATACAGGGCGCATACCCCGATACGTTCAACAGCTATGACGAGGCAAGGGGCACATCAATAATCGCGCCGCGCGGGCCCGACCCCGTATTCTATGGGATAAGGGGCGAGCTGGCCAGTTCACTACTGGGAGCATCAGAGATGGTAAGGACTCCTGAGAGATTGGAGGGCTACATGATATACAGGAGCAACCAGGGGACGGCGGACCACCTGGAATATGTAATAGATGCAGCCGATCCCCGCCCGTATTCCTCGGGGACCATCTCCGGTGTAATATCTACAGAACCGGTTGTCCGGGAGGGCGGCCACGTATTCTTTGAGATAAATGCAGGAGGCTCCATGGTGCCATGCGCCGTATACAAGGAATCCGGCATGACAGATGCAGCGGCCCTTCTCCGCGGGGGTGACAAAGTGGTGGTGGGCGGCGGCATAAGGAGGGAGTCTGGCAGCCACCCAAAGGTGCTCAATGTTGAATTTGCAAGGGTGGAACGGCTGGCGCGAATATACCGCATGGCAAACCCCTACTGTACAAAATGCTCAAAGAGCATGAAGTCAAAAGGGATAGGCCAGGGGTTCAAGTGTACACGGTGCGGGGCCGCCTCTATACACAGGGTGGAGCGGGAGATCCCGCGGGGCATATCTGTTGGGTTGTACCTGCCGGTGGCGTCGTCCCAGAGGCACCTTGCGCGCCCCTACGGGCGCCAGGGCAGGACCAGCCGCATACAGTTCGACGGCGCATCGCCGTGGCTAGGTGTGTTTGATAGCGGGGAGTAGATTTGAACTACTGATCTGCGGGTTATGAGCCCGCCGGGATGACTTTGCCCGCATGCGTCTGACTTCCCCACCCCGCTGAGACGAGGAGGCGGGTGGCGGTATATGTGCTTTTCAAGGGTGTTCCAGCTTGCCGCCTTTTCATGCACGGTCCACAGCTAGGCACGGGGGTATGCCTGTCAACCTTCCGGGGCCCGCAGGTGTAGTGTCTCCCTTGGAATTAATTAACCGGGGGTGCCGCACTATCTCGGTGGACAAAAGAGTACGCATAGGCGGGATAATAGCTGCTGTCGCCATATCGATAATCATAATCACCTCGCCCGGGGAGCCGCTCCCCCTGCCCCGGCCGACTACAACCAGCTCGGGCAGCGGCTCTGTAGACGTTCTTGCCACCGGCCTTGACGAGCCCAGGCACCTGGCGTTCTACGGGGACAGGGTATTCCTTACTGAAAAAGCAGGCAGGGTCAGAGTAGTGCAGGATGATGTCCTGTTAGAGGAGCCGCTTGCCGTGCTCAGGGTCGCCGACGAGCTCGACAGCGGCCTGCTGGGGATAGCCGTCCATCCCGATTTTGGGGAGAACCACAAACTGTACGTGTACCATTCGTACATCGAAGACGGGGCCGCCTGGAACCGCATACTGCAGATTACCGAAAGGGACAACAAGCTCGAGGATGCAGAGACCGTATTAGACAAGATACCCGGGTCGCGGTTCAGCAATGGAGGGGTGATAAAGTTTGGGCCCGACGGCAAGCTGTACGTGGGGACGGGATCGGTCTCTGATACTTTGCATTTATCCCAGGAGATGGATTCTCTTGGAGGCAAGATACTGCGGATAAACGACGACGGCAGCATACCATCAGACAACCCCTTTGAGGGCTCGCCGGTCTATTCCCTGGGGCACCGTGACCCGCAGGGGATGGCATGGTCTTCTGACGGCACAATGTATGCCAGCGATCTTGGCCCGTCGAAAAACGACGAGATCAACGTGATCATCCCCGGGGGAAACTATGGGTGGCCCGACCATGAGTGCTCCGGCGGGGGGTATGAAGATTCCATACTGTGCTTTGATCCTGCTATAGAGCCCGGGGGCCTGGTGGTATATTCGGGGGAGCAGCTTGAATTTGGCGGCAGTCTCATAATGACCTCTCTCAGGGTGGGCAGCCTGTACGGGTTTGACCCTACTGACGGCGGCCTCGAAGACAGGCAGAGCATACTTGCCGGCCTTGGAAGAATACGCGACGTAGACGAGGGGCCCGACGGGTACCTCTACGCGCTCACCTCGAATACTGACGGAAGGGGCTTTCCCGACAGGACTGACGACAAGCTGTTGAGGGTGATCCGGTGATGAGTAGCTCTGCGATACCGGACTTTTTCAAAAAGGACCGCGCCGAGAGGATTAGACTGGTCAAAGAGCACGCTGGCCTGACCGAGGAGGAGGCGCGGCTGCTTGATGGCGGCATATCCTTTGCAGAAGCGGACAGGATGGTCGAGAATGCGATAGGCACGTTTGCCCTGCCCCTTGGAATAGCTACAAACTTTGCAGTGAACGGTAGGGATGTCCTGGTCCCCATGGTGATAGAGGAGCCGTCTGTGGTAGCCGCCGCGTCAAGAGCGGCAAAGGCGGCCCGCATACACGGCGGGTTTACGGCGAAGGCAACAGATCCCCTGGTGCCCGGCCAGATACAGGTGCTCGGGGCCGATATGGGCAGGGCCGCAGAAGGTATCAGGGCCGCATCCCGGGAGATATTGGATACGGCCAATGCCTGCAGCAGTACTCTCTCCAAGATGGGCCGGGGCGCCCGGGAGGTCACAACAAGAGAGGTGGGGACCGATACAGGGCCGATGCTGCTGATAGAATTGCTAGTAGACGTGGGGGATGCCATGGGCGCCAACGTGGTCAATTCGATGTGCGAGGCGGTGGCCCCAGTTATCGAGCGGGCTACAGGGGGGGAGGCGGTCCTCCGGATACTATCGAACTATACCACGCAGAGGCTGGCCCGGGCTTCTGCCGTCTTTGACGGGTCCATGGCGGGGGGCCCGGGTATAGTGGGCAAGATGATATCCGCGTACCAGCTGGCCAGATATGACGTGTACCGGGCTGTAACCCACAACAAAGGCGTGATGAACGGCTGCATAGCCGTATCCGGTGCGACCGGGCAGGATTCCCGGGCCATAGAGGCTGCCGCCCATGCGTATGCGGCCCGTTCCGGAAGGTACACTTCTCTTACAGAATGGTCGCAGGATTCTCAGGGGAATTTAGTGGGCTCCCTGGAGATGCCGCTCTCTGTGGGTACAGTGGGCGGGGTCACGGCAGTCCATCCCTTGGCCCGTCTCTGTATCAAGATGACCGGCGCCTCGTCGGCGGGAGAGCTTGCCTGCGTGATCGTATCTGCCGGTCTTGCGCAGAACTTTGCCGCTCTAAGGGCGCTCTCTGCCGAGGGGATACAAAAGGGCCACATGAGATTGCACGCCCGGAACGTGGCCGCGGCAGCAGGTGCCACGCCTGACCAGATAGACGGAATAGCTGCCAAGATGGCCGAGGAGGGCGACATTTCCCCCCGCAGGGCCCGTGAGCTGTTGGATGGGCCCTAGATACAAGGCTTGGATCCTTGCCCATCGATCGATTTGGTATTGACCTGTGGTCAATATGGCGTGAACAAGCAGGTTCATAAATTAACAAGATAGCATGTTGGTGTTGGGTGCCGAAGAGATTGATCTGTATGATGCGTTTGGCATGGTGTTATTGGCAGGCGGGGGTGAACCCATAGGCAGAACGGCATTGCAAAAACTGATCTACTTTTGTTGCAACTCTGCCGCTAATATAGAGAATGCAGACTTTGCACCCCAATACTATGGCCCGTATAGCGCAAAGCTTAGCGTGGTGATGGAACGGATGTTCTCATGCGGATATATAGAGCAAATCATGAGACATGGAATTCAGTATGACGTATATCACTACAAACTCATGGATAATGGCGCAAGGCTGGCCAACAAGGCCAAGAGCCAGCACCCTGAGGATTATCTTAAAATCGGAGATATTGTCAAGACATGCGATGATATGGTAGAGCCTCTGGCGCCAAAACTTTCATACGTTTCCAAGATCCATTACATATCAAAAAAGCAAAAGGCCAGAACGCCCGATAAAATATCGCTGCATGGCATGAGATATGGCTGGAACATGGATATTGCGCTTGTCCGCGAACATTGGCCACTTTTTGAAAAATTCAATGAAAAATGCCAGATGAATCCAATCACGCACTGATGAGCGATCTGCCATGGGCTGGCATGATGGCCGATCTGGACCCTAACTGCGGGCCGGCCGGCGCGGCAGATCCGGCAGACGGGATACGCAAAGATGGCCAAAGAGGGCATGTGCCCCCGCAGGGCCGGGGAACTATCGGCCGGGTCCCGACCTTTCAACTATTGATATAACATTGACCCCTGCCCAACATGGTTTGACCATCCAGACTAAAATCTATGTAATGCGGCCTACCCGTGTTGGATTCCAAAAAGATGAGCCCGTATAATCTCCTCTACCTGATATTGCTCGTCGATCGGGACATCCCCAAGTTGAGATCGGCGCTGCATGATCTGGCCTACTTTTGCCACAGTTACATCCCAAAGATCGATGACATGGACTTTGAGCCGCATTATCGCGGCCCGTACAGCGCACAACTGAGTGTCATGCTGGTGGAGATGATCTCATGCTCGTTTATAGACGAAAATACAAGACCCGGGCCGGCTCACCAGAGATACCACTACCTTCTTTCGGATGCCGGCAAAAGGCTTGCCCTGGCCGCAAAAGCCAGGCATGAAAGGGAATGCGGGCAGATCGTTCATGTGGTAGGCACATGCAACAGCATGACCGGCCTTCATCCGGACAGGCTCTCACAGGCAGCCAAGGTGCACTACATATCAAAAGAGCACAACACCGGCTCTGTAGACGAAATACTTGAGCATGCCCCAGAGTATGGCTGGCAGATGGAAAAGACAGACGTTGCAGCTGGGATAGATCTTGTCAAAACACTTGAAGATATGGCGCAAACCGGCAGGCCGGCGTCTGTACCCGCGCATTGAGCATGGCCCCTGTCTGTTTCGTAGCACGTCTGGTCTAGGATTCAGGCCGGGAAAACCCTGTCCTTGAAGGGCCCGGGAGACGTTGTACAAACCCTGCACGGGATCTGGATCTTTGAGCATGGATCGATTTTGAGCTGACTTGTGCTCAACATAGCGCAATTAGATAGGCTCATAAATCAACGAAATGGGGAAATGATATTGAGTGCTGAAAAAATCGACATATACGATACACTTTTCATGATCCTGTCGGCAAACGGGGACGGGGAGAATAGCAGAACGCTCTTGCAAAAGATAACCTATTTTTGCTCTAATTCAATCATAAATATTGAGAACATGGCTTTTAAGCCCCAGTATCATGGCCCATATAGCGCAAAGGTCAACGTGGCATTGGAAAAGATGGTCTCATGCGGGTTTTTAGAACGAGTGACAATATATGGATTTAATGGCAAATCTAACTACAGACTCACAGATGATGGCAAAGAACTAGCCAATGACGCAAAAGGAAAATACGGCAAAGAGTATGATAAGATCTGCAGTGTTGTAAAAACATGCCACAATGAAGCCGAACCCAAAGGAACTGAACCCGAAGATACAAAGCTGTCATATGCCGCCAAGATACATTACATATCGAGGGAACACAAGACAGACTCGCCTGACAAAATATCCAAATATTCCAAGAGGTATGACTGGGCCATGGACGCTTCGTTTATCGACAAGCATTTTTCCCTTGCCATGGAACTTGATACCGGTTGTAAGAACAACTCTTGAGATCGATCGATTTTGAGTTGACTTGTGATCAATATAATTCTCCTAGCTAGGTTCATAAATAAACAAAGTTACAAGCCAGCAATGGATGCTGAAAAAATCGATCTCTATGACGCGCTCAGCTTGATCCTATCGGCAGTCGATGGCAGGCCAAACGGCAAAGCAGTATTGCAGGGGCTAATCTACTTTTGTTGCAGATCGGTGGCAAATATCGAGAGTGTGCGTTTCGAGCCTTCCTATAACGGCCCATACAGCGAAAGAGCTATCGATGTAATGTACCGGATGACCTCATGCGGGTTTTTGGAACATGTGACAATACGGAGCTCATCTTATCGTATAGATTATTACGAACTTACAAAAAGTGGTGAGCACTTGGCCGAAGACGCGAAAAAACTCCACGGCGATGATTACTCTGCGATTTGTAATATCATAGACAAATGCTATGCTGCGATCGAATCCCCGTCGGCAGGGCCCGAAGCAGCCGAGTTCCGGGAGAAAAAACTTTTACGCATTGCCAAAGTTCATTACCTATTAAGGAAATTCCAGACTGACTCACCTGATAAAATATCAGAATATGCCAAGGGATATGGCTGGAATATGGACTCTGCGCTTGTCAGCGGGCACCTGCCCCTCGCCATGGAATTCAATGAATGCTATGCACAGACCCCTGACCCGTGGGATTAGGCCACCGGTGATCGCGCGTGACCGCCCTGTGAACCGGACTCAAATCTGCCCTTATTCCTGTCGCATGCATGGAAATCCGAGCATGACGACTCCCATGAGGGCATGCCTCCGCCCCATCCTCCGGCAGAGTATCGTGAATCCTCCCCGCCCATCCATGTTATACGGCAAGGCTCTGGCCGTTTAAGGCGGCCGGTAGAGCATTGACCGCAGCTCAACATCCGGCGAATGATGAGAATTTAAAAACCCCAAAGATCAATACATTGCATGGGACGGGATCCACCGGACGTACACGACGCGATCTTTCTGACGCTGCATGCCCGCAAAGGGAGGAAAAATGGCAGGCGCGCTCTTCAAAAACTGATTTACATGTGGTCCAATCACATCTCATCGCTTGAGGATGTTGATTTCAAGCCCTACTATTTTGGCCCGTACAGTGCAAGGCTGGCAATGGCCGTAGACGAGATGATTGCATTTGGCTTTGTTGACGAGACCAGGGTGAAGGGAACCCATTACAATAAATTCTACACACTCACCGAGGACGGCAAAAACATAGCCGGTACTGCCGCCATTGAATATCAAAGGGAGTTCGATGGGATAAGGCGCATCATTGATGCATGCGACCGGCACAACAGCCTCAAATCCAGGCCGGTCCCAAACGTCGACATGCTCCATTATATGCTCTCAGACCTGCCGGGCACCCGGGCGGACAAATCGCCTGCTTCCACGATAAAAGGTGCAAGGGAGCTTGGATGGAAGTTGACGAAAAACGGCATTGAGCGGGGGACCAGACTGCTCGAAGAACTCAAACTTGGCTGATAGCCTGTCAGTTGTCTGGCCATACATTCCTGATCCGGTTTATACCTCACAGGTTCGTTGGAATTGTAGACACAGATAACTGATAGACCAGCTTCTCATAGCCTATGCGGCCCCAGTGAGGATATTTTCAAATACATGGCAACTAATTCCATGCCTTAATGTCCCATGACGGATTGATTTTGTGTTGACACCAGCTCAGCTTCGAGCACAACATCATACTTTTAAATCACTTTTAGTTTTTTCCAGCATGATGACCAGAATGATAGGAGCCCAGGATGTCATTGTCCTGATTCTGCACGCCAACGGTGACAAGTTGCGTGGAAGAAGCATGATCCAAAAACTGGCTTATTTCTGGTCCCTCTCAATATCCTGTATAGAGAATGCCAGCTTCAAGTTCCGATATGACGGCCCGTACAGCGCCGAGATTCGGTATGCTCTGTCCAGAACGCTAGCACGGGAGCTTGTCGATGAAAACACAAGGGCGGGGCCCCTTTATGACCAGTATCACTACCAAATAGTCGAAGAAGCCGGAGATTTCGTCAAGGCCGTTGCGGACAGGCACCAGGACGAATTTAAACAGATCAAGCATATCATAGACACCTGCAAAGAATCCAGCAGCTTTCAATATGAGGAGCTGTCACACGCGACAATAGCCCATCGCGTATACAATAGGATGCCCAAAGAAGTCAGGACCAAGTCTGCGGATGTCATACTAAAGGACGCACTCTCACTGGGCTGGAATGTTGAACGGGAAAAGATCCAAAATGGAATCAAGCTCCTTGAAAAACTCGGCCTTCTCCCATAACCACCGGCATGATATTCACTGCAGTTCAATACGTAATTCCATGGGCTTTGTCTCCGTGCGCCCCATATGGGTAGGGCCGCGGGGGCCGGACAGTTCCCGGGACTCTCCGATCACATTGCGAAGGCTTTCCTGCACCCCGTTCATCCCTAACATCCTCATTGACCTGTACTGCCGCTGATGCCATGCTGAACAAGGAATATTAACAAATATGTCATAAATTCTGCATGACTGCCAACCGGATAACGGCACATGAAGTGATAATCCTGATTCTTGCCGCGAGTGAAAAGCACCTTAACGGACGGACCGTACTGCAAAAATTAGGCTATTTCTGGTCGGTTTATGTCTCGGATATTGACGAAGTCAAGTTTGAGCCACATTATTACGGCCCGTACAGCGCCAAACTGCGCCAAGCCATAGACGAAATGGTCGGTTATGGCCTCTTGAATGTGACAGTCCACGGCGATCCCGTGAATGACAGGCATCATTACACCCTGTCAGCCGACGGCAGAGGGCTGGTAAAGGATCTAAAAAACCAATACGGTGCCTATTACGCTGAAATTCAAAAGGTGATAGAGAAGTGTGTAAAACTGCGCAGCTTTCAGCCCAATCTGCTTTCGCATGCTGCAAAAGTGACGTACAAGAGTATGTTGAAAGAACTCGATGCGGAACCCGAGGATGATCTGATGCTAATGTCGGTGAAACTGGACTGGAACATGACAAAATCCCAGGCCAAGTCGGGCGAAAAGCTTTACAACGAGATTAAAACTATCTTCCCAATCAAAGCATACTGTTAACTATACTGTTCCATGATCCTTCACGGGCCTGTGGACCTGTCAAATCTAGAATCCGGTTATGGTTGCAAAATCCCTCCAGGAATTGTACAACTTAAGATGGTTAGAGACTCGGTACGTGATACCTGTACGGATGTAGAGCCACTGGACCCAGGGCACGGCCTATCGGCATAGTTTTCATCCGGGATTATTCACGGTTCATTTCTCTGCTACGCGCTCGGGGTCCTTGAAATCGGCATCACCCTCATGTACCTTGAACTCCATGACGGTCTGCCGCATGTTTCCGCCGCACTTGTCACACCATCCCATGATTGCGCTGCCAGGCCGTGCATCAGGGGTTATCTTTACCTCGTGGAGCACGTTCTGATGGCCTCTGCAAAGGGTGCGCACCTCGTCGTAGTTCATTGTTCCAACCGGGCTTGCCCGTGATATTCGCTATACTGCATGGTAGCAGTCCGCTGCGCGGTTTTATCAAGTTTATGCACTATTCCATTGCAGGAATGCCTCATACATGGGCGTTCCCAGTAAACCCTGCATTCGTAGTAAAGGCCCGCCAAAAAATATCCGGCATATGTCATGCCGTACCGACTAGGACGCGATACTATGGGTCCGGTTTCAGCAGTACTGTTCACATCTGCCGGCTGGATAGAATCTGAAATATGCGGGGATCGCCATAAATCGTATTATATAACCGGCAGGGGGCCGCTTTCTCATGCCGGTAAAGTTCGCCATCCCAAAGGGCAGCCTCGAGGACGCCACGTTCAAGCTGTTGGAGAGGTCGTGGACCCGCGTCAACCGCAAGAGCAGGACTTACAGGGTCTTCCTTGACGACCCCCAGATCATAGTCAAGATGCTCCGCCCCCAGGAGATTCCCACCTTGGTGGCAGAGGGCCTCTATGATGTTGGTATAACCGGCAAGGACTGGGTAGGCGAGACCCGGGCCGATGTCGAGCCGCTACTCGATCTTGAATACGGCCGCATAAAGCTGGTAGTCGCATTCCCGGACAACTATCGATACAAGGACCTTGACGCCATGATAGCCGATTACGCCAAAAAGAAAAAAACCCTGAGGATATCATCCGAATATCTGATCACCGCGTCGAACTACATAAAACAGACAAAATCGTACAAGAAATACCACGGCTCCCGCGATCCTCTGATAGTCACCCCGTGGGTCCGCATAGGCTCAAACCAAAAGGTACAGGTCCACCTGTCATTTGGCGCCACAGAGGCCAAGCCACCTGAAGATGTGGACGCGATAATGGATGTCACAGAGACCGGCACCACCCTAAAACAGAACAAGCTCCACATAGCCGACAAGGTGCTAGAATCAAGCGCCCACCTGATAGCCAACAAGGATTCGCTCAAGGATCCCGCCAAGCGGGGCAAGATATACGATATAGTAACGCTCATGCGCGGGGCTGTCCGCGGCCGCAAGCACCTGCACATATACCTCAACGTAAGCGAGGCCAACCTCAAAAAGCTGCTAAAGACGATGCCCTCCCTCAAGAGGCCCACGGTCTCTCCCCTCAGCGAGGAGGGCTGGTACGGCGTAAACACGGTAATACTAAAGACTGACTACCACAAGCTCATACCCAAGCTGCGCAAGCTGGCCCAGGGTCTGGTGGTCCACGAGCCGCGGCAGATATTGGAGCTCGAAGAGATAAAGCGTGACGAGGAGAATTGATACGGATAGCAAGGGTACGTGACGCCGAAAAGTTCGCGTCATCTGCAAGGCCCCGCATACCAGAACACCGCAGGAAAGATGTGCAAAAGATTATCGAATATATCAGAAAGGGGGGCGATGCGGCACTCCAAAAAACAGAGGCGCGCTTTGGCTCCCGGGTGAGCTCCTTCCGGGTGACAAAAAAAGAGATACAGGCGGCATACTCTATAATCTCAAGGCAGGAGCTTGCCGCTGTAAAAGCCTCCAAGATAGCACTCGAGAGGACCGAGCGGGCCACCCTCTCCGGGCTGAACGGGACGGTCATGCGGCACAAAGGCACCATAATACACAGGGGCTACTCCCCTATCTCCAGCGTCGGATGCTACGTGCCAGGGGGTCTGGCAAAGTATCCAAGCTCTGCGATAATGTCGGTTGTTCCCGCAAGAATAGCGGGTGTGCCCCGGATAGTGGTGGCCACCCCGCCGGATAGAAGCGGCAGCATAGACCCCCTTACCCTGGTGGCGGCCGATGCCTGCGGTGCGACCGAGATATACAAGACGGGCGGGGCCCAGGCGGTGGCCGCCCTCTCCTACGGCACAAGGACCATCCATCCAGTAGACAAGATAGTGGGGCCCGGGGGCCTGTATGTAACCCTGGCAAAGTCGCTTGTCAGCGGGGATACTGCAATAGACATGCTGGCGGGCCCCACCGAACTGGCCATACTGGCGGATTCCTCCTCCGATGCCCGGCATATAGCGGCCGATCTAATCTCCCAGGCAGAGCACAGCAGTGACACGTCTTGCTATGTAATAACGAACTCTGCATCAAAGGCCCGCGAAATAGACGGCATTCTCTCGGATAGGATGCGTGGCATGCCCCGCTCTGGTATAATCCGGCCGGCCCTCAAAAATAACGGATTTATCGCCGTGTGTACCACGATGGATGCCATGGTAAAGCTTGCCAATATGATGGCCCCGGAGCACCTTGAGGTGCTCACCAAAAAGCCGCGCAATATAGCAGATAGGATAAGGACAGCGGGCCTTGTACTGGTGGGCCCGTACACGCCATCTTCTGCGAGCGACTATATGCTCGGCACCAACCATATACTGCCCACCGGCGGCTCGGGCAGGGCCAGGGGCTCGCTCTCGGTACTGGACTTTCTAAGGCTGGATACACAGGTAGAGTCCACCCGGGCTGGACTGCGCCGCATATCGGGGCACCTGCGGACGCTCTCTGCAGCAGAGGGCCTGGATAGCCACCATAAGGCAGTGGAGGAAAGGCTGTGATGGGCTGGCTTGCCGAAAAGATAGCAGAGTACTCCAAGATGGCGGGGCACGGCAAGCCCGTGCACAGCGCCGGCGCCTTGAAACTTGACTCGAATGAGAACTTTGCCATACCTAAACAGCTCCAGGCAGACATACTAAACGCAGCAAGAAAAAAGACCGACATCCGGGAGTACCCGCTGGGCCACGCAGAAAGGCTGGCAGAGGCCATAGCCGCACACATGGACATGCCAAAATCGATGATAGCTGTAGGCAACGGTTCGGACCAGCTGCTAGACTTGATATTTACGCATTTTGCATCAAAGAGCACAAAACTGGTGACTACCCGGCCCACGTTTGGGTTTGTCACAGAGAGGTGCGCTTTGCACGGCATACCCGTTACGGCTGTCCCTTATACAGAACAGATGACGCTCGACATGGATTTGCTCGAGGAGAAATCCAAGGATGCAGACATACTATACCTTGATGTGCCAAACAACCCCACCGGATACATGCCCCCAGAGGAGTGGCTGCGCCGGCTGGTCCAGGACTTTGAGGGCATGGTCATATTAGACGAGGCGTACGGCGAGTTTAGCGACTATTCGGTTATCCCCTGGGCGCGCCACCATGATAATCTGGTAGTGATAAAGACGCTCTCAAAGTCATTCGGGATAGCGGCACTTCGGCTAGGGTATCTGGCGGCAAGCCCTTCTTTTGTCGAGGTATTCAACAGGGTCATCCAGTATCCATACCCGATAAACTCCATAGCCGTAGAGGCGTTTTTGGCATCTTTGGATAGGCTTCCCCAGATTAACGATTCCATACAGGTGGTAAAGGCCGAGCGGGACAGGGTGACAGAGGCATTGCGGGAGCATGATGCCTTTGAGGTGTTCGATTCACACGCCAACTTTGTGCTCTTTGACGCCAGGGGCTCATACCAGAGGCTGCACACCGCACTGCTAGAACAGGGCATACTGATAAGAAAGCTAGGAAAGATAGGTTCCCGCGAGGGCTGCCTGCGGGTTACAATAGGAACCCACGAGATGAACTCTAAATTTTTACTAGCGATAAGGGATTTGCTACGATGAGCCTGTACGCCACACAGGATGCATGGGATGAGCTTCGAAGCGCGGATTCCATAATATTCGACTGCGACGGGGTAATGGTGGACGTATCGGAATCGTACGACCGCGCGATAGACCTCTCCGTCCGGAATATGCTCGAACGACACGCGGGGATCAGAGACCCACCCCCTATCACCCACGAGATAATAGAGGGCTTCAAGGCTACTGGAGGCTTTAACGATGAGGTGGACCTGGCATATGCCGCCATACTGACTGCAGCAGCGGCAGACTTGACAGGCGAGGGAAGAAACGGCATGTTCGACAAGGTAATCCGGAATGCCGACCGCACGGGGATATCCTCTGTCGAGGGATATCTGGAAAAGATAGCCGATTTAGGCCCGCTCCGGGAAAAGCTGTCATACCCCGATGAACAGAGCCCCCTGCGTTCTACATTTGACCAGCTCTTCTATGGGAAGGATCTATACCGGAAGGTGACAGGAAAAAAGTCAGAGTTTACGGGAAGGGGCCTTATCGAGAACGACCGCGTCATACTCGACGGGGATCTCATATCATACCTCCGGTACAGGTTTGGCGAATGCATGGGGATAGTGACCGGCAGGGGCCTGCAATCGATACGGCACCCGCTTGGCGCTATGTTCGACGAGTTTGACGTGGAGCATTCGTTCTTTCTAGAGGATGAGCCGCGCTCTCTTGCAAAGCCCAACCCGGAGGCGCTATTGCGGTGCATGTCGGGCATGAACTCCACCCACTGCATCTACGTAGGCGATTCCTACGAGGACCTCCTGATGGCCCGGGATACGTCCGTCTCGGGGAGTCTTGCCACCTTTTGCGGGGTGACTGGAACAAGCAGGGACCCCGGTGCAAAGCTTGACCTGTTCCGGGGCGGCGGGGCCTCTATAGTTATAGACTCTATAACATCCCTGCCGCAGGTGTTAAATCAGGCGCGGGGGGGCACACCGGATTGATGCGAAAGAACGAATCCCAGAGGGAGACAAAGGAGACAGAGGTGAGTGTATCTGTTCTGCTGGACGGCACCGGTTCCACAACAGTAAACACCGGCCAGCCGTTTCTTGACCACCTTGTATCATCTTTGGGCAAGCACGCCATGTTCGATATAGATCTCAAGGCAAGCTCCCGCGACGGCATAGTGCACCACCTTGTAGAAGATGTGGCCATTACTTTGGGTGGCGCCATAGACAAGGCCCTCGGGGACCGGTCCGGGATAATGCGGTTTGGCCACGCATCTGTACCTCTTGATGAATCGCTCAGCGAGGCGGTAGTCGACCTGGTAAAGAGGCCCTACCACCGCATAGAGATGAAGATAAAGAGGCCAGAAGTAGAGGGCATTGCCAAGGAGGACCTCGAGCACTTTTTCGATTCTCTATTGCGAAACCTGGACTGTTGCATACACCTGACTGTAAAATACGGGAACAACGACCACCACAGGGTGGAATCGGCGATAAAGTCGCTGGCAGTAGCCCTGCGCATGGCTGTATCGGCGGATCCGCGCCGCGAGGGCCCCCCCAGCACCAAGGGGAGCATGTAATGGTCAAGGTTGCCATACTGGACTATGGCGCCGGGAACCTATTCAGTTTAAAGAACTCGCTAGAGAGGGCGGGTGCGGAAGTGTATATCGTGGATGAGCCCTCCGGGTGTGCAGGATACTCGGGTGTTCTATTGCCCGGGGTCGGCAACTTTGATCCCGCCGTCAAAAAGATACGCGGGAAGAATACCATATTCGAGGATGACATACTGGGAAAAATACCTGTCCTGGGGATCTGCCTTGGAATGGAGATGTTCTTTGAAAGCAGCGAAGAGGGCATCGAGCAGGGCCTAGGGGCCATACCCGGAAAAGTGGTGGTCCTGCCATCATCCATGAAGGTGCCCCACATGGGGTGGAACAGCCTTGAGCAGTCCAGACAGGGCAGGCTGCTAGAAGGCGTGCAGGATAATTCGTGGGCGTACTTTGTCCACTCGTATATGGTAAAACCGGAGGATCCCGGTGTAGTATCGGCTAGCGCAGACTATGGGACAAGCATACCCGCTGTAATAGAAAAAGGATGCATCTACGGGACGCAGTTCCATCCTGAAAAATCAGGTCCTGCGGGGCGCCTCATGCTGGAGAACTTTCTTACAGAGTGTTCGAGATGAAGGTCATACCGGCCATCGACTTGATGGATGGGCAAGTAGTCAGGCTAAGGCGCGGCAAGGCAAAAGACAAGACTGTCTACAGTGATGACCCCGTAAAGGTGGCCTTGACCTGGGAGAAGGATGGCGCGGATATGCTGCATATTGTAGACCTTGATGCGACACTTGGCAGGGGGAACAATATCGATATGATAAGAAACATAACCGATGCAGTCTCCATTCCTGTCGAGGCGGCAGGTGGCCTGCGGAGTATCGATCTAGTGGCAGGCGCTCTAGAGGGGGCAGACAGGGTGGTACTCGGCACCCTGGCATTCCGGGACAGAGACGCACTCCGGGAGATACTGGAGAGTTATGGCTCCAAAAAGATAGTCATATCTGTCGACCATGTAAAGGGCAAGATAATGGTGGACGGCTGGAGGGAGAACACGGGGATAAACCTGGTCGATGCCATGCAGGGGTTTGTGGGCGCCGGGTTTACAGAGTTTCTCTTAACCGATGTGGACAGGGACGGCATGATGCAAGGCCCAGAAACTGACACCCTGGGCAAAGTATGCCGCATGTCCGATTCTCATGTAATAGCCAGCGGGGGGATAACTGTCCCCGGAGACGTAAAGAGCGTCAGGGATGCCGGCGCATGGGGAGTAATACTGGGCAAGGCCCTCTACGAGGGCAAAGTGAGCGTAAAAGGGGCCATCTCATGCTGACAAAAAGGATAATCCCCTGTTTAGACGTGGCCGGAGGAAGGGTGGTCAAGGGTCTGCACTTTGAATCCCTGCGGGACGCGGGTGATCCCGTCGAGCTTGCAAAAAAGTACAGCGACGAAGGGGCAGACGAGCTCGTATTTCTGGATATTACAGCGTCAGATGAGGGGCGGGGCACCCTGAGGGAATTGGTCCGGGATGTGGCCAGCGTAATAGACATACCGTTTACCGTCGGAGGGGGCATAGGCTCTATCTCTGACGCCCGGGAGATACTGCGCAACGGGGCGGACAAGGTGGCGATAAACACTGCCGCGGTAAAGGATCCCTCCATACTGACCGGCCTGATGGAGATATTTGGAAAACAGTGCGTGGTAGTGGCCATAGACGGAAAGAGGGTCCCGGGGACAGACGGCCGGAACATCTTTGGCACAGATGCCAAGTACTGGTTTGAGGTGTTCATATACGGGGGAAAGAAGGGAACCGGAACAGATGCAATATGGTGGGCAGGCGAGGCCGCCCGTCTTGGCGCCGGCGAGGTGCTATTGACCAGCATAGACTATGACGGCACGAAAAACGGCTATGACATAGAACTGACCGGTGCCGTGGCCGGCTCCGTGCCTGTCCCTGTCGTGGCATCGGGGGGCTGCGGGGGCCCTGAGCACATGGTCGATATGTTCAAAAATACTGACGCTGATGCGGCCCTTGCCGCTTCTATCTTCCACTATGATTCACACGGGATACGGTGGACCAAAGAGCACCTCCGGGGAACGGGCATCCCCGTACGATTATAAGCGGCATACGGGATTGTTTGAATATGGAAAAGAAAATAGACGAGATAGACTTTGAAAAGGCAGGCGGCATAGTCCCTGTTATAGTCCAGGATAATAACACCCATGAAGTGCTGACCCTCGCTTATTCCAACAGGGAATCCCTCGAGCTGACCCGCAAGACTGGCCTCTCATGGTTCTGGAGCCGTTCTAGAAGCAAGCTCTGGCAGAAGGGCGAGGAATCAGGCAATACCCAGCAGGTGAAAAAAATCCTAGTCGACTGCGACCAGGATGCCCTGATATACCTAGTGGAGCCGTCGGGGCCCGCGTGCCATACCGGCGAGAGAAACTGCTTCCACCATTCTTTGCTCTAGCAGACTGTCCCTATGGTTCCTTCTCCCCCGGGTATGTACTCGTCGGTCATCACGAATTCCAGCGGCGGATACTCGTTGTTTGCAAATACTACCCTCCAGGTGCCCACCAGCTGCTCTGGCGTGCATATCTTTAGCGCGGCAGACGTATCGGGGAAGAAATACTGGTTGAACTCTGACTTTTTGGACCCGTCATACTGGAACGACCTGTACAGTATGCCCTCGGGGGAAAATATGCCCACTGCCCCCTGATCGTCGGCGCGCAAGCCCCTCATTATGTAAAAGACATTCTCGCCTAATCTATGCTCGTACTGGAGTATCCCTATGGGGCCTGACCAGATGGTCTGGTGCCTGCCTGGGGCCTGCTCCATCTCTGGTTCCGGCTCGGGCCCGTACGCAAAGACTATCACTCCTACGATTATGACTATAGTAGGAATGGCGATCGCCGGCAGTGCCTTTTTCAATTTCTATCTGTGAATATAGGGGCTTGATTAAGATTTTCCCGTTATTGAGTATTTTCAGATTTTTATAGGATATATAGTGATATTCTGTGTTATATAGTATGATATATGTGATTATCTTGTAAAATTATATATGGTGTGTAAATTATACAGGTTAAGTGTCACTTAACTGTATATTAGGACATATTATCAATGATTTCGAGGATGATCCCTAGATTGAACAGCATACATCTAGAATGCAGGGAATGCGGCAAGATACACGAGCCCGACTTTAGGTATGTCTGTGAAGATTGCTTTGGGCCGCTTGATGTCAGATATGACGGGGTGTCTGTGAACAGGGATACGTTCTCTGGCAGGGCTCATACATACTGGAGATATTACGAGATGCTGCCCATACTGGATAAATCGCATATTGTCGATATAGGATCAGGGATGACGCCTTTGATGCGCGCAGACCGTTTAGGTGATGAGCTGGGGTTGAAGAATTTGTATATCAAGAATGATTCTGTAAATCCAACGTTTTCATTCAAGGACAGGCCTGCCGGGGTGGCCGTATCAAAGGCTACCGAGCTTGGGCTCAAGGCGGTAGGGTGCGCATCTACTGGTAATTTGGCGTCTGCAACTGCTGCTCATGCTGCCAAAGCTGGCCTTCCATGCCATGTCTTTGCGCCCGGGGATATAGAGGTGCCAAAGATAGCGCAGGCATTATCGTACGGGGCAAACTTTGTGGCAGTAGACGGCACATACGATGATTCCAACAGGATAGCCGCCCAGATAGGCGAGCAGAAAGGGATAGGAATAGTGAACATTAACCTGCGCTCGTATTACGTAGAGGGCTCCAAGACGCTGGCGTATGAAGTGGCGGAACAGCTGAACTGGGAGGTGCCAGATAGACTGGTTGTTCCTGTAGGCAGCGGCGCCATGCTAAATGCTATCTGCAAGGGCTTTGAGGAGCTCGACGAGCTGGGCCTCTTGGGAGATGTTTCTTCAATGAGGATGGTGGCTGCGCAGCCACTGGGATGTGCTCCTGTAGTGGATGCGTATAGAAAGAACCAGGATATAGTCCAGCCGGTCGAGAGGCCGGAGACCGTGGCCAAGAGTTTAGCCATAGGGGATCCCGGGGATGGCAGGTATGTACTCAAGAGGCTAAAGCAGTACAAGGGGCATGCAGAAGATTCCAACGATCGCGAGATATTAAACGGGATAACACTGCTTGCCAGGACAGAGGGGATATTTACAGAACCTGCAGGGGGAGTAGCCGTGGCTGTATTGAAAAAGATGGTCGAGGATGGCAAGATAGACAGGGATGAGAAGGTTGTCTGTTATATCACGGGCAATGGCCTCAAGGCAACAGAGCCCCTCATGGAGGTGCTTCCAAAGCTCGATGTGATGAAGGCAGATGTGGAGGCCATATCGGCGGTGGTAAAATAATGGCGAATATCACGTTTACCGTTCCCCCTGTTCTGAACGGCGGCACGGAGAAGAAAATCCCAATGTCCGCGGGTACTCTCAAGGAGGCCTTTGATGCCGTGTGTAAAGACATGGGGGAGGACTTTGGGCGGCGAGTACTTGAAAAGGACGGCACTCCGCGCTCGCTGATCAACGTGTATGTAAACGGCAAGAATGCGCGGTTCTCGGGCTGGATGGATACTGCATTCAAGGACGGCGATGACGTGTATCTCTTGCCTGCGGTGGCGGGGGGCTCCGAGATGTCCCGCAAGGAGATGGATAGGTATTCCAGGCAGATCATGCTAGATAGCATAGGCTATGAAGGACAGCTCAAGCTGAAAAACGCCCGGGTCTGCGTGGTGGGAGTAGGAGGCATAGGGAACCCGATAGTCACCAGGCTGGCTGCCATGGGTGTTGGAAAGCTCCGCATAGTGGACAGGGATGTCATAGAGCTGTCTAATCTGCACAGGCAGACCATGTATGAGGAGAGTGACGTGGGCAGGGTAAAGGTAGAGGCTGCAGCCGAGAAGCTGCGCAGGCTCAACTCCGACGTCAAGGTAGAGCCAATGGCTGTCTCGATAAGTGAGAACAGTGCACCTGATGTTGTGGAGGGGTGTGATGTAGTGGTGGATGCCTTGGATGGCGTGGCTGCAAGATATGCACTGAACAGGGCATGCCTTACCAAAAAGATACCGTTTGTAACGGGCGCGGCGGTTGGCACCTCCGGACAGGTCTTTACCATACTGCCAAGGGAGACTGCATGTTATAACTGCAGGTTTCCGGCTTTGGGGGAGGGCGACGTGCCCGCGTGTTCCATAGAAGGTGTACATCCGTCGATACTCTCCATAGTGGGGGGAATCGAGGTGGCCGAAACCGTGCGCGTGGTACTGGGAAAGAAGCCCGACCTAGCCGGTCGCCTACTGCACATAGACTTGGATCCGCTGAGTTTTTCATTCGTAGATATAGCTCGGGAGGAGCAGTGCCCAGTGTGCGGCCCGGGAGTTATGGTGATAGAAAACAGCGGCACAAGCGTAAAGGAAAGTACCTCTGTGGAAGCCAACAGAGAAATGGTGGTAGAGGAGCTCTGCGGCAGGGCTGGCGGAAAGCGGACCTTCTCTCTGACCCCGGGTAGGGTATTTGAGATTGATGTGGATGGCATAACCCGAGCCGCGTCGGCGCGGGGCTTTCGTGTAGAGGACCAGGGAGAACTGGGCCTATCCGTGAGGACGGACGATCTCTCAGTGAGCTTCATGAAGAGCGGCTCGGCAATGGTGGTAGGCACCAAGGATGAGGACGAGGCGAGGAATCTCTACAATAATTTAGTAGGTAAGGATCAGGTGATAAGATCCTCCCACTAGTTCTGTCTTAAGGTTAGACAGTTCTCAAACAGGAATGTTGCACAACTCGGCTAAGAGGTCGGTGTGCTATCACCACCCTCATGCATTATGTGCTCATGGCCACAAACCGGTTGTAGACCAGCCCGCCTTGCCCAAGTTCATCCCAGCCGGTCCCCTGTCCCAGTTCGGCTTATAGGCGTCGTTAATCGGGTCAACAATTCTATCGACGGGATTGTAGTTGTATATGACACATTTCATAATTTCTTCATAATCTAGATTAAAAATGAATAGCATGGATTGTAAGTCATCTATTCGTTAAATTACTCCTAGATAGTTTCAGTAGTTTTAGAGATGGAATAATTTTGCTCCACACATTTCTATTAGTGTCCAAATCATAGATTAATTGAGTTATTATTCTCCGATCATTTTTTGATAAATGAGTGCCAAATTTGAAAATTTCTCTCAAACATCTTCCTAAAATAATACGATTATTTGTATCTACCATTATTTTTACAGTATGTATCCATTTTTCGAAAATTATGGAATTGGATTCAGGTCCACTGAAGATCTTGGTTATACCTAGGAATAAAAATTTATACCACGCTAAATCTTTAATCGAATGTAATATATCAATGAATTGTCTTGATATGTCTTCATTGTCATCTGTATTGGATAACAGTTTATCCAACATTTTACGGAATGCATCTGGCATTATAATACATTGTAGCTCAAGTATCTCTGCACGCAAATCACTCGACATTTTATTGAGAAAAAATTCTGATAGTTTATCATTTTGATCTAAATTTTCATGAAAAAATGTCATTGACATTTTTCTGTGTAGATTTTTGAATATGAGATCGGAGTGTCCTTCCGTGATTTGAGTATCAAGTTCAAGTAGCTCATCTAAGCAATATTGCATAATCGGAAAATCTGAATCATTCCATGTTTCTATTTTATTCATCCATATGTTGGTTAATGTGGGATCTGGTATATCCAAAGGATAATAGATCATTCGTATGAAAGAATCAAGAAAGCCGGGTAAAGATAATTCTCTGAATGATTGCAAAAATGATGTAATTCTTTTAGATAGATCTTTTCCAGATTCAATGTTTAATATTATATCATTTAGCTCGGATCTAAGCTGATTGTTCATTCCAATACGCTGCTGGGCAGGTATTTCTGCCCGTCTATCTTCTACAGTTCTAGCATCTAATTCTCGTATCATCTTAAGACATTCAAGAACTGTTTGTGCATTATTCACATTTGTCATTTGTATCATTAGATTCATCCAATTTGTAATTATTGCGGGTTTATGTACGATTCCACTGTACGTATTCTGTATGAACGATTTCAAAAATTCTTTTGATGCTGTCTCACTGACCCAGTTAAAAAATGGAATAATATCATTCCACACATCTTTATTTTCCTCCAGACCGGATATTAGATAACTCAATTCCTTTTCTTGTTCATCTGTCGCCGAAAAATAAAACTCATCAATATTTCTGAGTCTGGTATTGCTAGATAAGACATTTTTTATCTTTTTAAGACATTCAACTGTAAGTGACGTATCTTTGGCATCTATTAACGAGTTAATATCGCTCATCAATTTTTGACTATTTTCTGTTAGATAGAGTTTTATCGCAATTGTTTCAAATGTATACAAAAAATTTATTTTTCTTATTGATTGTAGAAATGGAATAATTTCTTCCCAAGAATCATTTTTTTGAGTTAGATCATTAATTATAACAGATAATTTTTCTTGCATATTTGAATCCATCATGATATTTCCATCTCTTATTTTCATCAAACAATGTAACATAGTTTCTTTATCCTTATCGCGAATTATTGATTCAATATTACTAAACCATGTATCAAACAATCCATGCTTATTTATAGAATCAAAATCGTAGAATACGCTTGAATATACTATAAGAAATGCCGATCGATAATTTTTTCTATATGCTTGGAAAAATGGAATTACTCGATGCCATATATCCTTATTATTTTTTAAATCGTGTAATAAGTCGGATAATTTACGACGATTATCAGCACTAATTACCACTTGTATATCATGAACTTTCTCCAGACAATATTTCACAATATCGCGTTTTCTGCCATTAACCATAGAACTCATACCGGCAATCCAAAGTTCTGCAATACGATTGTCAGATATTTCATAGATTGACGATTTCAAGAATTCGGATAACCATACTTGATTGTTAATGTTCTGCACACTGTTTAACAGAGTCTCTATTGCAATTGTGTGTTTGGTATCACTATTTGCCAGATGTAAATTATTCATCATGCTATTTATTCCCATTTTAAAAATAGTTAATTGATTTTTTTCTTTTGCATTATCTAATATCATATTCCATAATTCTATAGGTCTGGGAGCAACAATGGTGTTCATTAGTGATATATCCTTATTTGGTGATCTTTCTAATAGCCTTGTTCTTTGATCGATGGTTGCAATTTCACTATTCACTACTACTGGATAATCTATAGATTGAACATCAATGTCAGGAAATGCGTAATCTCCAAGGATGCTCAAATAGTGCAATTGACATTCTGTATTATTTTCATCTATTGCCAAACTTGTCAATAGTGATATTTTACTATGTAGAAAAGCTCTTGTCCAGTACGTATCATCCCAGGTGAGACGATTTTTCAATTGAGTGGAGTAATATTGCATACCATCTCGTACGTAGTGATTTTTCTTACTTAGAATAGATTGTTCCATCATAGAATACCAAACATCAAACATTACACTATGGTAATTCGGACTTAATAATTCCAAAGGAGTTGGAATAGGATCTTTGAAATTAGAAAACTCCTTCATAAATACTGAAACACATAGATCACGATTATTCCGTACACAGGCCAGCATAACTTCTCTGATATAAAGTAAAAAATGATTTTCGGCGTGCTCTCTACGTCTAACATAATATTCGTCATTTACACTCAATTTCTTTATCACGCGATTATAGATACAAAGATGTCTTGTAATCCCTTAGTGAAAAGAGTAACGTTATACGTCTCAACTGCCTTCAACATTATTTGTTCCCATTCGTTAAATCTCTCACTACCTCTTGTTGAAAAATATTCTATGTCGGGTATTGTTTCTATTTTTATCCGTGTTTCTATTTTTTCTATTATTTCTTCCATTACTTCTAAAGGTTGTAGTCTGTAGATCATATGATATACGTAACCTACAAGGTATACAAGAGAAAATCCAGTTCCTAAAAATACAAATGGTATAAACTTTCCTGGTTCGGTTATTGATGTTATAATAATGGGAATAATACTAAATGCAATTAGACTTATGAAAATTATAACAAAACCATATACGACCCTATGGTTCATTTGTTTTATGAGTGCGATTACTGTATATGACTGAGCACGAAACTGTATCCCCAGCAATGTTGCTCCTAATGTAACTGCTAGAGTGGTAACTAGTATTTCCGTATTTATAACTAGAAGATTTATTGCGTGTTTTTCTTTCATGAATTCTATATGGGTGAAATATAGAAATATCATAATATCAAGAACGATGAAGAAAAACAGAAACCAGCTCCATATTGAACCTCCACGGAACATTCGTGGAGGTTTATTATCACTGTAACCTGATCGGATAATTTTGTCCTTTATATCCTCGTAATACTGCTTCAAACTTCTAAGTTGGTTTATATTTCATGTTTATTAGTGGTCGTATAAGTATCTATACTCTTTTGATAAAGTCTAAGTTTCTACTGCGATCTACGTATCTATCTCTTCATAATCATCATGTTTCGCTTCATCTGCGAAATATTCACGACATAGATGCTGGATATTTTCCATCTTAGTCCTTTTGTATCTGCTCTACTGCCCCCTTCTCCTACGATCAACCTAAATGTTCTATTAGCCACGTTATTAACTGGAGATGTGCTGGAATGGGCCTGGGGGTTAAACGGCTTAGCCTTGACGTTCTCTGACTTGTAAATTTGATACACATCGTTTTGTAGACCTTTTGACCGTGTATCTTCGAGCTTGTGCTCTGGGCCATACTATGTCCCTGTGCGGCCTCAGATATGGTTTCTCTACCCCCAAGGAGCGCTGGCATGTCTAGTCACTGCGGAACAGCCAGATCTGGGCATTCTTGCCGCCATACCTATATCCGGCTTCTTCGTTCACTGCCTTACCAGAGTCTTAAATCTCTGGATCTCTACCTTGTTCTCCAAGGCTATCCCTCTCGAGCTCTTGGACCATTACTTGGCAAACGACCCGATTCGCCCCTAGTTAACTATGGTCGTGCTTGTCCTGCAGTACTTTGAGCTAATTCCTATTCCCCGTCTAGAACTATTCACGCCTGACACACAGGCAAGCTACCCACACAGTATGGCTCTGCAAGTGGGTTTAAACGGAGTTAACTAACTGGACCTTCTGTTGCTGGGCTAGTTTTGTGCCTAGAATGCCTTATGGCGTTAGATAGCTTGTCCTTATGAGAGTTTTGATACTAGAATCTTATATAAACGGAAAACCCTTATTAAGATAGTGGTGAGGGATTGGAGAACTATATAGTTGCTAAAAGCATAGGCGTGTATAACGTAGTTGCACTGATACTTCGAGCCAACCAACAAAATCCATGTGGACGGACCGTGATCCAAAAATTGACTTATTTCTGGTCTCTTTTGGTTTCGCCAATCAATGGTGTGTTTTTCGAACCGCATTACTATGGACCATACAGTTCTAGATTACAACGGGCTCTACACGAAATGACTTCGTATGCCTATCTTGTTGAAAATATGACTCCCGATTCTGTTTATAGGACTTATCATTACCAACTGTCTAACAATGGTATAGAACTCGCTTTACGCGCCTATGATATGTATAAGGATAATTTTGAGAAAATTCAAAAAATTATAAATGTGTGCCGAGACGATTCTGTACTACGCGCATACGAACTTTCATTAGCTGCAAAAATATTCTATATATCGGATAAAATGGATGTGGGGAAAATCTCTCCCATCCCCAAGAACACTACCGCAATCATTAGTGCTGCTACGAAATACGGTTGGAATATGACTCAAACGGAAGTAACTAAAGGATCTAAAATCCTAAGCAAGCTTACAAGTATGTATCCACCTCTTCACCAAGGACAAAACTCCCTCCCGGACTGACATGCTCTGTTTTTCCCACCCCAAATATCATGTGATAACACTATCCCTGATAACCTGACGCACAGCTGTGCAGCATACTCCACAACCTGAACCGTGACATAATACGACCTGGAAGACTTGACTGTGGGGGCCGCGGCAACACTCCGCGTAAGGGAGCTACCACTCGGTGGGCCCCTCTGGGACACATTATCGACCCTACGGAGTATGTGTGAACAGTAGTGCCACCTCGCCCCAAATCGAAAACATCCGTCGTACTTGTTACAAATGATCATCATATTCGGCGACAGGTGCTGAAGCGAAAAGAAATAGATTTTCCTACCTTTACGAACCTTCTGCTTGAGGGCTGTCCCACACCTATGATGGGATCAATTCAGGTGGAAGGTTCGAGCGGGGCGGAGGTATTCAACAGGTACATTTCGGGCTCGGGCAGCCACTTGGTGGACCTGACCCGGCAGATGCCCTACGGGGACCGCTGGACAGTAAGGTACCGCAGGGGCCTCGAGGGAATAGAGGGAATGCTCCCAGAAGCGGATATCTGGCCCACGTACAGGCGCAGCAAGGACTGGGCACTAAAGGCGCCCCGGAAGCGGGCGGCAAAACGCAGGCCTGCGGGGCGCGCCTAGAACGGTACTGCGCGCCGGCCCTGCACCGGCGGCAGCCAAAGGGTTCACACCATGCCCTGCCTGAAACCTTATAGATCATCTGATCCCCCATCCCGCATGAAAAAGCGAAAGGCCGCGCACAAGGCCCGAGAGAGCGGGCTCAAGACGCGTGACATTCTCGGAATAGATCTTCCACCCAAGCCAGGGGATGAGGCCGATCACAGGCTGCCTGTGCGGCATGTCCTGATTGCTGTCCTCATGAGGATCAAAGGGAGGATGTCGCGCGAAGATCTTGGGGAGCTCCTGGGAAACGGGGCCGCACTGTGGTACACCAATCTGATACTGCAGTCGGGCTCGAAAATGCCCGACCACCCAGCGATTGCAGAGGAGACAAACCGCGGGGCAGGCGGCATAACCCACACCAGGGAGCTGTTCCTTGAATGCCTGTCCGTGCCGCTGGCGGGCGGCGGGGCTAGCCACAAAAAGGTGCTCATAGTGGCAGACGCCGACAGCAGGATAATAGAAGCGGGCAAGGCCCGGGATGGTTCGACCCCGGATATAGAGATGGCCCGCATCCACCTTGCAGGGGACTCGCACCTTGCCTCTATCTGCGCGGCGCGACCGGGGGAGGATCCGTGCATCATAACGGCGGGCCCCGGCTTTGAGGGGCTCGGAGATGAGCTGCCCGGGACGGTCGTGCACACTTGCGGTGCGGCAGAATCCGACGGCGCGTCTGCGGCCGAGATGGCTCCCATTCAAAAAGCCATGAACAGGCTGCAGGATTATGCGATTCTGACGGAACCCTTTGATGAAACATCGCATGATCTGGACGTGACTGTGCAGTACATGGTAAACACTGCAAACACTTCGATAGGACAGGAATGGGACGGCAAGGAAGATTATGACGAGGTCCCGCGCGACATCGATGCCGCCATGCAGGGGCTCTTTGCAGCCTCCGGCCGCCTCCCCCCGGGACATTCCCGCACGCAGGATCTTGCGCCTGTCGAACCTGTAAAGGATGGCGGGGGCCCTGCCGGCCAGCTCTCGGACCCGTATGATGCCCTCAACAGAAAGGCGCTAGAGATAATGGACGGCCGGGGCATGCTTGAGCTGCTGAACCTCGAACCGGGTGATGACGGGGCAGTGCTGCTCTACGGCAGGGAGCCGCCCATGGGAGGCGGCCGGGTACCCTCTACTGGCGGCACCGTACTGGCCGCGATAATGCGGCTCAGGGGGATTACTACCGATGATGCAGTGGGTAGACTCTACGGGATGGATAAGGGCTCTACATCAAAGGAGATCAGGGCTGGAATGAACACGCTATACAACATGATGACGTGGAAGCCCGAGAGCATGATGAAGGAGCTCAAGAGGGCCCGCCCCCACCGTATAACAAAGATCATAACAGGAAACTGGCTGTACCTTGGATGCCTTGCTGTTCCCGTCATTCCCCGGGATAAACAGGACCGGCGCGGCGGCACCCCCAGAAAAGCCATGGTAATAGCCGACAGGACAGGCCAGGTCATCGGCCTCGGCAAGAGCCGGCACGGGGGTTCAGATGCGGAGATGGCAAAGGAATACCTGGAAGGAAACGGCAGGCGCCTTGCGCAGCTGCTCCGGTCCCGTGCAGAGGACGGCTGGGCAGTGGTGGCAGGCGGCAGCTTTGAGGGGCTGGCCGGGATGCTGCCGGGTATTACCGTCCTCAATGTACAGGACATCCGGGATGATCCCGGGTTCTCTGGGATATGGGGGATACCTTATGATGCATCCGGCAGGCGTACATATCTCATGGAGAGGACCATGAACATGTTTGGCGACTATGGAATCCTTGAACAGTACGACGAAGACTGGTACGACCTGGACAGGACACTGCAGGTTGTCTCAGGGCTGGTAAACGCGCGGGCCGTATTCATGCGCAGTGCTCTTGATATGCTGTAGGCCGCGGCTATACCGTGCCGCCGCATCTGCCGCCCATGCCACGGATGATTTCGCACAGGCCCCGGTCCGCGGAACCATGGATGCCCGGCACTTGCAGGCCGCGGCATCCCGCATTCCCCGGTACCGCATGAGGGATCCCGCAGTCCGGCACAAAACACATCCCGACAAGAACAGGCGGGGACGTGCCCCTAGGTTTATAGATCATTTGATTTTACGCCCTCACATGGCAAAGCAGAAAAGGGAGCACAAGGCCGGAAAGAGCCAGGGGCCAAAGAATGCAGGAAAGGGACGCGGCTCCCCCGGGCCGCGGGATGATCTGTTCCGCGCGATGGGCGTGCCTGAAAACCCCGATCTGAAGGATTTGCTGCAGGTGCCCGCCGGCGCATCCCCGGGGGATAATAATGACGCAATATTCCGCAGGCTCGACGACGCCATCTCCGATTCTATCACCTTGGACCGGCTGATCGGGTTCCCAACGGACGGATTCCAGCACATCCTGGCCGGGTTTACAAAGGAGATAATGGGAGACGAATCCCGCCCGCTCTTCCGGGACGACACCCACGGCAGGTCCGGGCCGAAGATAAGCCACCTGTTATTGATGGTGCTGATGGACGTCAGGGGCGGGCCCGTGCAGTCCGGGATGGAGGCCATCTTTAATGTAGACCATGACACCGCACGGGAATATCTCAAATACGGCAAGTCCATGTGCACAAAAGTACTGGAGACGCCAGACAAGATAGTCGCGCGGATCATGGACGGTCTAGAAAGGGAGGAATACGACGAGGTTGAACGGCTCGCCCCGGAATTTACGCTGCTTGTGGGATTCAAAGAGATGGAGTTTACCCTGGAAGACGGGACGCCAAAAACCGTCAACGTACTGTTCATCATTACAATGCGGGATCTGATACTCGAGGGATGGCAGATCCCCCAGGACTGTACCGACAACATGGATGCGTTCGGGCGGTACGTCTCCGGCGAGGGAAGATACCTGGAGAAGATGACCCGGCAGATGCCCGATGGTAGACGCTGGACAATATCACATGATATAGACGACTGTGGCATCCTAAAACTGCTCCCCGAGGTGGCTGTCACCTCCCTGGACGGGCCTGATCATGCCGGGGCTCCAAGGCCCCGCGGCGTGGCCCGAAAGAGCAAGGCGCGCAGGGGGGATCAAAAGCCGCGGACAGGCGGCAGGGCGCGCCGGGCAAGCTGAGGAAATGTGCGGCAAATGCACCCGCACGGCAAGCACAAGATCGCATTTTGTTAACTTGCGCCGCTTATAGATCCCCAAGATCCCTCCCCGTACATGTACACAGAGGAGAGGGCCGAGCTCGAAAGGCTCAGGGCCAAAAACAAGAGACTGAAGGCAGGGCTCAAGAGGCAGAAGGCAGAGATCAGAAGGCTGGAGGCCAGAAAGAAAATGCAGGATGCCCAGATAAGGCAGCATGACGACCTGGTGGCCCGGATGCGTACCATGCTCGGCATTGGGGCAGAAGTGCTGGAAATGATCGAAAAGCCCGACCTGAAGAACCTGATGTTTCCGAACCCCGCCAGAAAGGAATCAAGGGCGCGCATACACGATGTCATAGTCCGCGGGCTAGACGGCATGCTGGCCGACGGCGAGGACCTGCACGAGATCACCGGGTACACTGCAGGGGAGCTCCGGCACATGCTCGATGGATTCACAAAGGCCGTAATGGCCGACGAGTCCCGCCCGCTGTTTAATGGCGGCCCGGGGGAGCGCGGCATCAACCGGTGCAAGATGAAGATGGAGCACCTGCTGATTATGGTCCTGTTTCACGCCAGGATAGGCCCTGAGCAGGCCTGTCTGGCTGCCGCCTTCAACACAGACCATGAGACCGCGGCAAGGAACCTTGCATACGCAATGTCCGCGTATCTTCACGTTGTGGAGAGCCCTGAAGGTATAGTTGCGCGGCTGATGGATGCGCTTGACAGGGGAGCGTACGGCGAGGTCGAGCGCGAACTGCCCGGCCTTGCCCTGTTTATTACCAGTGCGAGGATCCCCTGTGAACTGCCAGACGATGACGACGACCAGCTGGGCAACCTGATAGAACAGGCCAGAAAGGGCTGCTATGACGAGCTGGTCGTATCCGGCGGGCGGCACATAATAGGTGCCGTGGAGGCCCCCCCTGCCGGCACCGGCATCGAGGCGCTCGAACAGTACATGTCAGACAAGGGGGGATACCTCGAGAGGCTGACCCGGCCCCTTCCCGACGGGAGGCGCTGGACCATAGTGGCCGGCGCCGGCTTCCAGAGATTGGAGAGGCTGCTCCCCTGGGCGGACGTGATAACCCCGCACAAAAAACTCCGGAGGCGCGCGGTGTCTTTACAGCAGAGGGAACACAACCGTATGCTTGCAGACGGGCGCAAATCAGCAGAGCAGATGACCCGGGAGATTAAAAAATTCAAGCTGGCATGCGGCCCCGCATATGAGAATTTTGGGACAGGCGAGATGCTTCAGCTTACCGCCGGCATGGTCAACTCGCATATGGACTGGAACGCAGGCACAGATTCTGGCAGATGAGCGGCACCCGGGGCGGGGATCTGCGCCGGCCCTGAATCGGCATCCAGGGGATCGCGCTATGCTTGAAACTTTATAGATCATCCTGTCCCCCGTATCCCATGAACGAGCGGAAGCGATCACACAGGGCGAAAAAGGCAAGGCGCGGCGCCGGCCCCTCCGCACGGGCCCCGGCCGCTGCCCCCGATGTTCCGAAAAACCCCTATCTGGAAAACCTGATAAAAGAGTGCTATGCAGGCGGGGCCCCTGCTGTGCGCATGCGCAGAAGGGCGGCCATAAGCCTTGATACAGTACTTGATGAGCCCGCCGAAGTTGAGCGGCTAACCGGGCGCAAAATGGAGGATTTTCTGGACATACAGGTAAGATTACAAGGTAAGATGATGAGTGACAGGTCCCGCCCCATATTCCGCGACGACCACCGCTGTATATCTGACGAAAGTACCGGGCTCGAGATAGGGCACCTCCTGCTGATGCTGCTCATGGAGCCCCGGGGCGGGCCTGTCCAAGACGGCCTTGCGGCCATCTTTAACATGGATGGCAATACGGCGTCAGAATATCTGGAATATGGAAGGTCCGTCCTGAAAAAAGTGCTGACAGCACCGGAAGCGGCGCCTGCAGAACCGGATTGGGAGCTGTCCGACTCGGATTGGTCGCACGATAGAATAATGGATGCTTTGCACAGGGGCGCATACGACGAGGTCGAGCGCATTGCCCCGGATCTATTCCTGCTTGTCTCCATGCAAAAGACCTTTTACGATCCGGAGGATGAGCACTGGGGGCAGCACGCAGTCCCCCCTGACTCGCCCGACAGGCCCTACCACCTGCTGACGATAATTACAAGGGCGTTTGAGACTATTGACGCATGGGCCGTCCCGCAGGACCATATCAGCAGGCTCAAGGCCTTTAAAAAATACCTGGAAGGGGACGGCAGATACCTAAAGGAGCTGACCCGGAGGCTGCCCGACGGGAGGCGCTGGAAGATAGTATACGGCGGAAACCTCGGCGGAATGGAGGAGTTATTCCCCGAGGCGGACGTGGAGCCCATAAACAAGCCCCAAAAGCGCACACCGCGGAAAAAACCCCATCCGGCTGAACGCAAAATACACAAGGGCCCAAAGGCGGCGCGCAGGCCCGGGGCCGGCTTTGGCGGACTCCAGAAATTGTTCCCCAGAGCGGATATCAACCCGGAGGGGACTGCAGGGCGCGCAGAGACAGAATATGGCAAAGACGGGGGCACTGGGTATGTGGAGGTAGAATACAACACTCCTGCCCCGGACCACGGCGGGCCCGTCATGTACAGCGACCCCGGCAATACCCTGCTGGATCTGACGTGCGGCAAGGGCATGCTGACCATTATGGGGCTCGAACCCGGGGAAGACGGGCAGATGCTGCTCGACGGCCGCGTGCCCCCGGGAAGGCCGCAGATTACTACCGGCGGCGCCATGGCGGCCGTACTGTTGCAGCTCAGGGGAACTATCACTCTCGATGACATGGAAAAGTTCTATGGGATAAGCAGGAAGGAGGCGCTATCAGAGGTCCGCAGGGCGATGGACCTTTTACACGATTCACTGGCGACAAAGCCCGAGGATATAGCCGATGAGCTCAAAAAAGCGCCCGGCACGGGGATAAGCGGCGACCACCTGAACTTTGGATGCCTTACAGTTCCCGTCTGCCGGTGGAGGCCGCTGAGCGGGCCGCACAGAAAGGCCATATTTGTAGCCGATTCAAACAGCAGAATAGTCGGCCTAGGGGACAGCGTAGACGGGGACGCCGACAGAAGGGGCATGATACAGGGGTACCTGGCAGGAAAGGGAAGGCATCTTGCGCGCCTTATACGGGATAGAAAGGACGACCTGACGATATACGCGGGCTCCCGCCTTGTCGAGCTGGAAGATGAGCTGCCGGAGAATCTGGTCAAAAGGTACATACGTCCAAAGGACCGCTCCGGGGGGATCCGCGGCAAGATAACCATGGAAAAGATGGCAGCGCATGCCGCCGGCAGGGACAAGGGGGTACTGAACAGGATCCTCGACGCGCTTGAAGACTACAAGATACTAGAAAGGTCGTACGGCGACCGCAATGTCATAGTGGGGTCGTATGACGACGAATGGTACCCCCTGGACAGGACCCTGCAGGTGCTGTGCGGCATGGTGAACCTGAGGATGCAGATCATGCTGAGAAACCCTGATCCGGACTGAGGATGCCATGCATCTCTATTTTGTGATGTGTTTGCGATACCCGGGATAAGCCGCGGGATCATCCCCCGATGGTTTATAGATCAGCAGTCCCCCCATTATCCATGACACGAAAGGCCGCACGCAGGCGCAAAGCAGGAATGGACAGACGGGATTCTGGCCGGGATGGTCCCGGGGGGCCGGCCGGGGATCCCATACAGGGCGACCTTGGGGACCTGCGGGCCTGGGGCTTTACCGGCAGGGAGAGTATGGGGGATATGCGCGAGGCGCTGATCGGCACGTTAAACCGCATGCTCGATGATCCAAAACAGATGCGCGAGGTGATCGCATGCAAGCCCGGCGGGTTTGAGCACATACTTGCAGGGTTTGCAGAAGAGATAATGAACGACCCGTCCCGCCCTATCTTCCGTGACGGCTCGGAGGTGGAGATGCGGCATCTCCTGCTGATCATACTGTTGTATTTGCGGGGGATGCCCGTCCAGGGCGCCCTGGCTGTGATATTTGGCGTGACCCCCGGCACTGCTTCTGCATACCTTGGATACGGCATGACTGCGTGCCGCAGGGCCGTGCTCACCCCTGTCAAGCTGGCCGCGCGCATGCTTGACATGGTCAAAAATAAAGAGTACGAGGATCTTGACCAGGTGGCGCCCGCCTATATGCTGTTTATCGAGCGGACGGATATCCCGTATACAAGGCTGGATGGCCGCACGAAAAGCGGGGCGGTCAGGGGGAGCCACGTGACGCAGGATGTATTGGTCGTCTGCACGGGAAAGGCCAGGGTGGTGGCCATGGTCGAGATACCTTCGGGGGGCAGCCCGCTCGGGGCGCTGGCAGATTACATGTCCGGAGAAGGCGGCTTTCTTGAGGAGATAACCCGGCCGCTGTCTGATGGGACGCGCTGGTCGATTGTTCCCAACGAGTGCTTTCGGGGGGACTTGGAAGGGTCTTTTCCGCGCAGGCCTGTTCATGCAGATCATGTAGAGCACGAGTATGCAGACGCGTATGAGACCGGGAACATATTCCAGTTGATGAACGGGATAAGCAACTCGTACATCGAATGGGAGCAGAAAGCAGGGGAGGGGCCGTGGGCGGATGGCGCCATGGATGATTTGGAGTGATCATGCCTGCTTACAGGGGAAAGCCGACCGGGTAAGTAAAACGGCGTGGGGATATAACACCTACAGGTGACATTGGAACTAACAGCAGGTGGAGGAAAATAGCATTTAACGTCACGTTCATTGTGCTGTATAACGTGTACGTACTGATTGTATCTGATATTGCTAAATATATTTGACAGGACTTAGTGTCAATTCATTATACTATTGTCAAAAAATTCATCATGATTATCGATTTTGCCTTCTAAAAAATAATGATATTTTTTCTTACAATTGTTAAGATGTTTATATTCTATAAATAGTTTAAAATAATAACCACTTTTTACGAATTCGTCTCTACCCCACCTCATTTCTATTTTCCTACCATAACTAACGCTCTCGTTGACTCCCAATGAGTTTATGTTTTGAGTATCTTTGTCGTTATTTCCCACATTGCCTATTGTAACTTCCTCTGCATTTTTTGCTTCTCGCATCGCGCGATTTCTAAGATCATCTGCTCTTTGTCTTAGATCTTTTACATCATTACGCCGCCATATTTTTTCTTTTAACTGTATATTTTTCTTGCGTATACGATCAGCTTCATCAATCATATTCATTGCCTCTGTTTTTATCCCTCGCCATTTACTCTTCACATCTGTGGATGTAGGTTTTGCTTCCAACTGAAGTATTTTCCTATTCATTTCCTCTTCCGCACTAGTTGCTATCGCCTTAATCATGATTACATCAAAAGTGTGCATGTAGTCTATCAAAAAATGTTTGGGCTCCTTGAAAACTAAAAAAACTGTTTCAATATTCACGGCCGGAATGGACCCATAGTTTCTCAGTCTTATCTCTACTTTACCATCGGTTGTTCTGAATGGAGACTCATTCTCTGAAAAAACATCCCGACCAATAATGGGTCTTATGCGGGCAGTAATATCTCTCTTGAGATGCATTACGTAATATCCTGTGGCAGATGCCGCTCCTGCCGCAACTATTACTGCAAATAAAGGTGATGCAGTGATAGCTTTCTCCCACCATCCCAACATACCTTCTACCTGTGCAACCGATGTCATCACTTCTGATTGATTGCCGTCCTCCCCCATGACCATTCCTGTGTTATGCACGGCAGCCAATGCTAGTATCAAGATAATCATGCCGCGGTACAATTAGCTCGCACCTGTGGGCATTAGGATATAACTTGTCTGAGTCCAAATGATGCAGGGATTCCACAGGACGTCTAATTCACAACAAACAATCTCTGGACCTGCAGGATGGATCCTTGCCATTTCGGCAGGCCTGTCGAGCTCCCATCCGGCCTACCCTGACTGTTCTTATCTGCCTCAATACTCTTTTCCATCTGATCAATCTTGAGACTAAGAGATCTACTCTTGGTCTGCTTGGCACAGACGCTAGTAGACAATACGGCAAGGTTTACGTCGTTCACACTACTTGGCTCCTCAGAAGACCTCAGATCGCTACACTGTACGCCGATCCCAGTGTTTTTAACAGAGCAGGACATAGCATATTCAGGCATGGTACACAGGGCCTATTCACACCTGGCAGGCCTCCAAAGGCCCAATTCGTGCCTAGAAGGCTGTACCATTTGTTCATTAGCCTTTTATACTCACAATCGAGAGCAAATGACAATAATATGAACAACAAACTAGGACGAAAAATAACTAGTCTTACGATAATGACGATAATGGTCGCAGGAGGGGTGACGTTCGCGTTCCCGCCTGCGATACCGGCATACGCACAAAGCTCAGCAGAGTACCTGTTCGTATCGGCAGCCAATCCCGACTTTGAGAACAGCTTTGCTGGCCCGATGGTCATCGAGGTTATTGTCAATGATCCGGATCTCAAAGAGATAGACGAGGCAGAAAGCGAGCCAGACGTTACCGTCAATGGCCAGGACCTGACAATGGTCCAGGCGACAGACGGCAACTGGTATGCATACTTTGCAGATCAGACTATGGCAACAAGAGCTGATAATATGGTGGGCATCAATGGTACCGGTTTGGACTTTGGGAAGATGTGTTCAGAAAACAGTGAGTTGATCAAGACGCTTAAACGCTATCAGGATACTGACGGTGTATTCTTTCAGTACGATCTTGTGAACTGTGATGAGACCGATCTAACTACTTCAAACCTCTTTGGTAATGAAGATACCGTCGAACATGATAACATGACAGTGATAAGAGAGGAGAAGCTTCCAACCGCTAACGACGTTCCAGTACCAGGTGTGACAAGGGGACAGATCAACGTTCTGTCTAACGAATTCCCTGCTATCCAGCTGTATGACTTTACGGTAGATGGAGACGTCGAGGTAAAGTTCAACAGGGGTGGCGGAGTTCAGCAGATCGACCTGAAATATCTAGATGATATGGGTGATCTTGTATCGTGGAGTCCAGACAGATCCGAATATCCTCTGGATGCACACGTACATGTCACAATAAACGACATCCAACTGAACATTGATCCGACAGACG
This sequence comes from Cenarchaeum symbiosum A, assembly GCA_000200715.1. NCBI lineage: Archaea > Thermoproteati > Nitrososphaerota > Candidatus Cenarchaeales > Candidatus Cenarchaeaceae > Candidatus Cenarchaeum > Candidatus Cenarchaeum symbiosum. The sequence goes on from DP000238.1 coordinate 2,024,598, forward strand.
AGGATTCTTGGACTTTTGACGCTACCGAGGATGACACACGTACATACTATCAGATCTTTGACGAAAATGGCGATTTTGCTCCATACACTGAGATACCAGTTAGAAACAACATTAACCAACTAACCCCAATCGACGTGGGTCCACTCAACTTTGAGGACAATGGTGTATTGGAAGTCAATCCCAAGACGCAGGGTACAGATGTTCTAACAGTAAGCGACAATGATGACCAAATACTTGGCATGACTGACAGTGTGCCCTTCGACTCTCTCGGCCTTCAAATAACGTTTACAGAGACGCAGTCAAACTCCGGCATATTCAAGAACACTGACGAGGGAGACTCTGCAAACATCCGGATTACCGATAATGCGAGCAGGGGAACCACCGCTACAGTCGAGTACAATGAAGTGGCAGGCTCTGTAGTAGTCTCCAACTTCTTTGGCTCCATAGAGATAGACGAGGATCACGTGGGCGGCACTTGGAACTCCGGCGAGGAGATCCATGTGACGGTTACCGACCAGGATGCAAACAAGAACTCGCTTGTAGACGAGGACTTTGACCTGTATGATCCCGATGTGGCACTGGTACCTTCTGTCAGGATAGGCGACCCGATTACCGGAGCCGACTTGATTGAGGGCACTGTGCTAGCTATGAGCGGCATGCAGAGTGTTAGTGGCATCACGTTCCACACCAGCTCTACTCTTGATCAAGTCCTCCCTACGGTCGTGAGTGCAGCTAATACGGTTACAGGCACTCAGGACTCGCTCAACTCGACAGAGGATCATGACTGTGCCAATCTTGTAGGTAATGATTTCTGTGTAGAGGCCTTTAGCGACAGGATCAGGATAAACCTCTCCAAGGATACACAGTTCGGCATAGGTGCCAGCGACCCCTCACCTCAGGATACGGCAGAGATAGGGTTCACATTTGATCGCAATGTCACAGGAGACATAGTGGAGAAATGGCTGGTCAACGGCACTGATGATGCAAAGTATCACTACCTCAACTATGACCTCAGGGCGTTTGAGCTATCAAGCGACGACGCTGATGAGAACTTTGCAGGTGGAGATATAGAAATCATCATAGGCGGCACTTGGACAGGCCACGGTGCTAATGACGCAACACACTATCTTGAAGGTCAGGACGACTTTGCAGGACTGGTCAGCCTCGATGAGGCAAACAGGAACTCAAATGCCGATCCTGAAACTATGGATCGCCACATAACGACATCCTTGGCGGATGCAATTGGCAACCTGCACGTGCACTTTACCATAGAGGGCATTGGTACACCTATCTTGGATGCGGGAGAGTATCCAGTAGCAGTAGACTTGTTCAGGTTCGGCCAGACAGGCGACGGAGACGACTTCGATGACAGGTTCAACGATGCCATATACAGGATCGAACTCGAAGAGAGCGGCGACAATACAGGTGCCTTTGAAGGCAGCATGGAGTATATCATGCTTAACCAGATCAATGTAAACGATACAGTGACGTACGAGGCAATCTCCCCGGTAGACGATGAGGTAGAGCTCATTGTCCACGAGGACCTTACCGACGAGGATTCCGTCAGAGTCAACTACCTTGACCTCGGCGGGGACGGTGTATCCACCCAGGTCGCAGACCAGGTGGCGGCACCAACCCACTCGGGTTCGGTATCCTTTGATGCTGACAACTACAAGGTTGCAGATACCGTCACAGTGACGGTAGACGATCCTGATCTCAACATAGACGTAGAGACCATAGATGTCTTCACAGTTGTAAATGAGGCAGACGATGCACAGGATGCAGTCGGCGCTGCCGGCTACGGAATGAACAGCAAGAACGAGCCCTTTGGGCGCCTGCTGGACATCACGTTTGACGACGAGATATGGACAGAGGCCAATGTTGGTGACGAACCTAATGCGGCATGTACGCTTGAAGACGGAGTCGATCGCGGTCTTGCCGCGACCGGCTTTACACTCAAGGAGACGGCCGCCGATTCAGGTCTGTTTACCGGAGACTTCCAGATACCGACACGATATTGTCCCGCAGACCCGGACTTTGGCGATGAAGATGGAGTCACGACCACTGGTACTGACATGGAAGTCAACTATGTCGACTATCGTGACGCGTCTGGTGAGATAATCGAGGTAGGCGACAGTGTGGGGCTCAGGGCCAATACCGGCTCTGTAAGCCTTGACAGGACTGTCTACCCGGTTCCATTTGGCGGTCACCTCGACGGTGAGTTCAACTTCCCAATACATGCTGAAGGACAAATCCTTCTCCCCAATAACGAGATTAACCCCAATAACTTCCTTCCTGAAGGAGTTCTTACCATACATGCCCGGATAAACGATCCGGACTTTGACGTATCAGCAAGCGGTGAGGATAACATTGCAATAACAACCAACAGGAACGACGGAAACAGGGATAATAGTGATGGCGATGACGACGATGGTATTGACTTTAACAGTGACGGCACAGTAGACATGGACAACGGTCCACACGGCCCTGTATTATTCACCATATCCAGGGGCGGCAATACCGTATACCATGCAACCGCAGGTGCTCCCGATGCTCGGGAAGCCGTAGCTCTCGCTGATGATATGTCAAACGTTTTTGAGCCTGAACTAGCTCCGTCTAACGCCGTTCTACCCCAGGAACTTGGTCCAATAAACGAGATTGCCCCAGATGCGGGCATCTTCGAGGTGGACCTCGAGATAGCCTGGAATGACGGCCCCGATGGCATGCTACTGCAGGGAGACATACTCACAGTAGAGTATACCGACCCGACAGACGCATCAGGTGACCCGAATACCGTAACCGATTCCGCAACCTTTGACCTCAGAAACGGCGTTCTCCAGTCCGACAAGTCGGTCTACATCATAGGCAGTGACATGATCATTACCCTGATAGAGCCTGACTTTGACCTGGACAACGATGCAGCAGAGACCTACCCGCTCACCCTCATAGAATGGGATTCTGACGCGGGTTCGGCCACTCTTGGCAGCAACGAAGAGGACTTTGATCCCGAGCCATCCGATCTCAGGGAGACCGGTGACAGCACTGGCATATTCCAGTCTGTTATAGAGATCCCAGAAGAGGTCGAGAATGACAGGATTGAGAGAGGCGAAGAGGTAGAACTCGAATACACCGACTGGGGGCCCTCTGGGGCCGACTTTGTCGGTGAAGAGGACGAGGACATCAACCTGACGATATTCACATCCAACTTTGGCGCGACCATCGAGCTGGACCAGAAGGTCTACACGTGGACGGACAAGGTGTACATTACCATAGTTGCACCCGACCACAACTTTGATGACGACCTGATAGACGAGATTGGCGAGACCAACCTGGACGAGATTACGGTCTCTACCAGGGAGGCAGACCTTGACAACTATAAGCTTGACGAGACAGGACCTGATACAGGCATATTCACGGGTGAAGTGATCCTCACAGGGTTTAGATTCGACGTGGATGGCGACTTTGGCACAGGCGATAACAGCGGCTTTGATACTGTTCCACGTACCGGAGGCGGCGGACCGACAGACGGCTTTTTGGAGACCAGCGAGGATGACGGCCTTACCGTCTCCTTTGAGTTCTCTGAAGACGAGACTGTCGTAGGCTCGGCGCTTATCCGCTGGAACATCGGCGAAGCACAGTGGCTGGAGGCAGCATATCCGGCAACAGGCACAGGCGTGGTCCGCGTTGTGGACCCAGACCTGAACCTGAACCCGGAGGCTGTCGACAACCTTGAAGTTGACGTATGGTCAGACTCTGACGCAGGAGGCATTCAGCTTACTGTAACAGAGACCAACGAGGCCACCGGCATATTCGAAGGAACTGTCTCTTTCACTGTCAATGATCAGTCATCAGGCCACAGGCTCTATGTCGCCGAAGGCGACACTGTGACTGCAAGGTATGAGGACAATACTCTTCCGGATCCATTCACTACCGCGGACAACCTCGACATCACGGGCACTGCCATCATAGGCACGATAGTACCACCTCTTGAGAGAGTGGATATCATCGATGCCAGACTGGTAGACTCGTTTGGCGGGGCACTGACTACCGTGGCAGTCGATCAACAGGTACAGATCACAGCCGATCTGGCAAGCGGCCAGGACAGGGACCAGACATTTGCGTACCTGCTCCAGGTCCAGGATGCCAACGGCGTGACAGTATCACTTGCATGGATCACAGGATCGCTCGCGGCTGGACAGTCGTTCAGCCCGGCGCTATCCTGGATACCCGAGGAAGCAGGCTCGTATACGGCAACCATATTCGTCTGGGAATCAGTTGACAACCCAACGGCGCTATCCGCGCCAGCAACGGTCCAGATAACAGTAGCGTAAGACTAGAAAGTTCACATTATCTTTCTTTTTTTTATTTTGATTAAAACTTGATTCATGCAGCGCGATGTGCTCGGCCTATTCTACAATCTTTCACACCTCCCGATCACCAGGTGTTTGGCACTCTGCATTCAACAGCGGAGAAGACACGATAGATTTGAGGCGAACAAGTTATGATATGGTGGTAGTTTTAGCCAGTCCTGGGACAAATATCATGTATGCGGTTTTTCATCACGCGTGGCCCCCAACATCACTATGAAAAGCCCGGCCACTAGTATCACATAGTATGTGACGCGCTCCCCAAGCTCCGGCTCCCTCCCGTTCTCATAGTTGGATGCTATATTGAATGCCATGTATGCAACGCCGACCACGGCCACAATGATGCCGATTTTGATGACGGTGGTCTTGTGCATGTATGACACAGTCAGTTGCACAATAAAACTCATGCATGATTCCTACTGCGAAAGCTGTGCTTGGGAGGTCTCAATTTTTACAGCCGCGGCTAAGATCTGCCCTCGTTGATTATGCCCTATCTGGTCTGTCGCCGTGTCGAGTCGTTAATCCCCCGGATACTGACTGTGCCCCTCATCCAGCCTGCACCAACTGCTACATCAAACTTGGGCATGCATCTACGCTCGGTTCTTTCTCGCACCCGCTGTAGGCGTACAACATAAGCCACCACAGGTGTCTCACACTATACAGAGCCACTTCTAGTACTGTGAGCAGTATACGAACAAGTCCAAGGCCGACCCTGCATCATACAACATCAAAAGGAGGGGCGCGCATACGAGGACAGGATAGCAAAGCCATCGGTCCTGGAATATGACCAGTACGACGACTTCAAAAAGGCCCTGGACGCGGATGTTGATGGGCATGTTCGGGGCAGGCACGACTAGACCCACTCGCTGGATGGGGGAGGACATCAATGACTGACGAACCTAATTACGGGACAATAGATCACTAGGTTGACATCTAAACATTTAAATAATTAAACGGTATATTACTTAATCTGTCGCGGTAGCAGTCTACAGGAAAGACTGTATTCACAACGGAGGAGGAAAACCAGACCGGTGGGGCTCCCTTGAAGAGTACTGGGACGAGAGCCCCTACACCACGACAATTCCCTATCCGCACACGGCCCATTGGCCGACTTTCCTCTCCTTTTTCCATAATTCAAAATTAGACTCTGGTCAACTCCCGGTTTTTACTGCGGTATATAGTTCGGGTCTTTTCACCTCTGAGAACAGGTAGCTGTCGGAGGCTGCCATATGCCACCATGAAAATCTAGTGATGGCTGTGTAAAAGCTATAATCGTATTGGACAGCAACCTACAGGGTGCGCAGCATACGCTGGTGTCTAGTCAAAATAAAAAAAAGAAAGATAATGTGAACTTTCTAGTCTTACGCTACTGTTATCTGGACCGTTGCTGGCGCGGATAGCGCCGTTGGGTTGTCAACTGATTCCCAGACGAATATGGTTGCCGTATACGAGCCTGCTTCTTCAGGTATCCAGGATAGCGCCGGGCTGAACGACTGTCCAGCCGCGAGCGATCCTGTGATCCATGCAAGTGATACTGTCACGCCGTTGGCATCCTGGACCTGGAGCAGGTACGCAAATGTCTGGTCCCTGTCCTGGCCGCTTGCCAGATCGGCTGTGATCTGTACCTGTTGATCGACTGCCACGGTAGTCAGTGCCCCGCCAAACGAGTCTACCAGTCTGGCATCGATGATATCCACTCTCTCAAGAGGTGGTACTATCGTGCCTATGATGGCAGTGCCCGTGATGTCGAGGTTGTCCGCGGTAGTGAATGGATCCGGAAGAGTATTGTCCTCATACCTTGCAGTCACAGTGTCGCCTTCGGCGACATAGAGCCTGTGGCCTGATGACTGGTCGTTGACAGTGAAAGAGACAGTTCCCTCGAATATGCCGGTGGCCTCGTTGGTCTCTGTTACGGTAAGCTGAATGCCTCCCGCGTCAGAGTCTGACCATACGTCAACTTCAAGGTTGTCGACAGCCTCCGGGTTCAGGTTCAAGTCGGGGTCCACAATGCGGACCACGCCTGTTCCAGTCGCCGGGTATGCTGCTTCGAGCCACTGTGCCTCGCCGATGTTCCAGCGGATAAGCGCCGAGCCTACGACAGTCTCGTCTTCAGAGAACTCGAAGGAGACGGTAAGCCCGTCATCCTCGCTTGTCTCCAAAAAGCCGTCTGTCGGCCCGGTGCCCCCGGTACGTGGAACAGTGTCGAAGCCGCTGTCATCTCCTGTGTCGAAGTCGCCATCCACGTCGAATCTAAACCCTGTGAGGATCACTTCGCCCGTGAATATGCCTGTATCGGGTCCTGTCTCGTCAAGCTTGTACATGTCAAGGTCGGCCTCCCTGGTAGAGACCGTAATCTCGTCCAGGTTGGTCTCGCCAATCTCGTCTATCAGGTCGTCATCAAAGTTGTGGTCGGGTGCGACTATGGTAATGTACACCTTGTCCGTCCACGTGTAGACCTTCTGGTCCAGTTCGATGGTGGCGCCAAAGTTAGATGTGAATATCGTCAGGTTGATGTCCTCGTCCTCTTCACCGACATAGTCAGCCCCTGAGGGCCCCCAGTCGGTGTATTCGAGCTCGACTTCCTCGCCTCTCTCTATACGATCTCCGTTTACGTTGCCTTCAAAGATCTGCTCGGGGATCTCGATGACGGACTGGAATATGCCAGTGCTGTCACCGGTCTCCCTGAGATCGGATGGCTCGGGATCAAAGCCCTCGCCGGAATCGCCCAGAGTGGCCGAACCCGCATCGGAATCCCATTCTATGAGGGTCAGCGGGTACGTCTCTGCGGCATCGTTGTCCAAGTCAAAGTCAGGCTCTATCAGGGTAATGATCATGTCACTGCCTATGATGTAGACTGACTTGTCGGACTGGAGCACACCGTTTCTGAGGTCAAAGGTTGCAGAGTCGGTTACTGTATTCGGGTCACCTGATGCATCTGTCGGGTCGGTATACTCTACTGTGAGTATGTCTCCCTGCATCAGCATGCCATCGGGGCCGTCATCGTGGGCGATCTCAAGGTCCACCTCGAAGATGCCCGCATCTGGGGCAATCTCGTTTATTGGACCAGTCTCTTGAGGCAAGACAGTGTCTCCAATCGCGAAGTTTGAAAGCCGCTGGTTGATTGCGTTATCCGCTATTTCCTCAGTCTCTTCCATAGCCACGGGTCCGCCGGCTGTTGCATGGTATACGGTGTTGCCGCCCCTGGATATTGTGAATAATACAGGGCCGTGGGCACCATCGTCCATGTCGACTATCTCGTCATTGTTGAAGTCAATGCCATCAATATTGCTGCCATCGCGATTAGTGTCACTGTCATTCCTGTTGGTTGTTATTGAAATTTTATCCTCACCACTTGCAGATACGTCAAAGTCCGGATCGTTTATCCGGGCATGTATGGTAAGAACTCCTTCAGGAAGGTAGTTACTGGGGTCTTCAATGGGAGAGATTTGTCCTTCAGCATGTATTGGGAAGTTGAACTCGCCTCTAAAGTCAGCTCCGAACGGAACCGGGTAGACTGTCCTGTCAAGGCTTACAGAGCCTGTATTGGCCCTGAGCCCCACACTGTCGCCTACCTCGATTATCTCGCCAGACGCGTCACGGTAGTCAACATAGTTGACCTCCATGTCAGTGCCTGTGGTTGTCGCTCCAAACTCTTCTCCGGGGCGTGGTTCCGCTGGACAGTACAGTGTCGGTATCTGGAAGTCGCCAGTGAACAGGCCTGAATCTGCCGCCGTCTCTTTTAGTGTAAAGCCGGTTGAAGCAAGACCCGTGTCAATTCCGGACAGATCACAATTGTTGGTCTCAGTCCATCTTTCGTCGTCAAACGTGATGTCCAGCAGTCGGCCAAAGGGCTCGTCCTTGCTGTTCACACCGTAATCCCGCTCGCCCACAGTATCTACTGCGGCTTCTACAAGTATCCTCCTGTTAGGAGAGGTGCTAGTATCCAGAACAGTATCCTCATCAAGATCGTATCGGACCACGGTAAAGACATCTATCGTCTCTACGTCTATGTTGAGATCCGGATCGTCTACCGTCACCGTTACAGTGTCTGCGACCTTGTAGTTGTCAGCATCAAAGGTTACCGAGCCCGAGTGGGTCGGTGCCGCCACCTGGTCTGCGACCTGGGTGGATACACCGTCCCCGCCAAGATCAAGGTAGTTGACCCTGACGGAATCCTCGTCGGTAAGGTCCTCGTGGACTATGAGTTCTACCTCATCGTCGACCGGGGAGATTGCTTCGTATGTGCCTGACTGGTTGACGTTGATCTGGTTGAGCATGATATACTCCATGCTGCCTTCAAAGGCGCCGGTATTGTCGCCGCTCTCCTCGAGTTCGATCCTGTATATGGCATCGTTGTATCTGTCGGCAGAGTCATCGCCGTCGCCTGTCTGGCCGAACCTGAACAAGTCTACCGCTACTGGGTACTCTCCCTTGTCCAAGGTAGGTGTACCAATGCCCTCTATAGTAAAGTGCACGTGCAGGTTGCCCGTTGCATTATTCAAGGATGTCGTTATGTGACGCCCGTTAGAGAGACCTGAGTTCTCATTTCCCTTCTCTAGACTGACCAGTCCCGCAAAGTCATCCTGATCTTCAAGATAGTGGGTATCTGTTTCAGCACTGTGGCCTGTTCCAGTACCGGCTATGATGATCTCGATGTTATCACTGTCTGCAAAGTTCTTGCCGTCGTCGCCCAAGAGCTCAAACGCCCTGAGGTCATAGTTGAGGTAGTGGAACTTTGCATCAGCTTCCGTGTTGTCCGTGCCGTTCCTCAGCCAGTTATTCACTATGTCGTCCTTGATATCGCGATCAAACGTGAACCCTATCTCTGCCGTATTCGGCATTGAGGGACTGAGAGCCGTGCCCATACCGATGCCAAACTGTACATTTTCAGTGAGGTTTATCCTGATCCTGTCACTAAAGGCCTCTACACAGAAGCCGCTAGCCGCAAGATCGGCACAGTCGTGATCCGCCACCCATTGGAGCGAATCCTGAACGCCGCCTGTAACGGTTATACCATCAAGATCAGAACTGGTATGGAACGTGACGCCGCTGATAGTCATGCCCGGTGTTATTGCTCCCACATCGGGTGGTGCACCGTCATTCGGCCTGTCTACTAGAGCCTGAACAGTGCCCTCAATCAGGTCGGCGCCGGTAAATCGGGCTGCCTATCCTGACCGAAGGAATCAGTAGAACATCGGGTTCATACAGGTCAAAGTCCTCGTCTACAAGCGAGTTCTTGTTTGCATCCTGGTCGGTAATCGTCACATGGATCTCCTCTCCGGAGTTCCAGGTACCGCCCACGTGCTCCTCGTCTATGTCTACGGAGGCAAAGAAGTTGGAAACGACCACGGAGCCTGCCACTTCGTTGTACTCGACTGTGGCAGTGGTTCCCCTGCGCGCTTCATCGGTAATCCTGATGTTTGCAGAGTCTCCCTCGTCAGTGTTCTTGAATATGCCGGAGTTTGACTGCGTCTCTGTAAACGTTATTGGAACCATAACACCATTGAGTCTACCATTATCGTCAAGTACTTGGTCATCATTGTCTGTGACTCTTAGTACAACGTTATCTGCATCCTGCGTGTTAATATTGACTTCCAATACGCCATTGTCCTCAAAGTTGAGGGGACCTACGTCGATTGTGGTTAGAGGAATCGTGTTTCCACTATTGCCATCCTCCACCATGGGAGCGAATTCTCCATTTTCGTCAAAGATCTGGTAGTATGTAGCCTCGTTATCTTCAGCAGTACCAAAAGTCCAAGAATCCTCGTCTGTCGGGTCGATGTTGAGCTGCATGTCGTTTATTGTGACATGCACGTGTGCACCCAGAGGGTATTCAGACCTGTCCGCACTCCACGATACAAGATCGCCGGTGTCATCCAGATATTTCAGGGTAACCTGCTGGACGCCGCCGCCTTTGTTGTATATTACATCAACGTCGCCGTCAACAGCAAAGTCGTAGAGTTGGATTGCAGGGAATTCATTATCCCCTACGCCAATTTGGCCTGGGGTCACAGTGACTGGGGCACCGAATGCTTCAGTCTCATCTTTATCCTCACGTATCACATTCATTACATCGTCTGTTCCATAGTTCCCCCCAGTTAGATCACAAGTACCAAGTACACCATCCGATGCACCCGTTATGCCTGAACCTTGGAAGAATACACCATCACTGTCTTCGTATTTCCCAGATGATGCCGCAGTACAGGCCTTACCGAAGTCAAGACCTATGCCATCAGTACCAATATCATTAGCCATCTCATCTGCTCTAAGAGCCATGGTTGTTTCTGCAAAGTATGCATACCAGTTACCGTCAGTCGCCTGGACCATTCTCAGTATCTGGCCGTTGACTGTAACATCAGGCTCTGTCTCCTTTTCGTCAGTTTCCTTCCAGATCGGGATCATTGACAAACAACCCTCGATGACCATCGGGCCAGCAAAGCTGTTCTCAAAGTCGGGATTGGCTGCCGATACGAACAGGTTTTCTGTGCTCTGTGCGTATGCCGGTATCGCAGGCGGGAACGCGAACGTCACCCCTCCTGCGACCATTATCGTCATTATCGTAAGAATAGCAGATTGCCATGATTATACCACTGTTTATTTAGACAGGATCATTAATACACAGCATGTAATAGCTGGGTTATTCTATTCATTCCACGGTTATTCTGCATTCATAACTATCATTTAGTTTGAGATTGTTGCATGACTCGGCTAAAAGGTCAGTGTAGTATCATCTCCCCCATACAACATGTATGGATGACCACAAACTGGTTGAAGGCCAACACATTGATCAGGATCTCTCGCATGATGTTCTCTACCTTCTTGGCCTGCTCGGCCTCACCGAATACTATCTTGAACACCGCAAACATCCTCTCCACGGCCGTCCTGCGGCCGTATCTTTCTTCCACTTCTCGTACCGGCTCACTTGGGCCTTAACCACGAGCTGACTGACGTGGCAGCCCGTGTCTGATCTTGAGTTTATCCTAACCCAGATCACGGGTTTTATGTCCTTGTCATAGAGCATCTGAAAGACCCCGTTGGTATCGTAGCCGCCGTCTACCAGCACCTCGTCCATCTCGGAGGCTCCTCCCAACCTGTTCTACATGCTCCTCCATGCACTGTGAATCGTGGACCGTGTCTTCGGTAATCACACAGGTCGCGATCATGCCCGTGTCCGGGTCGGCCCCGATGTGCAGCTTGATGAACGCCCTCTTGTTGCCCTTGCCGTGTTTTGCACGCAGCCATTCGCGCCATGCTCGACACGCAGGCCGCTACTGTCCACTACAAAGACTATCTTCATTCCCGGCTCGATCCGGAGGACCTTGGCATGCAGGTGGCATATACACCTGTATATTGTCATATAGTTCGTACTCCTGCCAAGCAGATGGTTCTTGAGAAAGACCATGGTGGTGCGGTACGTCATTCTCAGTAATACCTTCACCTTGGCTAGCGACAGGATGAGCCCGTCAGGATGGCGGTATGGCCTGCCCTCCTTGCACTGGTTCATCCCGGCCAATTTCTCGTCCCAGTTCGGCTTGTAAACGTCGTTCATCAGGCCGACAACTCTATCGACGAGGCTGTAGTTGTACCCGACAGGCTTCTCCATTACGGGGGTCGGAATCTACTGATCCAAATATTTTTTGGCGCAAAAATGACACCTAGACTCTTAATTAGGCATGATTATGCAACAAGCTCATTGGTAAAACTTAGTTTAATGCAAGAGTATCTATCAGGTTCTCCATTCGTATCAATGCTTGCTCGGTTTCTTCGCTGGAGTGATTCGGCAGTAGATAACTTGATGATTCACGAATGACTTGTAACATATTGCGAATTTTCCCATCGGAAAAATTGTATAATGCATCACCAGTGCGTTCTATTTCCATATTGTATCTTGATCTACGAGCAAGCTCAAACATGCCCTCTTTCCAATTCTGACTAATATCCTTTTCCTCCATTGGGAAGCGTGCATTAGGTTTCCTATAATGCTCTCTTATCCAAAAACGAAGTATAGAAACTAAGAATTCTTTGCTTAACGAATTCAAGAATGGCATTACGCCCTCCCATACAAACTTATCAAAATTTCCTGTATGTGTAAGAGTTTCAAGTTGCGTTATGACTTCATCCAATCTAGCCATGGTATAACTCGATGTTTTTGGCCAGTGGAGGACTTCGTCATAACCAGTCCCGTCTATTTGCAGCTGATTCAGGCGTTCACGTATATTACTAAGGCAATGTATAACAATTCTGTTCTCACGATACTGAACCATTCTTTCCATTCCTGATAACCACAATGAGGTTATGCGTGTGTCTGCAAACAACCAGACGTAGGCGTCATCCGTAAAAAATTCAAGAAATTGAGAGATGTACCCAGTGGTCCATTTATCCGAATATTCTTCGCAATCCTCATTTGTCACGGTCATCATACGTGGGGAAACTGCCATGACGTGTTTCATTATGTTTGTCAATATTTCAATCAAAGATGTATAATCCATTTTATTTTCTATACGTTGAAGACGAACTTTTATTGCTTTTAATCCATGTTCAAATACAACTGTATTTTTTTCTGCAAACGCTCTTCGCATTATAACAGACCATGTATCTGATGGCGTATAGTGTCCCATTGTAGCACGATGTGGTAATAATCGGTTAATGACTATAGTTTCTGTCCTATTTTTAACATCAGATTGTCTTCTCTCTTCGGGGAACATATATTTGGAAAAAAATTGCATGTAATATAGAAGATATTTCTCATTAGTTCCGATTCTTTTGTCCATAGATTCATGTGCTAGCGATGCTATCAAATCGTGATAGAACGACATGTTCCATTCCGAGTTAGTCTCTTCCCAGTAATGAAACCTCTTATCTAGATATCTCATGCTGCTTTCTATCATATGGTCTCTCTTGTGGAGTATACCTGTTTTCATCATATCCAACCAAACCTGGAACCAGGCAATTCCACGGATACCACGATGATCTCTTCTTCGTTGTAGAATTTGAACATCCTCGTCGAGGAACTTCTTTACGAATATATCAGTGCATTGATCTCGATCATGTCGTACACATGACAGCATTACCTCCCGGATGTAATTGAAGTAAAAATCGTCATCTAACAAAGATATATTGATCAGTGAATAAGATTTATCCTCTATACTTCTCTTAATTTTATGCAGGATATCATTTATTTGATTTCTACGATGTACCGGGGATTGTTCTTCGTGTCGCGTCAACTCTTCATAATGGGTGATTAAATCATATTTCTCTTTCAACGCTTCTTCTGCCAACATGCGAATTAAAGTCATACTTGCCGTGATTCTATCCATATTATCGTATATTGGTTTTAACTCGGACTTTATTTCTTCAAGCATTCTTAGCATATCAGCTATGAAACTTATACTCTTATTGCTATGTTCTAGCCTATTCTTCTCTAGCTCAATTTTACCCTCGTCTATCTTTTTTCTCACCTGTAGAATTGTTGTCATCATAAAAATATCTGGAGTGCCACCGGTTAGTATCCACCTCATGAGTTCTTCTTCAGAATTGCCAAACTTACTCAGGAATTCTTCTATCGCCGCTATCTTTTTATGAGGAATGTTTATGACTTCTTTTCCAGGATCTATGTCGGACCTCTCAACATTAGCAAATTCTTTTTCATACTCCATAACCCATCTATCAACCTCCCCTTCTAACTCAGAGAGTATATGGGACAGAGATACATTACTGTCAAATTTTCTTAAACTCTCGTCTAGATCAGTTAGCACTATATTTTGCACGAACAACTTGAAATCCATTTTATACATGTTAGATTCATATTTCTTTAAGCGACTTACTAATTCTTCATGTGTTCTTGAAATGTTATCATTCAATTTGGTTGAATGTTCTGGATCACTAATATGTTGAAACTCTTCTTCGGTTAGCTCATATATTTGATATCCCATATTATCCCAGACACCCGCTGATCAGCTCCTTCCCATCAAAAATCTTATTTTTAATTAAAAATTCCATATCATCATCGTGTGGTGACTTATTACGCAATTCTATAATGCTTTCARGGCCTTTCTTAAACAATATGATATTATCCATCTCTGATGCCCGTAACATTATTTGCTCCCAGACAGCAAATTTTTNCTCTAAGATTATCTTCTGCTAATTTATAGTGTGCCTGTTTTTTGCGAGAATACCTCTCTATTATTGATTTAACATTGAAATTCGCCCTTTTTCGATACCAAGTTATAAACATCATGACGCCAACGGCAGATTCTTTTTTTGCAATTGTCATTTCAGTTGTTACCGTATCCATCATCTGTAGAGGTTGTAGCTTCTCTATCATGTAATAGACATATCCTGCAAGATAGAACATGGAGAACATGGAACCCAATAATACATACGGAATGAGTATTCCGGTTATCTCTGATGGGTATATAGATAGAATCATGCTAATCACTATAAGAAATATAAAAAAAACAATAAATCCGTGTACTACCTTATTTTGTAATTGTTGCAGCATTGCAAGCATGGTATACGACTGCGCACGGAACTGCATACCGAGAAGTGTGGCTCCAAGGGTTACGGCCAATGTAGTTACTAATATCTCTGCATTTATCATCAACATTGCATCAGATTCGTAGTAAGCAAGACTAATGCCGGGCCACGCAAGGGATACAATGCCTATTATCGTGCAGCATATACCAGATGCGCAATACCAGTATTTGCGATTTTTGCATCGAAATAATCTTGGCAAGTCATTTCTCGTGGGTTGTTCATTTTCACATATGAACGCCCACTTCCAGTAGTTCCATAGAATGTAACGTCGAATGCGATTAAGAAAAGGCACTCTACGGTATGCACTATACGAGGCGATAAATGCCCGAACGTATGACTTCCAAAGATAACGTATGATATTAGCTTTATCAGAACTGATCTCCGACCAGAAATCCTCCATGGGTATCTCCCGGGGCATCTTGTCTGTAGATTTTCTAATGCCCAGCTTCTTCCTGAATTTTTTTGCAATGGGTTCTACTTTTTTATGTATTTCCGTCGTAGTGAGATCCCCCACCTTACTAGATTTCCGCCATGTATGCGCATCGACTATCTCATATTTCTTCAAAATTTTTTCGTACTGCTTTCCATCAGAGTTGTTCTCAACTAGGGCCATCACATGAGCCTTACTCTTACATATATCAATGATTTTATCAAGGTGACCAAACAAATCTCTGCCATCAAATGCCAATACATTGTTGTATCCGGCACTACTCAGATTCATCAGATCCCACTTTCCTTCCACTAGAATGATCCACTCTGACGCAACAGCCCTTGGGCCACAAACAAGTTCGGTATTCTCATATGTCTCGGATCTGGTAAACCCATCCACATTCAGTTGAATTATTTTTATTTCAAATATCTCCATGGCATAGTTGAAGATTTTTTTGGTTCTCTTCAGTTCTACTGATATTGATTTACAGGAATCTTTGTCGTAAACTGGTATCAATATTTTTCCAGGCCACACGGTATGTCCCCTATACGTCTCCTTCGGGGATCCCCTGACATGTATGTTTTCCACTATTTCCATCTCCATTAATTTCCTCAAGCTCATTTTTTTATCCGAAACGTCGACCTCCATGTTCATGAGTGACTCACGTATATCCATGTCCTCTATACTTTCTTTGAACTCATAATGCACCTTTATGCAATATTCGTAGTTTACCACCTTGGACAATTTCGATATCCCTGTTTTACGGGCCCAACTTTGGGGTAGTTAAACCTGACTATGGACAGACACAAGGCTGGTTTACGTATAGTCAGGCATCCGAGTTTAAGACTGAGCTCGTCTAAAACCCAAACCCCTGACTGTCATCTCTGCAAAACTCTCTCCAACGTACTTAAACCCTAGTGTTTTTCCAACACTATTTTATTGTGCTGCACAAAACCCAAGCATGCGATATCTGTCATCTCCCTGTGTCCCTGAGCTCTGGCTTCACCGCTTGCGGCGGGCTTCTGTAAGCACCTTGTTCTTGTATTCAAAGTCATAGTAATCCCTCTCGTACCATTTCAGCAAATGCTTGTACGCAGGCGGAATCCTCTCATAGCTCGGCACCAGTGTCCCAAGGGCGCGCGACGGGTGGTGCCTGTCCCCCTTTCTGTACAGCCTGTAGTCGCCTGGCCCCACCCGGTACAGCATCCTGTACCTTGCCGGCGCCGCCCTGCTATTGGCCACACAGTGGGTGGAGACTGTAGCCAGTATGGTATCCTCCTGCACATCGCACAGCTTTTGCCTTTTCGTCTTGTTGATTATCTCCATTCTGGTAAACGTCTTGTCCGACCCGAACTCCCTGTGCAGGGTGGCAGTAGCTATCCAGACTGCCGACGCCACAGAGATTATCTTTCCCGCCACAGTATACCCGTACCTAATAGACTTAAAATTGTAACACTGCCAAAAGCATTCAAGCCCGCAGACAATATAATAGTGGCCAGAGGCGACTCTAGCCATGCAGCGGGCAGTCATAACAGCCGTGCTGGCCCTGATACCCCTCTCGATAGGCGGTGCCTCGGCATTTCTCGGGGGCGACATGGTTACAGAGAGTATCGTATACGATGCCCCCCAATGGGCCCCGTCATCTGGCATACTGGACATACCCCCGGAGGTACTCGAGGAGACCCAGACGTACAGAAGATACGTCATATTCGGGCCGGCCCAGGAACCCCCAGGTGCCCGCTCGGCAAACCCCGATAGCGGCTTTTTCACCGTAGCCGTCCTCCGAGAAGAGAACATCCCTGCTCTTCGCAGCGGAGGATACTCTGTAATCCCTGATTATCGACTGGACTTTCACGCACCCGAGGGATCCCGCATACAGGAGATCGCCTCTTCAATATACTCGAACAGCCTCAACTATACGGGCAGGGGCGTCACAGTCGCCATAATAGATACCGGGGTCGACTTTTCAAACCCGGACATGCACCATGCCGTAGCGCGGGACAAAGACAACATACCTGTAATGCTAGACGCGGACGGCCAGGGCATAATACTCACCAACCTTACATTTGCAGCCAACATAGACAGAAACGGGGTAATACAGAACTTTGAGGGGGATCGCCCCGAGAACATCACGTCGGTAGTATTCAGAAACGAAACCGGCGTATACCTTGATGTAGACCAGGGCGGCAATGCCACCACCGTCCTAGTATACAATTCCTTGTTCCCGCAGAGCGGCCCCGAGCCCACCTTCAACGGGACACTTGGTGACAACATGAAGATAGGCTCTAGCGGGCGCGATTATATAAAATCAGAAAGCGGCATGTACCGGCTGGGCGTCATATACCAGGGGTCAATCTCGGGGCCGCTTGCCAGCTTACAGGTGATACCCGTTCTTGTGGTGGATTCCAAAGAAGCAGGCGTATACGATACAATAATTCCAGACCTATCCACCGCGTGGGCAGACCACACAAAGTTCGACCTTCCCGCAGGAGAAAAGCCCGCCTATGACTTTGACTTTACCGACGAAGATCCCATTGTATTAGGAGGGGGCAATGAATTTCTCGTATACGATCATAATGGCGACGGCACCCTGGACTATAGCGCGGGAACAGTGGGCGCCCGTGTCCTAGACGTATATGGTGTCACCGGTGGCGCCTCCGAGATACACGATATTATCCAGGCGATAAACGGGACTCTACTGCCTCCCATGGACCCCGATGGGGAATACTTTGGGATAATGACGGACTTTCTAGGCCACGGCTCATCGAGTGCGGCTACAGTATCCTCAAAGGGTATACAGGAATATGACATATACAACAATACTGACAAGTACACCCTCAAAGGAGTCGCCCCCGATGCGGCCATACTCCCGGTCAAGGCGTTGTGGTTTGGCGATACCGTCTACGCATCTTTGTGGACCGCCGGCTTTGACAGCAACGGCACAAAGTGGACGTATTCCGGCGAGCCTAGAGCCGACATCATGTCGAACAGCTGGGGGATATCGTCATTTCCATCCATAGGCGAGGCGCCGGGCCTGGACCTTTTATCCATAATACAGAGCGCCCTTGCCACGCCGCGCTCGCTTGACCCCGCGTATCCGGGAGTCCTCATAGTGACTAGCGCCGGCAACTCGGGGCACGGCTATGGGACAATGGGCCTTCCCAATTCGGCCCCGTTTGCCATATCGGTGGGGGCCACCACGAATAATGTATTCGTCGGATACGGCCCCTTCAAGGACCAGCCCCGCTTTGGCAATACCACCGTTCATGCAAACCACCTGGCGGGCTTCTCAAGCAGGGGGCCGGGGCCCGTAGGCGACCCAAAACCTGAGATAATGAGCATAGGGGCGCACAGCTTTGTGCCCTCCCAGGTAACCAAGATAGACAAGGATACAAGGGCTGAACCATACACCATGTTCGGGGGTACAAGCATGGCCGCCCCCATAGTGGCAGGCTCGGCAGCCATAGTCATGCAGGCGTTGGGCGACCAGCTAGATCCGCATACACCATTCCGCGTAAAGAACATCCTGGTCTCGACAGCCACCGACATGAACAATGATCCGTTCGTCCAGGGTGCGGGCCTCGTAAACGTGGATGAAGCGGTAAGGTTCGTACTAGGGGACAGGGGCAGCTATATTGTCCATAACGACGCCTCATACCTGAACATAAAAGAGATACTAGACGGCCCCATAGAGGCCCTCAACCAGAGCACGATAGGTTTAGACCGCTTCCGCCTTCCATACACGGACCACCCCCAGACCACGTGGTTCGGGGGACACATCAACCCGGGCTCCAGAAGCAGCACCACATTTACCATAGAGAACCCGTCTGATACGCCCCTGGATATCCACGTAGAGCCCCAGCGTATCAAGATGATAAAAAGAGACGTATACAACGGGACTACAATAATGATGCAAAAAGACGACATCCTCAATGGGACAGACGCGTATATCCCTAACTATATCCCCCTGGAACAGATTAGGCAGCACCCGGATCTATTATCATACTTTGAGGAACCTGAAGAGATACCTAAAGATGCATCCCTTCTCATTCTAGGGGCCAACTTTCCATTTGGAGAATTTATGAACATGACTGATCCCCTATTTGCAAACGATATACGGATATCTTCACTGTACATGTACGACTGGGTGGATAATAATACGGATGGAAAAGTTACAAGCAGCGAGCTCTCCCTTGTCAACAGGGGCGGCTCATGGGGGACCGTCCAGGAGGTTAGAATATCTGATCCTAACGAACAGTTCGAGGGCGTTCCACTGGTGGGGGTATACCCTGTTCCAGCGCGCTATTCATACTGGATAGGCGAGATGCCGCTCAACTCTACTACCATGGACTATCAGCTATCCGCCAGCTATTACACAAGGGAGAAATGGTCCGACGTATGGCTGGAAAGAACCGACGTGACCATTCCAGCAGGCGGAACAGTCGAGGTAAAAGCTACTATCATAGTCCCCTGGGGGTACAGCCCGGGCACCTACCAGGGGTTCATCAACTTTTCATCAGAGGATAAACAGGCATCCATCCCCGTCACATACGGGGTAAAGGCGCCCATCGGATATGATTCTGTAGTATTCGTAGAAGGAAAAGCAGATGATGATGTAATGCACGGGAACGGCCGCATCATGGGGGCCTTTGACATGATAAACAGGTACATGGCAGGCGACTGGAGACAGTACTATTTCGACATAACAGATGAGAGGATAAACGCCGGAATACTCGATATAACCTGGGAGAACCCAGATACGGATCTCTCCATATTCGCCATAGACCCGCGGGGCAGGCTGGTCCATTCAAACGCCCCTCCAGGGGCATTCGGGCCGTTTATCGGCTGGCCTACCTCCAACTGGCTGGGCCCCACGCCTTTCAGCCAGGGGGGCGGCTTTTACCCCGTCCAGAACAAGGACCTTGTATCCTCAGGCCTCTACGTGCCCATAAACCAGACCGGCACGTATACAGTTCTCGTCCACTCGGGGCTCTTCGGGGGCAATTCCACCACCGAAGGGATCACCATATCGGCAAAGTTTACGAGCATCCCACAGCCCGACAAGGAGGCCCCCTCAGGAATGTCATCGATGGCACCCCCGCCGGACCTGCATGCCCCCTAGATCGCCGGATCTAGGTATTATACGCAAAAAACTC